>NZ_JBLKDI010000014.1:0-133015 GCF_047530715.1 Enterobacter sp. 04-C-12-SI-ECC
GGTACAGCACGAAAGTGGGGGTGATCGACCTGAAGAAAAAGTCGATCACCATGGGTAAAGGATGTTAAAAAGTGTTCACCATGTCCCCGAACACCTGTCTACCATGTCCCCGGACTGTACATGGGAGAGGGTCAGGGTGAGGGCATCAGAGCGCATAATTACCTTAGGCCCGGTAAGCGAAGCGCCACCGGGCATTTTCCACCTCAGAGCTGAACCACCACCTCATCCCCCTCCGCTTTCACCACCACACCCCACTCGCTGCCCGCGTGCGAGCCGCCTTTCACGCCACTCACCTTCTGCACGTTGCGCAAGCACACCGACCAGTTTTGCGCGTCACCCGCGCCGGTAAAAGTCACAATGTCGCCCCGACGTGACGCCTTCAACGTAAACGCCACGGAACCGTCCGCCGCAGGCACTTCGCTCACCGCCGCTGCGCCATCCTCCAGGTTAAACAGCTGGAAGGCCGTCCCCGCGTTCCACGCGTAGTCCGGCTTCTGGTTATTGTTACCCAGCGCCAGCAGGGTGTTGTCGCGCACGTAGACCGGCAGGCTCATAAAATCGTGCTGCTGCTTATGCCAGCGGCTGCCATGGATTTCGTCGTTGTGCCACAGGTGGGTCCAGCGGCCTTCCGGCAGGTAGAACTGCACGTCCCCCGCCTCGGAGAACACCGGCGCCACCATCATGGAATCCCCCAGCATGTACTGACGGTCGAGGTAATCACACGCCGGATCGTCCGGGAACTCCAGCATCATCGCACGCAGCATCGGCGTGCCGAACTCGCGGGCCAGCGCCGCCTGACGGTACAAGTACGGCATCAGCTGACACTTCAGCTGCGTGAAGTGGCGCACCACGTCGCAGGACTCGTCATCGTACGCCCACGGCACGCGGTAGGATTTGCTGCCGTGCAGGCGGCTGTGGCTGGAGAACAGCCCGAACGCGCACCAGCGTTTATAGACGTGCGCCGGAGCGGTGTTTTCGAACCCGCCGATATCGTGGCTCCAGAACCCGAAGCCGGACAGGCCAATCGACAGCCCACCGCGCAGGCTTTCCGCCATCGACTCGTAGTTGGCGTAGCAGTCGCCGCCCCAGTGTACCGGGAACTGTTGCGCTCCGACGGACGCCGAGCGGGCAAAAAGCACCGCCTCCTCTTCGCCGACGGTCTCTTTCAGCACGTTCCACACCAGTTCGTTATAAATGTAGGCGTAGTGGTTGTGCATCTTCTGCGGATCGGAACCGTCGAACCACTGCACGTCGGTCGGGATACGCTCGCCGAAGTCGGTCTTGAAGCAGTCAACGCCGATATCCACCAGGCCTTTCAGCTTGTCGGCATACCACCGGCATGCGTCCGGATTGGTGAAGTCGTAAATCGCCAGCCCCGGCTGCCATTTGTCCCACTGCCACAGGGAGCCGTCCGGGCGCTTGAGCAGGTAGCCCTTCGCTTTCAGCTCCTGGAAGATCGGGGATTTCTGGCCGATGTACGGGTTGATCCACACGCAGACCTTCAGCCCTTTCTCTTTCAGGCGGCGGATCATCCCTTCCGGATCCGGGAAGGTCACCGGGTCCCATTCGAAGTCGCACCACTGGAAGGCCTTCATCCAGAAGCAGTCGAAGTGGAACACGTGCAGCGGCAGGTCGCGCTCGGCCATGCCGTCGATAAAGCTGTTCACCGTGGCTTCGTCGTAGTTGGTGGTGAACGACGTGGTCAGCCACAGGCCGAACGACCACGCCGGCGGCAGCGCCGGACGCCCGGTGAACTGCGTATAGCGGTTCAGCACCTCTTTTGGCGTTGGGCCGTCGATCACGAAATACTCCAGATATTCCCCTTCCACGCTGAACTGCACTTTAGAGACCTTCTCGGAGCCGACTTCAAACGAGACGTTTTCCGGGTGATTCACCAGCACGCCGTAGCCGCGGTTGGTCAGGTAGAATGGGATATTTTTGTAGGACTGCTCGGTGCTGGTGCCGCCGTCGCGGTTCCAGGTTTCGACCGTCTGGCCGTTGCGCACCAGCGCGGTAAAGCGCTCGCCCAGGCCGTAGACTGTTTCCCCCACGCCCAGATCCAGACGCTCGAACACGTAATTACGGTCGGTGTTACTGTCCTGCACGTAGCCGTTGTTTTTCAGCTGGCTGCCGGTAATGCGCTGGCCGTTGCGCAGGAAATCCAGCGCCCAGAACTCGCCTTTGGTGACGCGCACGCTGACGCTGCCGCTTTTCAGCTCGGCAAATTCGGCGTTGTTTTCAATCTCGACCTTCACGTCTTTCAGAACGTTCAGGGGATAGTGCGGGCCGTTGTTCAGCGCGCCCTGGAAGTGCTCGATGCGCACCCCGACAATCCCTTCCTGCGGGGAAAACAGGCGCACCGTGAACATCAACGTGTCGAGCTGCCAGGTGCGCTCACGCACGTCGCGCGGCGCAACATACACCACCAGGTCATTGCCCTGCTGCTCCACGTCGAACACCTGAACCGGATAGGTCACGTTCAGGCCCGGTTGAATAAGCCAGTTTCCATCACTGATTTTCATGCTTTCGTCCTCTTAGTTCTGCAATTCTTTACTGACCGGCAGGTTTTCAAAATCCTGCTGATTGCGGCGCGCGCCCTGCGCCAGCTCACCCAGGATTTTGGTCAGGAAGGGGGTTTTCAGCGTGTAGTAGCGTTTGGCGATAATGGCGCTCAGCACGTAGCAGATCGCCGGTGCCAGCGTAAACAGGCCGATAATGATGCTGATGGTCGCGCTGTTCTGGGTTTTGGCCGCCGCGTCGTAGCCGCCGCCTGCCAGCATCCAGCCGATCATCGCCCCGCCCAGCGCCAGGCCGAGCTTCAGCACGAACAGCGTGCCCGCAAAGCTGATGCCGGTCAGGCGTTTGCCGTTGGTCCATTCGCCGTAGTCGACGGTATCGGACATCATCACCCACTGGATTGGCGTCACCAGCTGGTGCAGCACGCCGATGACGAAGATAAAGGCGAACATCAGCACCGTGGCGTGCATCGGCACGAAGAACATCGCCACGCTGACCACCGCCAGCGCGGCGTTGGTCCACCAGAAGATGCTGACCTTGCACTTCCAGTCAGTGAGCGGTTTCGCCAGCGCGGAGCCGATCAGGTTGCCGACGCAGTAGGTGGTGAGGAACGCGACGAACACTTCCGGCGAGCCCATGATCCAGGTGCAGTAGTACATCATCGCCCCGCCGCGTACGCAGACGGCGAGGATATTGAGGATGGTCAGCACGCCGACAATGCGCCACTGGTCGTTTTGCCAGATATCGCGCAGGTCTTCCCGCATGGAGGTGGTGCTCGGCGGCACCTGGATGCGCTCTTTGGTGGTGAAGAAGCAGAACGCCAGCATCAGGAACGCGACCACCGACAGCACGGCGATCCCGCCCTGGAAGCCGAACGCCTTATCGTCGCCACCAATCAGGTTCACCAGCGGCATCATCAGCACCGTGGAGAGCATGCCGCCCGCGGTCGCCAGCACGAAGCGCCAGGACTGAAGGGATATACGCTGCGTCGGGTCACTGGTGATTACCCCGCCCAACGCGCAGTACGGGATGTTGACCACGGTATAGAGCAGGGTCAGCAGGGTGTAAGTCACGGCGGCATAAACCATTTTTCCGTTGAGACTGAGGTCCGGCGTGGTGTAGGCCAGCACGCAGACGATGCCGAACGGGATGGCACCGAACAAAATCCACGGGCGGAACTTGCCCCAGCGGCTGCGGGTGCGGTCGGCAATCAGCCCCATGCACGGGTCGGAGATCGCATCCAGCGCGCGGGCCAGCAGGAACATGGTGCCGACAAACCCGGCGGGAATGCCGAAAATATCGGTGTAGAAAAACATCATGTACAACATGACGTTATCAAAAATGATGTGGCTGGCGGCGTCACCCATCCCATAGCCAATCTTCTCTTTTACTGACAATACTTCGCTCATATTTTTTATCCTTCACGCTGTAGGGGGCGCTGAGACCGGTTGCATTGGTTTTAAACCATTGTTTCAACGGCGGGTATTGCGTTTTCTGGTTAGCAGATTACGTTTCTTGTTTTTTGTGATCGCGATAAATGTTGGAGAGCACAAAAGGCTAACCTGAGGATTTTCTTAGGAATTAGCTGAAACAGGGGGGTACAGGTCAAAAGAGAGGTGAAAAAAGTGGTGTGGGGTATGTGGTAAATGCCTGAAAGTAGCTATAATGCGCCCCGCCTCCATGTAGCAATGCAGGCGCGGAAGATCGTCATCTCCGGTGAGGTGGCTGGACTTCAAATCCAGTTGGGGGCGCCAGCGTTCCCGGGCAGGTTCGACTCCTGTGATCTTCCGCCAAAAATATATCCTTTCACACCATATTTTTTGAAGAAATAACTTGCTTTCCATTGCCCATGAGGATTTACAACAATTTTTGTTTGTGGTATTGATCGAACATGAAAAGTAATCTTATCAATTAATATTACAAAATGAGAAAATCAATATTCGACATTGTTTTTAAGTTACATAAAAAGCAGCCATGGCTTGCAGAAAAACATGACGAAGTTTCTACTCTTCTATTTGAAGATTGCAAAGATGATAATCAACAAGATCTAATTATAGAATTATTAGATAGATTCATATATCTTGATGATTCTAAATTTAATGATGCTCTAACCACCCTTTGCGATGAAATCGTAACTGATCCATCTCTTGAAAGCGATCAAACTCAAATAGTTTCTTTATCTGCTGATAATAGTCCTGACAGTGGACAATATATACTGTATGCCTTAAAACCTAGGCTTGAAAAAAGAGAATGGCGAAATCATATATCCGTTAATAGATATGGTGCTTCTTTTAAAGAATTTAATAGACATGGTGGCGTTCACAAAAAGATAGTTTTAGTTGATGAATTCATAGGTAGTGGACAAAGTGCAATTGGTCGATTTAATGAATTGAGGCGTATTTATGAAAGGCAAGGGATTGTAGATATTGATATAAAAATCTTCGTCATTGCTGCATCTACCGTTGGATTAGAGAGACTAAGACAAGAAAACATACCAGTTACTTATATATATGAAATAAAACGTGGAATCAGTGATTTTTATGATAATAAGGAAAAGAAAGAGAGCCTACTCACGATAATGGATATATTGGAAAAGACATTATCACAAAACTACAAAGGTAGAGACTTACCAAAAAATGGTTATGGAGAAACTGAGTCTCTTTACGCTAGAACTGAGGGGAATACGCCGAATAGCGTATTCCCAATTTTTTGGTGGCCAATATATCTTGATGAAAGAAGCAGGAAAACATTATTAACCAGAGCCATGGGAGACGCATAAATGCAACATAAAATAGAAATCGAAATTCTAAAAATTTTGTTAAAGTCATCTCATGGTTTAGAAGCATTCACCATATTTAAAAGACTTAAAATATCTTTTTCATCTTTCATTAAAAATATGACTTCATTAACTAATAAAGGGATGATTGAAGAAGCCAAAGAAGAGTTTTACAAAATAACAAGCATAGGTATTTCGCAACTCAACCTTGCAAAAAAAAATAATAGCACGTATACATGGTTGGCTCTTCCAGAACGATTTGAACCTGAAAAATTTGATGTAAATTCTTTTTATATTCCTAACCGCAGACTTCTTGATAAAATCACTTTCAAAAGTGAATGAATTATGATAAATAGGATGCAGACTTGTAGAAACTAGCACGTTGGAGTGTAGTCGCTCCTTGGTTAAGGGTCACTTTAACCACGACTATACGGATAACTCCGTATAGTCGCTTCGAATAGCGTTGCTATTCTCGCGGTTCTTTCAAGGTCGAGATGTCGCGTCACGCAACATCTCGCTCTTGAAGAGAACTTAGGTGTCAGGTATAGAAAGTAGTTTCTACAAGTCATTTTATTTTGACAGGATATAATTATGAGACGTGAATGGGAAGATTTTTATCTTGAAAAAGGTATAAATACCAATTTTATATCTACTTATCTTGATTATATTAAAACTTTAGAGTCTCGAAACATTCCCGTAATCTTTGAAGTTGAACACTTATCTAAGCTTATTGGAATAAAATACCCTGAAATCAACGACATTGTTTTTGGAACAAAATCGTTTTATCGCGAATTTAAAATACCGAAAAAGAAAGGAGGATATCGAAAAATATCTTCACCTTATCCATCGCTACGTAAGTGTCAGACATGGATTCATGAAAAATTGCTATATTCTTTACGAACTCATAAAAATGCGTTTGCATATAAGAAAGGAAAATCAATTATAGATAATGCAGAACAGCATTTGAATAATCATTTCTTACTTAAAATTGACATCAAAGATTTTTTTCCTAGCATACCAATAAATTGGGTAATTAAATTATTTGATTCTCTGGGATATGCGAAAAATGTATCTTATGCACTAGCATCATTATGTTGTCTTGACGGTTGCTTACCTCAAGGCGGCATCACTAGCCCTTCACTAAGTAATATATTACTTTATCCATTAGATGAACGACTGTCAAAATTGGCGTTAAAATTTAATTTGAAATATAGCCGATATGCCGATGATATGGTTTTTTCTGGCGAAGCGATTCCGTCAAAATTTATTAGTTATGTAACTGACATAATTGAAAGCTATGGTTTTATTTTAAATAAAGAAAAAACGAAACTGCTGAACAACACAAAACAAAAAATAGTGACGGGAATTGACGTTAGTAAAGATAAGTTACAATTACCGAGAAAAACCAGGCGTGAAATTAGAAAAACCATGCATTATATTAAAAAATACGGGATTTTTAGTCACATTAATAATGAAAAAATTAAAGACCCTAATTACATAAAAAGTTTAGAAGGAAAAATTCGTTTTTGGTTACAAGTTGAGCCAGATAACCAAGAGGCCAGAAGTTACATTGAACACATTAATCAAATGAAGTAATGATTACTCCTTTTCTGAACGAAGGCGTGCTAGTTCATTCCTGCCTAGAATTTTAAACCAATTCCCTAAACTTAATCCCGCATCCTTAGCTGCAGCCTCAAACTGCGCTTTCAACTCCGGCGTAATACGAATCTGAAAAGTCGGTGCTTTTCCGGATTTTGACTGATTAGGGTCACGTTTAGCTGTTGGCATGTACGTACCTACAAGAGCAAGATATCTTCATTGAGGTACGTACCTTAACATACGAAAACCTCAAATTGAAACGCCCTCGCCAAGTACTCGCAATACCTGGCAAGAGCTAACCTCACCAACTATCAAGGAGTTGATTATGGCTGATTCGCATTCTACCCCAGACACCGACCAATCCGGAACCGAGCGTTCATTAATTGTGGGATACCGTCCGAATGTTTTCGACAAATCCACGCCGAAAATCATCCTTTCCGGCAAGTGGCTGCGCGCGGCGGGTTTTGATACCGGACAGCAGGTCACGGTAAAGGTCATGAAAGGGTGCATCGTTCTGGTGGCGTATAACGAGCAGGAGCAGCGGTTGCAGGACGATTATAAACGGACGAAGGCAAAGCTGATTGAGATAGAGGACGCGCTTGCGGCGATCCAAACTCAGCATCATGGAAAGCGCCTCGCAAAATCAAATACAAACCACCTGGCTTAGCGGCTGTTTCTGGCATACTACGAGCTTACCGGCATCAACCTTATAACGCGGAGGCAGCATGACATATGAAGAATTAATGAATTCACCAGCCGGTGAGTTCGTCATGTTTGCCAGCAAGGATGGAAAAGTTCGCATTGAATGCCGCTTCGAAAGCGATACGTTGTGGCTCTCACAGGCCACGATCTGTGAGTTATACGGCAAAGCCAAAGCTACGATCAGCGGGCATATCAAGAATATTTTTGATGAGGGTGAGCTGGTCGAAAATTCAGTTGTTCGGTTTTACCGAACAACTGCCAGCGATGGTAAAGTATATAACGTTCAATACTTTAGCCTGCCCGTTATTCTTGCCATCGGCTATCGCGTCCGCTCCGCACGAGGTACACAGTTCCGCCAGTGGGCCACCCAAACGCTGCAGGAATATCTGGTTAAAGGCTTCGTTATGGACGACGAGCGTCTGAAAAACCCGCCTGTGGGTTCATCCGCCGTGCCTGACTATTTCGATGAAATGCTGGAACGCATTCGCGACATACGGGCCAGTGAACGCCGGGTCTATCTTCGCGTGAGGGAAATTTTTGCGCTAGCCGCTGACTATCAGCCATCACTCAAAGAAACCACGCAATTCTTCCAGACAATCCAAAATAAACTGCATTTTGCCTGCACGGGTCTTACCGCTGCTGAGTTGATTCACCAACGTGCGGACGCCACTCAACCGCATATGGGGTTGACCAGCTATAAGGGCGAAGAAGTCCGTAAAAGCGATGTCACCACGGCAAAAAATTATCTGTCTCAGGATGAGGTCAGCGAGCTTAATCGCGTCGTTAATATGTGGCTCGATTTTGCCGAAGATCAGGCCAAACGTCGCAAGCAGGTATTTTTACGAGACTGGCAAACCAAACTCGATCAGTTCCTGCAATTTAATGACCGGGACGTTTTAGAAGGAGCTGGCAAAATCAGTAAGAAAGCAGCTGATGAGAAGGCGTGCTCAGAATACATTGAGTTTGAAAAAAAGCAGCGCCTGCTGAAAGAAGCCGAAGGTGAGAAAGATATCGTCGGCTTATTAAAATGGGATAAACAGGCTAAGCGCTAATCCCGGTATCTCTGCTCAGCTTCATATGCAACAACGGAAACGGATTCCCCTGCCCGTCCAGTTCCGAGCGTCCGACCTGCTCAAACCCCATATGGCGATAAAACGCGACGCCCTGCGGGTTCTGTTCATTCACATCCACCTCGTTCGCACCGAACTCTGCAATAGCGTATTGCAGCAGCAATTTCCCAACGCCCTTCCCTCGGCTCGCGTCATCAACAAAAAGCATTTCAATGCGGTTTTCATCCACGCCTAAAAAGCCGTGAATAACGCCTGCGTCATCGCGAGCAATCACGACCTTGAGGTTAGGCAGATAGGCGTTGAGCAATAACGGGCGCAGCGCCGCAATATCGCTTTCTTGTAAAAAGTGATGGGTGGCGCGAACGGAAGATTCCCAGATCGCGACCAGACGTTCAAAGTGTTTGGGGAGTGCGGTTTCTATTTTCATGGGGGGATCATGATTAGAAAACCGAACTATTTCAACCCACTCTTTGAGATCTGTTCCTCATCACCCCATTCCTCGGTACCACCACGGTGACGTTTTCCATCGGCACGCCTGCCGCAATGAGAATATCCTGTAGCTGCTGTAACGCTCCCCACCGGGATGGCAGCTCCGCTCGCCCGTTCATGCCGTCTTTCTCCGTTGGGCTTTTAACGGAAGTCTATCCAGGCGAGCCAGTAATGCCCCAGGAAGAAAGCACGATTTTTACTGCTTCACCCATACCAGCTGATCAACCTGGAAGCCCAGACTGCGCGCGGTGTTCAGGTAATCCTGCTTTACCGCATCCGGGATGGTCGGCGTGCGTGACAGGATCCACAGATAGTCGCGGTTCGGGCCGCTCACCAGCGCGTACTGGTACTTATCGTCCAGCCTGATCACGTTATACCCGCCGTAGAACGGGCCGAAGAACGATACCTTCAGCGCGGCGGTGGTCGGCTCGCCGGTAAAGTAAGCTTTCCCCTCGCTCTCGCTCCACTTGTTCTTCACCGGATCAAAACCCCGGTTAAGCACGCTGATGCCGCCGTCGCTGCGCTCGCCGTAGGTCGCCGTCACCTGTTCCAGACCGCGTTCAAAGCGGTTTTCCAGACGGGCGACTTCGTACCATTTGCCGAGATAGCGGCTGGCGTCAAAGTTGGTAATAGGCTGCACGCCTTTCGGCGGCGTGGGGGATTTACAGGCGACCAGCGTCAGGGCAATCGCAACACCGGTCACAACAGGCCATAGCTTCATGAGAATTCCTTTCATTTGCACGGTAGGAAGTTAAGTGTAGTGCACCGTTTTGGCGCTTCATCCCGTTCGGGAAAATTCGTAGTATATTGAGAGTATTCCTCCACCCTGGACACGGACATGGCTTACTCCATCGGCGAATTCGCCAGACTCAGCGGCATCACCGCCACCACCCTGCGGGCGTGGCAGCGTCGCTACGGTTTACTCAAGCCACAGCGCACGGAAGGCGGCCACCGCCAGTACAGCGATGAGGACGTCCAGCAGGCGCTCAAAATCCTCGACTGGGTAAAAAAAGGCGTCCCGATCGGCCAGGTCAAACCGCTGCTGGAACGCCCGACGCCGGGGCGGACCAACAACTGGCAAACGCTGCAGCAGAGCATGCTGCAACGCCTGCAGGACGGCAAAGTCGAGTCCCTGCGCCAGATGATTTACGACGCCGGGCGCGAGTACCCAAGGCCGGAACTGGTCGCGAACGTTCTGCGTCCGCTGCGCAGCCAGGTCTCGGCTAACGTCGCCGCCGCCATGACCCTGCGCGCGATCCTCGACGGCATCATCATCGCCTACACCTCGTTTTGCCTCGAAGGCGATAAAAAAGCGCCGGGCGACAATATTCTGCTCAGCGGCTGGCACCTGAACGACCCATGCGAGATCTGGCTCGAAGCCCTAACGCGCACCGGGCAGGGCCACCGCATCGACATCCTGCCGGTTCCCCCTGACGCGCTGGCGCCGGAGATTTTCCCGGAGCGGAAATGGCTGCTGGTCACCAGCGGCAAGCTTACCGCCGGGCGGAAAAAGCAGGTGGAGCAGTGGCAGCAGCAGGTATCGCTTGAAGTAATTATCCTCTGATAATTTTCTCCTGCGGGAATCTTCACGAAAAGTTGAATATTTTCCCGCGCCGCAGATGCTAACGTTTTCCTGTGACGAATAACTCAACAGGAAAACACCATGAAAAAAACTGCCCCTCTGCTGATCCTGGCCTCGATGGCCTTTGCCCCTGCCGCCTTTAGCGCCCCTGCCGGCACGCTAAGCGTCCACATTCTTGACCAGCAAACCGGAATGCCGCCATCAGACGTTACCGTTACGCTGGAGAAGCAGCAGCAGGACAAATGGACTCAGGTTGCCAGCGGTAAAACCGACCAGGATGGCCGTATTAAATCGCTCTATCCGCAGGATCAGGACATGCAGCCTGGCGTGTACAAAGTAACCTTTAAAACCGCAGAGTATTTCCACGGCAAAAAGCTGGATACCTTCTTCCCGGAGATCCCGGTGCTGTTTACCGTGACCCGCACCAACGAGAAGCTGCACATTCCACTTCTGCTTAGCCAGTACGGCTACTCGACCTACAAGGGCAGTTAAGAGGCATTGATTTTAAAGGATTATAAAAAATAGCTCCGCGAATACTTGGACAAATTAGTCATGTTGTGTAATTTTTAGTTATATGAACGGGAGGACTACACCATGACAACGAAACCTGTGCTCGGTATTAGCGGATGTTTGACCGGATCCGCCGTTCGCTTTGACGGCGGACATAAGCGCATGGGCTTCATCATGGATGAGCTGGCCCAGTGGGTGAATTTCAGGCCCGTCTGCCCGGAGATGGCCATCGGCCTGTCGACGCCTCGCCCGGCGCTGCGTCTGATCGTCACGACAGATGGAGAAACGCAGATGCGCTTCAGCCACGCGCCTAACGAAGACGTTACGCAGAAAATGGCTGAATTTGCGGCAGATTATTTGCCGAAAATCGGCGATCTCGCAGGCTTTGTTGTCTGTGCAAAATCCCCAAGCTGCGGCATGGAACGCGTGCGGCTGTATGATGAAAACGGCAACCGGGGCCGCAAGGAGGGGGTCGGGCTGTTCACCGCCGCCCTCCTTGAAACCTTGCCGTGGCTGCCCGTTGAAGAAGACGGACGCCTGCACGACCCGGTGCTGCGGGAAAACTTCGTCGAGCGCGTTTTTGCGCTGCACGAACTCAACACGCTACGTAAAAATGGCCTCACGCGCCGCGCGCTGCTGGACTTCCACAGCCGCTATAAGCTTCAGCTGCTTGCGCACCACCAGGCGGGCTACCGTGAGATTGGCCCGTTCGTTGCCTCGCTGCACGAGTGGGAAGACCTGGACGCTTTCTTCGTGGCGTACCGGGAAAAGCTGATGACCATCCTGAAAAAACCCGCCTCGCGGAAGAATCACACCAACGTGCTGATGCATATTCAGGGCTATTTTCGTAACCAGCTCAACACCCGCCAGCGCGGCGAGCTGCGCGATGTGATCCTGCATTATCGCAACGGACAGTTGCCTATCCTCGCGCCGATCACGCTGCTGAAGCACTACCTGGCCGAATACCCCGACCGGTATCTGATGACGCAAAACTACTTTGATCCCTATCCTGATGATTTGGGTCTGCGTCTGGCAGTCAAGTGATGAAAAAAATGCGAAGGCCCCATTGACCCATAGAGGCCCAAAGCAGTACCCCGTTTAGACGACATCCTCACTGTCGTCTCTTTTTTGCATTTCATCTAAAGACTGTGATTATATACAGTTATATTCTGCAAAAGGGACCTGCCTGTGATCAACACCCTGCACATTCAAAACTACCGCTCCATCCGCGAGATGTCGCTGGAGCTGGAGCAGCTCAACATCGTCTTCGGGCCGAACGGTACCGGGAAATCCAATATTTACAAGGCGATACACCTGATGCACAGCGCCGCGCAAGGGCAGTTTTCCCAGGCGCTGGCGAACGAGGGCGGCATTCTGAAGGTGTTCTGGGCAGGCAAAACCCGCAGCGACCAGCTGCGGCGGATGAATCTGGCGGTAGAAACTGAGACCTACGAATACGAGCTGCAGGTCGGGTTTGTGGAGAAGCTGCCGTATCCCTCACAGTTTCAACTCGACCCGGTGATCAAAGAGGAGTCCATCTGGCTGAGCGGCCAGCACCGTCGACCATCGTCACAGCTGATGAAGCGCAGGAATCAGGCCGTGTTTCTGAACAACGTGCATCATGAAAAAGTGACCCACAGCGGCACGCTGTACGAGAACGAATCGGTATTCGGGCAGCTTGGCGAACCGCACCTTTACCCGGAAGTGTCGCAGATGCGCGAGTCCCTGCGTAACTGGCGCTTTTATCATGAGTTTTCTGTATCAATCGGCTCGGCGATGCGCGCCCCGCAGGTCGGTTTCCGCTCCCCGGTGCTGGCCAGCGACGGCGCCAACCTGGCGGCGGCGTTTCAGACTATCGTGGAGATTGGCGACGAGCTGCTGCTGATGCGCATCCTTGACCAGGCCTTCCCCGGCTGCGTGTTTTACAGCGACAACAGCGGCGGACATTTTCGCATGATGATGCAGCGCGAGGGGCTGAGCAGGCCGCTGGAACCGGCGGAGTTCTCCGACGGCACCCTGCGCTTTCTGTGCCTGGCGGTGGCGCTGTTAAGCCCGCGCCCGCCGGCGTTTATCGCGTTAAACGAACCGGAAAACAGCCTGCACCCACAGATGCTGCCCGCCCTGGCGAGCTTAATCGCCGAGGCCAGCCGCTACTCGCAGATCTGGCTCACCAGCCACTCGCCGGAGCTGGCGACGTTGATTGAGAAGCACAGATCGTTTTCGCTGTATCAGCTGTCGATGGAGGAGGGGGAGACGAGGGTGGAGAGGCTGGGGTAAGTGTTTGTTTCCTTAATTACTTTTCTCCAGTCATCCCTCTCATGGTCGCCATCAACGACGATGATGATTTCCGCAGGTATATGCTTCAGCGAATTCTGAGCTCGCGATAAATTATCCAATTTATTGTTGTCAGTTTCTGCTGGCTGGATAATCTGTAAACATTGGTTATCAGATGAGAAAATTAAAATGGATATTGCACTTTTCCCTGGTCAGAACACCCGTGCATGGGCTGAAACAATGATTAACCTTGAAGCCCGAAAGCTTATCAATACTGCGAATATTGTCGGAGGGCAACATCTCAGCGACGGACTCGCACGAATTAAATTTATGGATGATATTCGGCAATTTGTAATGCAACAGTTTAGCGCTACCCGGGCGGCCAGAAGTCATGATGAGTGCATGGAATGCCTGAAAAACATCCGGGCTGAGAACGAAAGTCTTCTTGATCAAAGCAGAATGCTTCGCTCACGTACAGCTCAGCTTTTTGCTCAGATTGAGCTGGTTAAAGAAAATAACAAAGTCATCGGTTACTTTATCTCGTCGATAAAGGTTGTACTTTCCGGGTTACAGATTGTTGCAGGCGTTGGTGCAATGATGACAATGAATCCAGTGGGTGCGCTTGCAGGAGCGATTCTGGTTATGGATGGTGCAAATGCTATTTCAAAAGAAATTAACAGAACGCTTCAACATCAACCAAAATCTGAAGGTATGCTGGCAGATGGCGTCATGGATATCGCTCAGTTTATGGGATTTAAACGTGAATCAGCACTGGGAGTCTTCAATAGCGTAAGCCTGGCAGCAAGCGTCTATACGGTATTTGGCGCCATCCGAAAACCCGAATCATGGCGTCTGTTTCGCTATCTCCCGCTGGATTTCTACCGCAAGGTAGACGGTATGAATCGCGCAGCGCTCACTATGAAAATTGTCGGCTGGGGTGTCTCTGCAAAAGTCTCGTTTGATTTAATTTCTAATGCGTCTGGCCAGAACTAATGTATTTCTTTCTGTAGCGCCAGGCTTTGTAGGTAATGACCGGGGGTTGAAAAAACCAGACAATCGCTAACACGATGAAAAGAGAGATGCCCCCGGAAACAAGATTGTAATGTTCAGCGAAAAAAATAAGCGCCAGGAAAATCAGAGCCACAGCCGCAGTAATACACAGAACCATGATAAATCGCTTACCTAACTCAAGCACGACCTCGAGCAAGGATGAACCATAACGACTGATGTTTCGGTTCAGATACGCTAACTCTTTTACGGTGAAACCTGATTCAAGTAACTGCGTTTCAATATTGTTCATGCCACTACCTTTTCTTCTGGAAAGTAACGTGCAATATCTTAACCGGAAGAGATGCGTCTTGTAACCCGTCTGATACATCAGCATTTTCAGCAAAAAAAACAGGACCACGCTAAAAAGACACTGGCGCTAAAGTAGAAAATAATAGATTACGGTGTTTAAAGCGCGCTCGTTAGGGGCGTTCGTAGCCGTCACCCCGAAAATGTCCCCCACGCCTTTTTATTCCATCGCGACAGAATTATAAAGACGGATGAACACGGAACGTCTTTCGCCACTCCGCTGGGCTCACCCCAAAGCGCGCCTTAAACTGCTGTCGCCAGGTGATGGCGGAATTAAATCCCACCAGCTCCGCCACGCTCTCAACGGGCATATTTCCGGCTTCAAGCAAAATCTGGCTGCGCCGCAGGCGTTCGGCGGTAAGCCAGTCGGCGACGCTCATCCCCGTGGCTTTAATAAAATGACGAGTCAGCGTGCGGCGGCTCATCGAAACCACCTCCGCCAGCGAATCCAGACTATGCGGTTCGGTGATGTGCTGCTGCAGGTAGTCGATCAGGCAGTTAATACGTGCGTCACGGGTATCTTTCGGAACCGGCTGGGCGATGAACTGCGCCTGCCCGCCCTCGCGATGGGGCGGGACAATCATCCGACGGGCAATCTGGTTGGCGACGACGCTGCCAAAACGCTGGCGAATGATGTACAGGCAGCAGTCCAGCGCAGCCGCAGTACCGGCAGAGGTGATGATATTGCCGTCATCCACGTAGAGGGCATTGATATCCAGCTGGACGTTCGGAAAGAGCGACTGGAAATGATGTTCAAACTCCCAGTGGGTGGCGGCCCGTTTACCGTCGAGGATCCCCGCCCAGGCCAGCACAAACGACCCCAGACACAGGCCGACAATTTCCGCGCCGTTGTCTCTCGCCAACACCAGGCTGTCGAGCAGCGCCTGAGGCGGCCGTTCAAGGACGTGCTGCCAGTAGGGAACGACAACAATGTCGGCCTGCCCGATGGCGGTGTAATCCTGCGTGGCGTTGAGGGCAAACCCGTCTTTTGAGGTAAGAAACCCCGGCGTTTCGGCGCAGATCGTCACGTTAAAGCGCTTTTCGCCGGAGACCGAATCACCAAACAGAATGCAGGGAACGGAGTAGTGGAACGGGCTGAACCCGTCTACCGCGACAATCGCGACGTTGATTAGCGACATCTGTCTCTCCTTTCCCGTTAACGCACTCAGAATATAACGGTTTCGCCATCCTGGGGAATGCTCACCACATCGCTCACCTGGTTGGCTTCGACGTACTCACGCAGCGCGCTGCGGGTCAACAGGCAGTGGTTAATCGCCTCCATGTGGCTCGCGACGATTTTAGCCTGCGGCAGCAGGAAATGGACGTTAAGCACATCTTCCTGTCCCATAATAATGGGCCCAAAGCCGATGACGTGGGCATAACCGGCGTTCAGTACCACCACATCCGGCTGGTGTTTTTGCAGATCGGCTGCCACCTCTTCGCGCCAGATGGTATCCCCGGCAAGATAGAGCGTCTTCTCATCAGGATGACGCAGCACCACGCCACAGGCCTCGCCCAGCAGCTCCGCCAGTTCTGGCACGGCGTAAGCGCGGTCGGTCCCGTGCTGGCCGCCGTACGTTTTCGCAATCCGAACCTCCCCGAAGGTGGTCTCGTCGGTCATGATCGTCAGGTTGGTAAATCCCTGGCTGCGCAGCAGCGCGGCGTCACGATCGTTTTGCACGTAGATAGGTTTGTCTTTGGCGATCAGCTCTGCCGCGGTGCGATCCCAGTGATCGTCATGGGTATGGGTGACGATCACCGCGTCAGCGTCCAGCAGCGTATTGACATCGACGGGGAGTTCGACCGTCGGGTTACGGCGTTCGGCATGCGCCGTACCGGGAAAGCCCGGATAAGCGCCTTTCGGGGCCAGCATCGGGTCGATTAAAAGGCGTTTTCCGGCGTAGGTAATTAGCAGGGTGGCATTGCGAATTTGGGTAATGTTCATGGGCTATCCTCCGGTTGGTGTGATAAGGAGGATAGCCAGCCGTCACAATTGGTGCTGTGGGCTAAAGGGCGATTACCGATGGTATCGGGCCATTTTCATCACCGCGTTTTCTGCCGGCACCTTTACCAGCCTGGCACCGCCCCGCCGTTGAAGATCGTCTCTGCCGCTTTCGCCACTTCCGGTGACTGATAGGACTGGATAAACGCCTTCACGTTCTCCGCGTCTTTGTTGTCTTCGCGCGTCACCACGATGTTCACGTACGGCGAGTTTTTGTCTTCAATAAAGACGCTGTCATGCACCGGCGATAGCCCTGTTTGCTGAATATAGGTAGTGCTGATGATGGCGACATCCACTTTCGGGTCATCCAGCACGCGCGGCAGCTGTGCCCCTTCCAGTTCCATGATTTTCAGCTGCTTAGGGTTGGCGGTAATATCCAGCGCCGTCGGCAGCAGCCCGGTGTCCGGCTTCAGGGTGATGAGCTTCTCTTTTTGCAGCAGCAGCAGCGCGCGGCCAAGGTTGGTCGGATCGTTTGGAATGGCGATAGTCGCCCCGTCCTTCAGGTCAGAGACGGATTTGATTTTGCGGGAATAGCCGGCCATCGGGAAAACAAAGGTGTTCGCCACGGCCACCAGCTTGTAGCCATGCGCCTTGTTATCTTCTGCAAGGAACGGGCGATGCTGGAAGACGTTGGCATCCAGCTCTCCCTGGTTAGTGGCATCGTTGGGCAATAGCGAGCCGCTGAAGCCGACCAGCTCCACGTCCAGGCCATATTTTTCTTTTGCCACCTTTTTGGCGACTTCCGCCACGTCCTGTTCAGCGCCGTTGATGACGCCCACTTTTATGTGTTTGGCATCGCTGCCACTTTGATCGCACCCTGCCAGCAGCAGGCCAGCGAGAACCAGAGCACCCAATCGACGTTTCACGAGACAGTTCCTTTTGCTGAATGTTGTAGTGACTATATCGACAACGAGGCGGTGAAATAAAAAACGAAAAAGAATCAATAAGAAGGATAAGTTATATGCGGGTATGGCCGGGTGACGCTGCGCTTACCCGGCCTACGGATTCAGAGCTTAAAGGGCTTTCGCCAGGTAATGTCGCTGCATGCCCGGGTACGGATAATCCTGCAAAGACATCTGCAGCTGGTACCCCTGTTTTTCATAGAACGGACGCGCCTGGAAGCTGACGGTATCCACCAGCGCATGCTTGCAGCCTTTGCGTCTAGCTTCATCTTCCGCCGTTTTGATAAGCTGGCTGCCCACGCCGGTACCCCGCACGGTGTCGCTGACCCAGAGAAAGTCGATATTCAGCCAGTCGCCTTTACGCACTCCAATGAGCCCGCCGAGCATGACGCCTTTATCGTCTCGTACATAAACGCCAATGTCGCCGCTAAAGTTTGTCAGATCGATAAACTGTCCGTTATAGGCTCTTAACCCCACAAATAGCTCTTCTTTTTCTGCGGGTGTTACATTATCTGTTATGCTCAGGTGCATATTCCTCTCCTTATTTTCCGCGCAATTTGAATATCTCACAGCTTAACCTTCATAAAAACTCCTAATTTCCTCCTTTTTTTTAATACAGAAACATTCACTCAATAACTAAATAAAAAAAGCCTTTCCAATACGCATCCAAAACGTATACTGAGAACGATCATTCTCACTTTTGCACGGTATACGACGATGAGCACAAAGCTGGAAGAACGACAAAAACAACGTCAGGACGAAATCATCACCGCCGCGCGTCGCTGCTTTCGCGCCAGCGGATTTCACGCCGCCAGCATGTCGCAAATTGCCAGTGAGGCGAAGCTTAGTGTCGGGCAAATTTATCGTTATTTCAGTAACAAAGACGCGATTATTGAAGAGATGATCCGCCGCATTATCGACTCACGCATCGAAGGGATGCAGGACAAAACGGTGGTGGAAGGGATGCCGCAGGCGCTCGCCTGGCGTCAGACGCTCAACGAAGACGACGATGCGTTGATGCTCGAAATGTCTGCCGAGGCGACCCGTAACCCGCAGGTGGCGGCCATGATGATCGCAGCCGATGCCCGGATGTTTACCAATGCCTGTGCGCACCTGAAAAAACAATTTCCTCATCTGAGCGATGAACATATTCGCTGCTGCGTGGAAATTACCGCGGTGATGATCGAAGGTACGATTTACCGTCGACTCGCGCCTTTAAAAGTACCGTCAGAACAATTAGAGCCTATCTATCAGAATATTTTAAATATGCTTTTCTCTGCGAAGTAATCGCATGTGAATAATTAGCGGGAATAAGTAATTTCCCAACTTAACATTTTCGGCCATGCCGGAGATGCGGTATCGCTGTGCCTTTAAATAGCCTTCCTCCCTGTTGAGCCTTTAACAGGGCAGGCATCGTTCACCCTGGAAAAAGATTATGAAAACCATAACAACCTCCATCGCGGCATTACTCCTCCTGACCGGGTGCGATAATGCGCAAACATCTGCTCCCCAGCATCCTCTTCCGGATGTGGGGATTGTCACTCTCATGAGCCAGCCGGTCTCCGTCGTCAGCGAACTCACGGGCCGCACCACCGCCGCCATGAGCGCCGAAGTGCGCCCGCAGGTGGGCGGCATTATTCAGAAGAGGTTGTTCACCGAAGGCGATACCGTGAAGGCCGGACAGGCGCTGTATCAAATTGACCCTTCCAGCTACCGCGCGGCGTTTGATGAAGCCGCCGCGGCGCTGAAACAGGCCCAGGCGCTGGTGCAGGCCGACTGCCAGAAAGCCCAGCGCTATGCGCAGCTGGTGAAAGACGACGGCGTGTCGCGTCAGGACGCAGAAGACGCGAAGTCCACCTGCGCGCAGGACAAGGCCAGCGTTGAATCAAAGAAGGCCGCGCAGGAGAGCGCGCGCATTAACCTCAACTGGACCACCGTCACCGCGCCGATTGCCGGACGCATCGGCATCTCCTCCGTCACCCCCGGCGCGCTGGTCACCGCCCAGCAGGATACCGCGCTCGCCACCATTCGCGGGCTGGACAGCATGTACGTCGACTTAACCCGTTCCAGCGCCGATCTGCTGCGTTTACGCAAGCAAACCCTTGCCACCAATAGCGATACGCTAAGCGTGTCGTTAATCCTCGAAGACGGCAGCACCTACAGCGAGAAAGGCCGCCTGGCGTTAACCGAAGTGGCGGTGGATGAATCAACCGGCTCGGTCACGCTGCGCGCCGTCTTCCCGAACCCGCAGCATCAGCTCCTGCCGGGCATGTTTGTCCGCGCCAGGGTGGATGAAGGCGTCATGAGCGACGCGATCCTCGCGCCGCAGCAGGGCATCACCCGTGACGCCAAAGGCACCGCCACCGCTCTGGTGGTCAATGCCAGCAACAAGGTCGAGCAGCGTCAGCTGGAAACGGGTGACACCTACGGCGACAAATGGCTGGTGCTGAGCGGGCTGAAGGCGGGCGACAGGCTGATTGTGGAAGGTACTGACAAAGTCACCGCCGGGCAGGAAGTGAAGGCCGAAGAGATGAAAGCCAACGGAGGAAACGCCTGATGTTTTCCCGTTTCTTCGTGCGTCGCCCGGTCTTTGCCTGGGTTATCGCTATTCTTATCATGCTCGCCGGGATGCTGGCCATCCGCACGCTGCCGGTCGCGCAGTACCCGGACGTTGCGCCGCCGTCGATCAAAATCTCCGCCACCTATACCGGTGCCTCCGCGCAGACGCTGGAAAACAGCGTAACGCAGGTGATCGAGCAGCAACTGACCGGGCTGGATAACCTGCTCTACTTCACCTCCACCAGCAGCTCGGACGGATCGGTGAGCATTACCGTCACCTTCGAGCAGGGCACTGACCCGGACACCGCTCAGGTGCAGGTGCAGAACAAAGTCCAGCAGGCGGAATCGCGCCTGCCCACCGAGGTGCAGCAGTCCGGGATCACCGTCGAAAAATCCCAGAGCAACTTCCTGCTGATCATGGGCGTGTACGATAAAACCGACACCGCCAGCAGCTCGGATATTGCCGACTGGCTGGTGAGTAATATGCAGGATCCGCTGGCGCGCGTGGAAGGCGTCGGGAGCCTGCAGGTGTTCGGGGCGGAATACGCGATGCGCATCTGGCTCGACCCGGCGAAGCTGGCATCCTACTCGCTGATGCCGTCCGACGTGCAGAGCGCGATTGAAGCGCAGAACGTGCAGGTCTCCGCCGGTAAAATCGGCGCGCTGCCCTCGTCGAACGCCCAGCAGCTGACCGCCACCGTCCGCGCCCAGTCGCGCCTGCAGACGGTGGATCAGTTTAAAAACATCATTGTGAAGAGCCAGTCCAACGGCGCGGTGGTGCGCATCAGCGATGTCGCCCGCGTGGAGATGGGCAGCGAAGATTATACCGCCACCGCGAAGCTCAACGGCCACCCGGCGGCGGGTATGGCAGTCATGCTCTCACCGGGTGCGAACGCGCTCAACACTGCGACGGCGGTGAAAGACAAGATTGCCGAGTTCAAAAAGTCGATGCCGGAAGGCTACGACGTGGCCTACCCGAAGGACAGCACCGAGTTCATCAAGATCTCCGTTGAGGACGTGATTCAGACCCTGTTCGAAGCCATTGTCCTCGTGGTGGTGGTGATGTACCTGTTCCTGCAAAACATCCGCGCGACGCTGATCCCCGCGTTGGCGGTACCTGTCGTTCTGCTGGGTACCTTCGGCGTGCTGGCGCTGTTCGGCTACTCCATCAATACCCTGACGCTGTTTGCCATGGTGCTGGCGATTGGGCTTTTGGTGGATGACGCCATCGTGGTGGTGGAAAACGTCGAGCGTATTATGCGCGACGAGGGGCTGCCCGCCCGGGAAGCCACCGAGAAATCGATGGGCGAAATCTCCGGCGCGCTGGTCGCCATTGCGCTGGTGCTCTCTGCGGTATTCCTGCCGATGGCCTTCTTCGGCGGCTCAACCGGGGTGATTTACCGTCAGTTCTCGGTCACCATTATTTCGGCGATGTTCCTCTCCGTGGTGGTGGCGCTGACCCTGACGCCCGCGCTCTGCGGCTCGATTCTGAGCCACACGACGCCGCACAAAAAGGGCTTCTTCGGCGCGTTTAACCGCTTCTACAGCAGGACCGAGCGCGGTTATCAGAACAAGGTGCTGCGCGCTCTGCGCCGTTCCGGCGGCATGCTGGTCATCTACGCCCTGCTCTGCGGCGCGATGGGCTTCGCCATGCTTAAGTTGCCGGGCAGCTTCCTGCCGACGGAAGACCAGGGCGAAATCATGGTGCAGTACACCCTGCCAGCCGGCGCGACGACGGTACGTACCGCCGAAGTCAGCCGCCAGGTGCGCGAGTGGTTCCTCACCAAAGAGAAAGCCAACACCAACGTGATCTTCACCATTGAAGGCTTCAGCTTCAGCGGCAGCGGCCAGAACGCCGGGATGGCGTTTGTCTCCCTAAAGAACTGGTCAGAGCGTAAAGGCGATGCAAACACGGCTCAGGCCATCGCCCTGCGTGCCACGCAGGAACTGAGCACCATCCGCGATGCGACCATCTTTGCGATGACGCCGCCTGCGGTGGACGGCCTGGGCCAGAGCAACGGTTTTACCTTTGAGCTGATGGCCAGCGGCGGCACCGACCGCGACGCGCTGCTGAAACTGCGTAACCAGCTGATTGGCGAAGCCAACCAGGACAGCTCGCTGCACGCCGTGCGCGCCAACGATCTGCCGCAGATGCCGCAGCTTCAGGTGGATATCGACAACAACAAGGCCGTGTCGCTGGGGCTGTCCCTGAGCGACGTCACCAACACCCTCTCCAGCGCCTGGGGCGGGACCTACGTGAACGACTTTATCGATCGCGGCCGTGTGAAAAAGGTCTACATCCAGGGCGACAGCGACTATCGCGCCGTGCCGTCCGATCTCAACAAATGGTATGTGCGCGGCAGCGACAGCACCATGACCCCGTTCTCCGCCTTCGCCACCACGCGCTGGGAGTATGGCCCGGAAAGCCTGGTGCGCTACAACGGCTCGGCGGCGTATGAGATACAGGGCGAAAACGCCAGCGGCGCGAGCTCCGGCACGGCGATGAGCAAAATGGAGCAGCTGGCAAACAGCCTGCCGTCCGGCAGCACCTGGGCGTGGAGCGGTTTGTCTTTGCAGGAAAAACTGGCAAGCGGTCAGGCGATGAGCCTCTATGCCCTTTCCATTCTCGTGGTGTTCCTGTGCCTGGCGGCGCTGTATGAGAGCTGGTCGGTGCCGATTTCGGTCATCCTGGTGATCCCGCTTGGGGTGCTGGGTGCGGCGCTTGCCGCCTCCCTGCGCGGCCTGAGTAATGACGTCTACTTCCAGGTGGCGCTGCTCACCACTATCGGCCTGTCGTCGAAGAACGCCATCCTGATTGTCGAGTTTGCCGAAGCCAAAGTCGCAGAAGGTTACTCCCTGACGCGCGCCGCCCTGCGTGCCGCCCAGACGCGTCTGCGTCCCATCATCATGACGTCGCTGGCGTTTATCGCAGGGGTGACGCCGCTGGCCGTTGCAACCGGTGCCGGTGCCAACAGCCGCGTGGCAATTGGTACCGGCATTATCGGCGGAACACTGGCTGCGACGCTGCTGGCGATCTTCTTCGTCCCTTTATTCTTTGTACTGGTGAAACGTCTGTTCTCCGGTAAACACCCGAACCGGAGGTCATAATGTTTCGTGTCACTGTTTTAGCGTTAGCCCTGCTGAGCGCAGGGTGTGTGTCTTTAGACCCTACCTATCAACGCCCGGACGCCCCCGTCCCGGCGACCTTGCCCGGCGCGCACGGCGAAGCCACCGCCGTGGTGAGCCAGTGGCAGCAGGTGATGAACGACGCGAGGCTGAAAAGCGTGGTGACGATGGCGCTGAACAGCAACCGCGACGTGCAAAAAGCGATCGCGGATATCGACGCCGCCCGCGCACAGTACGGTGAAACGCGCTCGTCCCTGTTTCCGACGGTGGACGCCGAGCTGAGCCACACCCGCAGCCGCACGCTGGCAAGCGGCGTCGCGACAAGCGACGAAGCCAACGGCGCGGTCTCCAGCTTCGAGCTGGATCTGTTTGGCCGCAACCAGAGCCTCTCCCGCGCCGCGCGTGAAACCTGGCTTGCCAGCGAGTTCACCGCGCAGAACACGCGCCTTACGATGGTTAGCGAGCTGACCACGGCCTGGGTGACGCTGGCGGCGGATAACAGCAACCTGGCGCTGGCGAAATCCACAATGGAGAGCGCGGCAAACTCGCTGAAGATTGTGAAGCGCCAGCAGGAAGTGGGCGTCGCGGCGGCTACGGACGTCAGTGAAGCGATGGCGGTTTACCAGCAGGCGCGCGCCAGCGTGGCGAGCTACCGGACGCAGGTAATGCAGGACAAAAACGCCCTCAATCTGCTTGCGGGCGACACGGTGCCGGACAACCTGCTGCCGGGCACGCTGGAGAGCCTCAGCGATAACGCCATCACGCTGATCCCGGCGGGCGTCAGCTCCAGCGCGCTGCTGCGCCGCCCGGACATTCAGGAAGCGGAACATAACCTGCTGAGCGCCAACGCCAATATCGGCGCGGCGCGCGCCAACTTCTTCCCGACCATTTCACTGACCGCCAGCGCGGGCGTCGGCAGCGACTCGCTCTCCTCCCTGTTCAGCCACGGGATGAAGGTCTGGTCATTCGCGCCGTCCATCACCCTGCCGCTGTTCAGCGGTGGCAACAATCTGGCGCAGCTGCGTTATGCAGAAGCCGAGAAAAAAGGGTTAATTGCGACCTATGAAAAAGCCATCCAGAGCGCGTTTAAAGACGTGGCCGACGCGCTGGCGCGCCGTGAAACGCTCAGCGAGCAGCTTGATGCCCAGCGAGAATACGTGGCGGCCGAGCAAAAAACGCTGGATGTGGCAACGCGCAGCTATAAGGCGGGCGCGGGGGATTATCTGACGGTACTGACCGCGCAGCGGTCGCTGTGGTCGGCGCAGGAATCGCTGATTGCGCTGCAGCAAACCGACCTGGAGAACCGCATCACGCTGTGGCAGTCGCTGGGCGGGGGGATCCAGTAACCTTATCGGTGGGCGATTCTCATGCGCAGAAAAGAGAAAATCATACTTTCGACTGGAATCGCTACACTGAATGTAACGATATATTTCATGGGAAGCCTGTGACGTCTAAAGGGGGTTGTTGATGAAAGCTGCGCACCTGGTCTGCCTGCTGGTTTGTCTGCTCTTCGCCGCGTTTGTCCATGCTCAGGAAAAGGACGATCCGGCGAAAGAGGCGCAGATTAAGCAACAGGTCCTGAAAGATATTAAGAAAACCTGTACGCCACAGAAAAAGCAGAGCGATAAGGCCTGGCAGGAGATGATTTTGTCGTCCGAGGCCAATCAGCTGCTGATCAAAAACGCCATCACCGCCGTGAAGCGCGACAACCTGGACGCCTACTGGGCTGCGGTTGGTCAGGTGGATTGTCTGGAAGATTATTGAGTTCTCGCCGGGTGGCGCTGCGCTTACCCGGCCTGGAAAATGTTTTAACGCTTCCGCACGTCCGGAATGATGAGATCCCCGCGCAGAACATAGGACCCGAGCATCTGCGTTTTCTCCGTCAGCCAGCTTACGATACGCGCCGCCATGGCATCCATTGAATATTCAATCGCCGGGATCACCGGAATACCCGGCAGGTGCAGCGATCCGGCCAGGCTAAAGACCATAATGTCGTCCGGTACGGATTTATTAAACGCCTGCAGCTGCGGGATCACCCGCTGGGCTTCCTGCTCGTCCGCCACCAGCAGCGCGTTGAAGTTCAGCGTGGACGCGTTGTTGAGTAATTCCTGAAGCGCAACGGACGAGGAGGTCGCGTCCATAAAGACGAGGTTGCGATTAAAGGGCAGGAAATTTTTCTCCAGCGCGTGCTTATAGCCAAGCAGCACCTGGTCGGCAAACCCGCTGCCGTGCGGGTGGATCAGCGCAATCTGGCGACGCCCCTGGCTGGTCAGATAGTTACAGGCGGTTTCGGCGGCAAAGGCGTGATCGAACTGAATGCTGTTGGAGTTATCAGCCTCCATGCAGTCCACCAGAATGACGTTTTCCATATCCACGTCCAGCGGGAAACGGGCGCCAATCACCAGAATGTCGTCACACAGGCCGCAGGAGAGTTCTTCAAGAGCATTCATCACTTCCGCTTTGCTATGGGCGAAGCGCAGCAGCAGGTGTTTTTGATGCTGGCTGAGCTGTTTTTCCAGCGCGTAAAGATACCCGGTGGTCTGGTTAATGTTTTCCTGCGCGCAAATCACCCCAATGCAGCCCGTCGACTGGCTCAGCAGCGACTGGGCAATCACGTTAGGCCGGTAGTTCAGCTCATCCACCGCCTTTAGCACGGCCTGACGGCTGGCTTCCTTAACGCCACGTGACCCACTCAACACTCGCGATACCGTGGCTTTAGACACCCCGGCCAGACGTGATACATCATTGATTGTCGACATCTCTTTCCCCTGGCAGGCTAACCTCGCGCCTGCAAATTCCATAACCGCTACGGCTCACATTATAGCCAGAACGGAGTATATCCGTTTCCGTTTTTCATGGAAACCGATTTTCCGTTTCCACTCAAAATGATGTCAAAACAGCCAAATTATGTGACACACATCCGGTTAATTAGCCTCATAAGTATTGGATATTGATGGTTATCACAGTTCTGCTTTTTATAAATGGAAACCGGTTTCCGTATCATGTCCAATCATCCTCGCAATAACTATTTACATTTAGAGGATGGTTGTCGATGTTCAAGATTATGCTGTGTTGCTCTGCCGGGATGTCCACCAGCCTGCTGGTCAGCAAAATGGTCGATGTCGCGAAAGAACGTGGTTTGCCGGTGAAGATTGATGCGTACGGTGTTTCCGAATTTGATACGCAGTTTCCGCAATACCAGGTGGTACTTCTCGGACCGCAAGTGAAATACATGTTACAGACACTCTCAGACAAGGCGGCTACGAAAGGCATTCCGGTGCAGCCCATCGATATGATGGACTACGGCATGCAACGTGGCGATAAAGTACTGGACTATGCTCTGTCGCTCATCGAAGCGGCACACTAAAAGGTGTTCACATGAGTTCGTTATATCAATCCATGGTCGCGGTGATTGAGCAGTCAATTACCCCGCTGGCCGCGAAGCTCGGCCAGCAAAAGTATGTGATTGCCATTCGCGACGGCTTTACCGCCGCGCTGCCGTTCATGATCATCGGCTCGTTTATGCTGGTGTTCATCTTCCCACCGTTCTCGGCGGATACCACCAACAGCTTTGCCCGCGGCTGGCTGGATTTCTCCCAGACCTACCGCGAACAGCTGATGCTGCCGTTTAACCTCAGCATGGGCGTGATGACCTTCTTCATTTCGGTGGGGATTGGGGCGAGCCTGGGGCGTCAGTTTAACCTCGACCCGGTGATGTCCGGCCTGCTGGCCTTTATGGCCTTCCTGCTGGTCGCCGCGCCGTATGCCGACGGTAAAATCTCGACCCAGTATCTCTCCGGTCAGGGCATCTTTACCGCGCTTATCACCGCGATTTACGCCACCCGCGTCTATGCGTGGCTGAAGCAGAACAACGTGACCATCCGCCTGCCGAAGGAAGTGCCCACCGGCGTGGCGCGTTCGTTTGAGATCCTAATCCCGGTGATGGTGGTGATCGGTACGCTGCACCCGCTGAACCTGTTCATTGAAGCGCAGACCGGAATGATCATCCCGCAGGCGATCATGCACCTGCTGGAGCCGCTGGTATCCGCATCCGACTCCCTGCCCGCGATACTGCTCTCCGTGCTGCTGTGCCAGATCTTCTGGTTTGCCGGTATCCACGGCTCGCTGATTGTCACCGGCATCATGAACCCGTTCTGGATGGCGAACCTCTCCGCAAACCAGGCGGCGCTCGCCGCAGGTGCGGCACTGCCGCACGTTTACCTGCAGGGCTTCTGGGATCACTACCTGCTGATTGGTGGCGTAGGCTCCACGCTGCCGCTGGCGTTCCTGCTGCTGCGCAGCCGCGCCACGCACCTGCGCACCATCGGCAAAATGGGCATTGTGCCGAGCTTCTTTAACATCAATGAGCCGATTCTGTTCGGTGCGCCGATCATCATGAACCCGATGCTGTTTATCCCGTTCGTGTTTGTTCCGCTGGTCAATGCCTGCCTGGCGTACGGCGCAACGAAGCTCGGCTGGCTGGCTCAGGTGGTGTCATTGACCCCGTGGACCACCCCCGCGCCGATTGGTGCCTCATGGGCGGCAAACTGGGCGCTCAGTCCGGTGATAATGTGCCTGGTCTGTATGGTGATGTCCGCGCTGATGTACCTGCCGTTCCTGCGCGCCTATGAGCGTACGCTGATGAAAAACGAAGAGCAGAAGGCCCAGGCAACCGTCGGTACCGCTGAAGCCGCAAGCAATTAAGTCAAAGAGGAAAGGACATGAAATACGCATTTCCCGATAACTTCTGGTGGGGCAGCGCAAGCTCCGCTCTCCAGACCGAAGGGGCAAGAGAGGGGGAAACCACTTGGGATTACTGGTTTGCCCGCGAGCCGAACCGTTTTCACAACGGCGTGGGGCCGCAGCAGACCTCCACGTTTTATCAAAACTGGAAAACGGACATTCAGCTGTTAAAGCAGCTGAACCACAACAGCTTTCGTACCTCGATTAGCTGGGCGCGCCTGATCCCCGACGGTATCGGTGAAGTGAACCCGGAAGCGGTCGATTTTTACAATCAGATCATTGATGAGCTGAATGAACAGGGCATCACGCCGTTTATCACCCTGTTCCATTTCGACATGCCGATGGCGATGCAGGAGATCGGCGGCTGGGAAAACCGTGACGTGGTGGACGCTTACGCCCGCTATGCGCAGATCTGCTTCGAGCTGTTTGGCGACCGCGTGCTGCACTGGTTTACCTTCAACGAGCCCATCGTCCCGGTGGAGGGCGGTTATCTGTACGACTTCCACTATCCCAACGTGGTGGATTTCCGCCGGGCCGCCACCGTGGCGTATCATACCGTGCTGGCCCACGCGAAAGCCGTTCAGGCTTACCGCGCCGGACATTACGCGGGTGAGATCGGCATCGTGCTGAACCTGACGCCGTCCTACCCGCGCTCGCAGAACCCGGCGGACGTGAAGGCGGCGCACATCGCGGACCTGATGTTTAACCGCAGCTTCCTTGACCCGGTACTGCGCGGGGAGTATCCGGCGGACCTGGTGGCGTTGCTGAAATCCTACGATCAGTTGCCCGCCTGCAAGCCGGAAGACAGCGCGTTGATTGCGGAAGGAAAAATCGACCTGCTCGGCGTGAACTACTATCAGCCGCGTCGCGTGAAGTGTCGCGACAGCGCGGTGAACCCGCAGGCGCCGTTTATGCCGGAGTGGTTCTTTGATAACTACGAGATGCCGGGCCGCAAGATGAATCCGTACCGCGGCTGGGAAATCTACGAGCCGGGTATTTACGATATTCTGGTCAACCTGCGCGACAATTACGGCAACCCTCGCTGCTTTATTTCTGAAAACGGCATGGGCGTCGAAAATGAACAGCGCTTTATTGAAAATGGCCAGATTAACGATCAATACCGCATCGAGTTTATTTCTGAGCATTTAACGTGGCTGCACAAAGGGATTAGCGAAGGGTGCAATTGTCTTGGCTATCATATGTGGACGTTTATTGATAACTGGTCGTGGTGTAATGCCTATAAAAACCGCTACGGATTTATCCAGCTCGATTTAAAAACGCAGCAGCGCACCATTAAGAAAAGCGGAGAGTGGTTTGCCGCCACCGCCTTAAATAATAGTTTTGAAAAAGAGTAATAATGATGATCGCACTGGAAGAAGCCGTAATGGAAATTATCGTCAACGCCGGACAGTCCCGCAGCCTGTGCTTTGAAGCGCTGCACGCGGCGCGTCAGGGCAACTTTGACGAGGCCAAAAGCCTGCTGCACGAAGCCGATGGCTACGCGCGCCAGGCGCACAAGATGCAGACCAAACTGATCGAGCAGGATGCGGGCGAAGGCCGCCAGCCGATGACGTTAATTATGGTGCACGCGCAGGATCATTTAATGAATTCCTTATTAGCGCGTGAACTGTCTGAAGAAATAATTCATTTATATCAGAGATAGTCTATGGCGAAATAAAGTTAATGTAATACCTCTGTACCCTAAATAGAGATCCACTTGTTCTGATGATAGCGACATACTCTGTCAGATCGGAGCGGGATGGTTATTGTCTGAATAAAATTAAACTATATTGAGATAACCATGAATACGATTAAAAAACTTCCATTAACCATGGCGGTTATCGCCGCGATTTGCCCAATTTCCGTACTCGCACAAGAATTTACCCAGGAGCAAATCGACGCCATTGTGGCGAAAGCGGTAGATAAAGCTCTGGCCGAGCGTCAGGCCAAAATGGATGCGGCGGTTGCGAAAAAAGCGGACGTGGTGACCGAGCCGCAAAGCGCGGCGCAATCCCCGGACATGGCGATCCCGTTCGGGATTAAATTTACCGGCTACGCCCGCTACGGGGCGCACTTCCAGGCCGCCGATCAGAAATACGTGGCGGTGGACGGCTCCTACAACGGCGCGTCCGCGATTGGTCGTCTGGGTAACGAAGGTAACGGCGGGGAATTCCAGCTCTCCAAGGCCTTCAAAGGGGACAACGGCGCCATCTGGGACATCAACGTGATGATCGACCACTGGGGCGACGAGGTTAACCTGAAAAAAGCCTACGCGGGGGTGACCAACATTATGGCCTCCAACCCAAATGCCTACTTCTGGGCTGGTCGTGACTTCCACCAGCGTCCGCAACAGGGCATCAACGATTACTTCTGGATGAACCACGACGGCCAGGGCGCCGGGGTGAAGAACTTTGACATCGGCGGCGTGCAGTTTGACGTGGCTGCCGTGGCGGCAGTCGAATCCTGCAGTCCGGAAGTGATGGAAGATGAAGCGAACCCGTCGCGCATCACCTGTACCGGCGGCTCCGGCACGGGCGACAAGGGCAACTACGCCGCGACCTCCAAAATCCACGGCATGAAGCTCGGCCCCATCGACATGGAGCTGTACGCCAACTACGGCTTTGATTCGAAAGCGGTTGAAAGCGACGAACGCCTGAACGCCTGGCAGGGCGGCGTGGTGCTGAGCCACACCAACGACAGCGGCGTGAACAAGGTGATCGCCCGCTACTCCGATAATTCGGATAACAGCGTGTTCAACAAAACCGAAGATCTGACCACGGTCTACGCCAGCTTCGAAGGGCTGTATAAATTCACCCAGGCCACGCAGGTGGAGTACATCCTCGCCTTCCACGACTACGACAATAGCCGCGATAAGACCGACAACCGTAAGAACTACAACGCCATCGTGCGTCCGATGCACTGGTGGAACGACGTTCACTCCACCTGGCTGGAAGCAGGCTGGCAGCACGTCGATTACGACAACGGCGGCGATAATAAGGGCTGGAAGCTGACCCTGTCGCAGAACATGTCTATCGCCATGGGGCCGGAGTTCCGTCCGATGCTGCGCTTCTACGTCACCGGCGGCAAAGTGGATAATGAACGCACCGCGCGCGTGAACAATACCAAAGACGAGACGCTCGACGACTTCAACGTCGGCGCGATGTGGGAGGCGTGGTTCTAAGGTCAACAACATGCCGGGTGGCGCTACGCTTACCCGGCCTACGGGGGGGAGGGCATCAGGCCGCACACAACCATGCTATGCTGTTGGCCAATTAACGACAACATAGCAGGGGAGAAAATGGGTTCCACACGTAAAGGGATGCTGAACGTCCTGATCGCCGCCGTTTTATGGGGCAGTTCCGGAGTTTGCGCGCAGTACATCATGGAGAAAAGCCACATTTCTTCGCCTTACCTGACCATGGTTCGCCTGCTGTTTACCGGCGTGATCCTGCTGACGCTCTCCTTCGTTCACGGCGACAAGATTTTCTCGGTCATCAAACATCGCAAAGACGCCCTCAGCCTGCTGTTTTTCTCGCTGGTCGGCGCGCTCACCGTGCAGCTCACCTTCCTGCTGACGATTGAAAAATCCAACGCCGCTACGGCGACCGTGCTCCAGTTCCTGTCGCCGACCATCATTGTGGCGTGGTTCGCCCTGGCGCGGAAAACGCGTCCCGGCGTGTTTGTCCTGTCAGCGATTTTTACGTCGTTGATCGGTACCTTCCTGCTGGTGACCCACGGCGACCCAACCTCGCTCTCCATCTCCCCTGCCGCGCTGTTCTTCGGCATCGCCTCGGCGTTTGCCGCCGCGTTTTACACAACCTATCCGTCAGCGCTGATTGCCCGCTACGGCACGCTGCCGATTGTCGGCTGGAGCATGTTGATTGCTGGGTTAATGCTGACGCCGTTCTACGCCGGGCGCGGCACCACTTTCGTGATTGACGGCGGCCTGCTGCTGGCGTTTTTCTACCTGGTGGTGATCGGCACGGCGCTGACGTTCAGCCTGTACCTGAAGGGCGCGCAGATGATTGGCGGGCCGAAGGCGAGCATTCTGAGCTGCGCCGAGCCGCTGAGCAGCGCGCTGCTGTCGGTGGTGTTGCTTGGCGTGGCGTTTACGCTGCCGGACTGGCTGGGGACGCTGCTGATCGTGTCGTCGGTGGTGCTGATTTCGATGGATTCGCGTAGAAGGGTTAAGGCATCGGCGTAGCCTGATGCCCTCACCCCAACCCTCTCCCACGGGAGAGGGAGAAAAACACTACTTCGCCTTAACCTTCCCCGCCACCAGCAGCGCGGTCAGCAGCATCAGCGTGCCGGAAATCACCAGCGGTGACGTCAGCCCCAGATGGTCGAGCGCCACGCCGCCAATGGCAGCACCGCAGGTGTTCGCCAGCTGGATCACCGCCACCTGAATCGACCCGGCTTTTTCCGCCTGATCGGCAAGCGTTCGGGTGATCCACGTCGACCAGCCCACCGGCACCAGCGCAAAGGCAAAGCCCCAGATAATCGCAATCGCCGAGGCAACCCACTTGTCGCTACCCCACAGAATCAGCACCGTGGCACTCACCGCCAGCAGCAACGGCGCACCCGCCAGCGCCACCTTCAGGGAGCGCTTCAGGAACTGGGACGACAGCGACGTGCCGATAAAGCTGGCGATACCGAAGCTCAGCAGCACCAGCGTCAGGCCGTCCACGTCAAAGCCCGCCATGGTCATAAACACCGGGCGGATGTAGGTGAAAAAGGCAAACTGCCCGGCAAAGGCCATAAAGATGGCGGTCATCCCCGCCAGCACGCCCGGACGCTTGAGCAGCGCGAACATGTTCTGTTTGTGGTGCGCCGCTTCGCCCGGCAGGGACGGCAGCGCCTTCCACACCCAGATAATGCAGAGCACACCCATCACTGCCGCCGCGTTAAAGACGTTACGCCAGCCGATAATCCCACCAAGGAAGCTGCCCAGCGGCGCGGCAATCACCAGCGCAATAGAGACCGCGCCGAAGATAACGGACAGCGCTTTTGGCACGGTGCGCGCGGGCACCAGGCGCATGGTCAGCGAGGCCGACATCGCCCAGAAGCCGCCTAATCCCAGCCCCAAACAGGCGCGACCAAGCAGCAGCAGGGTGAAGCTTTCCGCGAAAGAGACCAGCAGGCAGGAGAGCGTCAGCAGCACGCTGAACAGAATGACCACTTTGCGGCGATCAATCGCGCCAATCACCTGAGTGATAAACAGGCTGGCGAACATCGCCACAAAGGCGGTGACGGTAACGGACTGCCCCGCCACGCCTTCGGAAATGCCCAGATCCTGCGCCATCGGCGTCAGCAGGCTCACCGGCAGAAACTCAACGGTAATCAGGCAGGCGACGCAGAACGCCACGGAGAAAACCGCCGACCAGTTGGGGCGCGACACCTCTTTGGTCTGCGGTCTGGTCGAGGGCTGGATATGTTCTGTCATGGCGTCACCTGAAGATAAAAACGTGCGGAAAAGTCGCGCAGTTTATCATCAAAAGTGTGACGAATTTAACGTTTAGACAACTTTTGTCGTTTTTAATGATTCGGAAGGCAGAGCGGCGGCGACTGATACCTTTTCAGCATAACGAAAATGAAAATTCAGTAACCACAATTGAGGTGAAACAATCATAGCGTCTGAAAAGGAGAAACTATGAAAACACGTACTTTATCTCAAAATCTTACCGTCAGTGCCGTCGGCTACGGTGCCATGGGTCTGAGTGAATTTTATGGCCAGACTGATGACAAAGGTTCACTGCAGGTATTGCATAACCTCATCGATCTGAACGTGACGTTTATTGATACCGCAAATTTATATGGCCGTGGCCATAATGAAAGGCTAATCGGTCACTTTCTTGCCGGGCTGGATAAAAACACTCGCGACCAGTTCAAAATCGCCACGAAGTGCGGCATCGATCGCTCTCCTGACGACTCCTACGCCCGTACCATCAACAATACGCCGGACTATATCATCCGCTGCTGTAACGAATCCCTTAAGCGGCTTGGCGTGGAGCGCATCGACCTCTTTTATCTTCACAGAGTGAGCAACGCAACCCCGATCGAAGAGAGTATGGATTGTCTGCGCACCCTTGTTAAAGAGGGCAAGATCAACCACATCGGCCTTTGCGAAGTGTCGGCTTCAACGCTGCAACGGGCGCATGCGGTGCATCCGGTCACCGCATTGCAAACAGAATATTCTCTGTGGACACGAGACATCGAGGAAAACATTTTGCCGGTCGTGAAAGCGCTAGGTATCGGCCTGGTGCCCTACTCACCTCTTGGCAGAGGCTTCCTGACGGGAAAATACCTGAACAACAACGATTTTGCAGAAGGTGATTTCCGCAAGCATAACGAACGCTTTGTTCAGTCCAGCCTCGATCATAATCGCCAGTTGCTCGATATCATTACCCCGCTGGCGACAAAATACGGCTGTACCGCAGGTCAGATTGCGCTTGCCTGGCTGTTAGCACAATACGATCGGCTGGTTCCCATTCCGGGTACTAAGCACGTCAGCTATCTGGCCGAGAACGCGCGCGCTGCCGATATTGTGCTTGAGAAGAGCGATATCGAATCGTTGAACAACCTTCATCGCCGGGTAGCAATTAAAGGCGATCGTTATTCTGCCGAGGGTATGAAGGGCGTGAATGCCTGATACAGCATCTTGAAAATAAAAAACCGGGTTTCCCCGGTTTTTTTATATCTACGGATACGCCGTTAGCGATAAACGCTCAACGCGACGCCTTCCCCGCCGCCAACGCACAGTGCGGCAACGCCACGCCTGGCATCATTACGGATCAGGGAATGAACCAGCGTTACCAAAATTCGGCAGCCGGATGCACCTATCGCATGCCCAAGCGCGATTGCCCCGCCGTATGGATTGATACGATCCGGGGAAATCCCGGCCTGCTGAATCACGGCCAGCGCCTGGGCGGCAAACGCTTCGTTAGATTCGAGATGATCGACATCTTCAGGCTTCCATCCCGAGCGGGAAAGACAGTCGGCAATGGCCTGAATCGGGGCTGCACCCATTAATGCTGGTTGGATACCGGAATTGGAAAATACGCCCAGCGATGCCAGAACCGGCAAGCCACGTGCTTCGGCAGTCTCACGCGTACAAAGCAGGACCGCCGCGGCGCCGTCATTCAACGATGAAGCATTTCCCGCCGTCACCGTACCCTCTTTTCGGAAAACAGGCTTCAGTTTCGTCAATTTTTCGATACTGGTTGCACGGGGTCCTTCATCCCTCTCCACGCTGATCGTTTCACCTTTTCGCGTCTGCCATTCAACCGGGACAATTTCACGCTCAAAAATGCCACGCGCCTGCGCTTCAAGCGCATTGTGGTGAGAGACAAGGGCATATTCATCCTGCATTTCGCGGCTAATACCAAACTCCGTCGCAACATTCTCTGCCGTGATACCCATGTGATAATCGTTGAAGGCATCCCAGAGCCCGTCAGAAACCAGGCTATCTTTGAGAGTAATATCACCCAGCCGCGTTCCGCTACGCGACGTGGTGGCGATATGCGGCGCGTTGGACATACTCTCCTGACCACCGGCGATAACAAACTCAGCCTCACCCGTCTGCAGCGCCTGCATGCCAAGATGGACCGCCTTAAGCCCGGACCCGCACACTTTGTTTACCGTCAGACATTGCGTATCTACGGGCAATCCAGCATTCAGTGCCGACTGTCGGGCCGGGTTCTGGCCGCACCCCGCAGTAAGAACCTGTCCCATAATGACCTGAGAGATATCACTGGCTTCTACGCCAGATTCTTTCAGGAGCGCCTGAATGACGCGGCTTCCCAGGTCAGAGGCTGAATGCTCCGCAAGCGCGCCCTGAAATGCGCCCGTCGCCGTGCGGCGGGCTGCAATAATAACAATCTCACTCATGCGTCACTTCCCTTCAGTCCTGGCAAAGTATGGCCCGTCGCGGCTATTGCCGCGCGGTATGCAGTAAGACCATTCATGCAGGCGGGAACGCCAGCATATACCGCCATCTGTATCACAATTTCAAGCAGCTCTTCCGGCGTCACGCCAGTATTGAGCGCACCTCGCATATGCAGTTCTAGCTGCGGCATGGCATTACCCAGCGTCACAAGCGAGGCGACGGTCAACATTTCGCGCGTTTTGAGATTCAGTCCCGGACGACCCACCACATCCCCGAACGCATAGTCGGTAATCAGGGCGGGCAGCCCCGGGTCGAGCTCGCTCAGGCGGCGGGTGACTTTATCCGCGAGCCCCGCTTCAAGACGGTCCATAATCTCTCTGCCATAGCGCGTGCGGTCATTAATTTGACTCATAAGATTTCTCCATACGGGATTGTTTTGCGGTCAACGTTGCCGGAATAACCGCGACAAGCAGAACGGACAGACCGATGGCCGTACCGGCGACGATATACAGGAGCGGCATTGAAAATGATGAAACCATCCAGGCACCGACTGACGCACCGATACCAATCGCGGTATTGAAAAATGAAACGTAGATTGCGGAGGCCGGGAAGGCTTTATCCTCTGCCATACGTAAAACCCACGTCTGGAAACCGACAAATATTCCTGATACGGCGACACCCCAGACAACCATACTGGTAAATATCAACGCAGCAGAGAGCGAGGAACCAGACAGGCCCAGGAACAGCAGCACTGCACAGATCAGCAGTACAGACAAAGAGACCGTCAGCTTGAGATACTTATCAATCAACACGCCGGTCAGGAAATTACCTGCCAGACCCGCGATGCCGTAAACAAAAAGCACAGCAGGAATAATGGTGGTGGACAGTAAACTCTGCGTGTGTAGCCAGGGTTCAATGTACGTAAAGGCAGCAAAGTGAGCCGTCACAGCCAGCAAGGTTGCTGAGTAAATTTTCCATAATGTTGACGATTTCAGCACGCCTTTAAGCGCATCCAGCCCGAGCGCACTTTTGCTGGTAATCCTGGGAACAAGAACGCTAATACCCACAAAGGCAATTACGCTCAGCGCGGCCATCAGCCAAAATGCCTGCCGCCAGCCGAAGTGAATACCAATATAGTTGGATACCGGTACGCCAAAAACGCTTGCTGCGGAAACACCACCAAATACGATTGACGTCGCCGCCCCTATATATCTGGCAGGGACCATAGCCACCGCCGTTGCGCCGATCATCGCCCAGAATGCGCCGTGAGCGAGCGCTCCCAGTACGCGGGCGCTAAGCAGCATGCTATAGACGTTTACCGTTGCAGCCATAACGTTAGAGATCAGAAGTACCACAGTGAGCACAAGTAAAAGCCGCTTCTTGGCCACATTCCCTAAAAAGACGGAGGCAAACAGCGCACTCAACGCCCCCACCCAGGCATAAAGCGACACGGTCATGCCCACCGCAGATTCCGAAGACTGTAGCCCCTCTGCGATTGGCGTTAATAATCCGACTGGCGCCAGTTCGGTGGTGACAATAGTAAAGGTTGAAATAGCCAGAATGAATAAAGCAAGCCATGACCTTAACGTCATATTCTGCGGAGTGAGTTCTGAAGTCATACTACTTACCTCAATAAGGATTTAAATAATGTGCCAATTTTTTTCAGTTGCATATCTGGTAAGCGCGGAATGCTCTCCCACACAGACGGGATGGCCAGTGGCTTCCAGCATTGGAATATCCGAAAGATCGTCGCCGTAGGCATAACAATCCACGGGGTTAATCTCTTTATCATCGCAAAAGGCGATAAGCGCGTCTTTTTTACCTGTTCCAATTGTTTGAGGCAGGCCGATTTCACCCGTCAACTCACCTGCGTCATTTATTATCACCGGCGCACAGAGTACTTCCGTTACTCCAAGATATTTTGCAATGGGTGAAAGAATCGGAAGCATAGAGCCCGATATAAATACGGTATACATGTTCTGGTTCTGATGTTTTTTAAGGGCTGAAACAGCACTCTCAATAAAAAACTCGCTTTCCAGCTTACGCCTGAACCACTTCTCACCCATTTCTTCCAGATAACGACAAGACACACCTTTAAACTGACGATAATAATCTCTGTTCAGGGCTTCCCTTGGCACGCCGTTTTTCACGTCGGTGCGAAAACGAGACATATAGCGTTGAAGACGATCGTTTTGATTATTTTCCCTGCACCAGAAATCATAGAAATCAAACATGCTTTTAATATTTATAAGCGTTTCATCAACATCAAAAAAAGCGGCATGTTTACGCAAACTTTATTCCTCGTAGTTTTTTCTTCGACTCTTAACCGGAAAATCTCTATCCGTACCAGACACGCCTGCATCCGCCCAGCGGGAAGGCGCAATTTCAGAAACCACCACGGAAATTTTATCCAGCGGCGCACCCGTGTTTTTGTGAACGGCAAATGTAATATCTTCCTGGAGTCTGATGATTTGATTTTCATCTTTCGCAGGCCAGGTCATAACATGAACAAATGGCATATTTTTCTCACTCTATAGTTGTAAATTCATCGAAGGAACGGCCTTTGAGTTTTAAATGGGCATGGATATCGCCTCCAAGACCATAAAAGCCAATTGCCCCGCCGTAGCTCTGACGCGAGCTCATATAAAGTACGACTACGTTAATAATTCTGTTTCCTTTCCTCGCCGGAGCCGGGAAAGGATCGGTTAACTCTGCCCAATATTCGGCATTACCTTCGCTATCGGTTATAAATACGTTGGGTATTCCCAGCGGACCTGGCCTGCTCGGATCCTCCGAGGCTAGATCGTTTTCCCTGAGACTCATCACGGTGTAAACGCTATCCGGAACAAGGCTCCGGAACGAAAACGTGAACCGGGCTCGTTTCTTATCTTCGGACAATGTGACCTCAAAGGAGCCCTCTGCCTCGAGCCAGGCAGCGAGGGTCACTGGCTCGATCTCTCGCTTTCCATCGCTGCTGCGATAATCCGCGATATAGCCTTCATGAAGTGGCAGGCCAGGCCTTATTTCATTATTGGCCTGTGGCCGCTGTTCTGGTGCGAAAATCATCCGATAGTTGTTCATCGGAATGGGTAAAGGAAGAGTATGAAGAATGATGTCCTTCAACGCGTCCTGAGGCATCTTGTCCAGATCGCACAGAATGTTATAGGGTGCGACTTCCCCAAATGCCGGAAGCGGGCTGTCCGGAGAGACAATGACGCTTCGCCACTGCAGTCCGTTATCCCCTGGCACCATGCCAACCACGACAAAATTACCCTTCCCGTCCATGACCTCCGCAGGGGGGTAAAGCGGCCCCTGCGTGGTCGCAGCCAGACGGTATTTCTGGCTACGTAATTCAGGCATGCGTTACCCCCTGAGTCACCCCTTGCTGCTCAACAATGGTCGCCTGCATCGCAACCTCAGCCAGAGATTTCTCTTTCTCTGTAATCAGGGCGGAAGGATAGACGGTGAACGAGACATCCATTGTCGCGCAAAGCGTTTGGTGCTGAGTGACGCGAACCTGAGCCTTGAAACGCCCCCGGCGGTCGTTAATATCTTTTTCAAGAAATTCAAAGTGGACCAGCGCCGGTAAAGGGAACAGGAAACTGGCGAAATTGATTGCCATGCTATTAATGACGTAATAGCGTCCACTTTCCTGCTGGTAAATAAATTCTTCGGTGACGCCGATAAAGGCCTGTCGGCTGGCTTCAACCAGGAGCATTCCCTGAATATGCTGCCCCGTCTGATGATCCGCCATCAATTCGCAACGCTCATCGATTAACAGCGGCATCGCATAAAGATCGTGGTTATGCTCAGCTTGTTCCGCAGGTCCTATAAGTACATTCTGTTCCAGTCTTTTATGGCAATAAGCATTTTTTTTGTCGCTAACCAGTTTTTCCAGAGAGCACATTTTTAACTTATTACCATGAATCGCATTTCTTGCCTGGTTTGAAATTACCTTTCCGGCAAAATCCTTGCGCACGCCCTGCCCAACAATAATTTCATGTTCTTTATCAATGATATTCGCAGGGATTTGAGTCAATAATTCTAGCTGAGATATAGTCAGTACATCTTTACCATTGGCAAATTCATTAAATTTATCGCCAACAACTACCAACTTTTTACAGTTCATTCATTATCCCTCAACAACAGCAAGCACGATAGATACGTGTATAAAGGCCGTCATTACCGCCAGTAATAAAGTTATCGCCAGCCTGTTGAATGATTTCCTGGTAACGCGCATTGGTAAACGCTTCTTTATATGCTGCTTTATCGCCGTTGAATGAGGAGATAAACATTACACCCGGAACGCCACTGATCAGTGAATGAAATGCTTCGAAACTTTCAATCTTATCTTTGTTATCTCTTACAACATTAAAAATGGTTTCATCGCGCCACTGACGGTACTGCTGATAGTTATGCGCAGGCACTTCGACGTGTCGGAGCTGAATATAATTTGATTGTGGCAAGCTATTTTTATTATCAATTGGGGATTCAACAAACTTAAGCAGTTCGCGACGGATATCGGCAGAAAGAACCTCAGAGAAACGATGGAACATGGACTCCATTTCACTTTCAACCCATGCAATTTCTTTAATATCGTTGAATGCGCGTAATTCCAGCAATTCATTAACGCCGTTTTCTTCACAGGTATAGTAGCGAACGTTTTCATTGCTTTTTAAGGAAGTAAATTCTTTTTCAGAAAAAGTGTTTTTTAATGGGAAGCGTGATACCAGTACATATTTAGACGACATAATTACTCCGAGTATTGATTAAGTGAGGATTCGGATAGAAATTTATCAATACAGGAAACTATTGGAATTGTTAAATTTGTAATATATTTTTTGTATTACTGTTAAAACGGGTTTTGCTGCCAGCATTTAGCGTGTAATATCGAAATGGAAAAAAGACGAAATACCTTTTCGCATTTAGGACCCACGTATGGCTACAGCAGAACATTTAATCAGCAATAACCTGCCCAGTATCAAACAATTACAATGCTTTCTCGCTGTTGCACATGAACTGAACTTTCGTAAGGCTGCCGAACGTCTGCGCATGACTCAACCGCCTCTGACGCGTCAGATAAAATGCCTTGAAGCGGTGTTGAAACGTCAGTTGTTCAGTCGCAGTACGCATGACGTTAGCCTCACTGAAGCAGGTCGAGCCTTGGTCGTTCAGGCAGAAAAAATACTCAAAGACATCAGCAGCTTAAAAGAAGATCCTCACTCTTCAGAAACGAATCTGCGCATCGGTCTCACGCGCACGCTTAATTTTGAATATATTGAACCTGTAAATGCCCAGCTTCAAAAAATGAACGCCGGAGATGACGTTGAAACGCCCGACCTGACGTCAGCACAGCTGCTGCAAAGCTTGTCTAAAAATATGCTGGATCTGGTGCTGACCGGGGAAAAAGGAACGGGTCATGAAGACATTGTTCAATACCGCTGGGTCTGCCAGGAACCGTTGCTCATCGCAATGCCTTCTTTACATCCTGCCAGTCTGAAAGAGAAAGTCTCGCTGGAAGACATTAGCGATCTTCCACTTTTTTGGTTTTCGAGAAGCGCTAATCCGTCATTCTATGATAAATGCGAAAGCTACTTTGACACGCTGAAAACGCCGCTGAAGCGTATTAAAGAGCCGGATGATTCCCTCGTGATGCTAAGCCGTATCGCAAGAGGGAAAGGGTTTGCGCTGCTGCCTCAGTCAAAATGCACCTTCAATCAGGAGGGGCTATGCTATCGCGAACTAACGGACGATGAGGCAAAGAGATTAAATATTGATATCTATGCCGCAACTCGCCTCAATGAAAACAGAGAGGAGATCCTGAACGCTCAGAATATCTTGTGCGGCAAAAAGGCTTAATGCAGATAAAACACACCTTCTTCCGGCAGAAATAGCTGGTTATAGCGCAGCTGGAAGACGTTCAGCTCCTGCGGATCGGGCTCCATTTCGCGCATAAAGCCAAGTGCCAGACGAATTTGCGCATCGGTAATGGGTGCGGCAAGGCGGGCTTTACGCAGCATACGGTGCCAGGTATGCAGATTCTCTTCGCTACCGTCGACAATGCAGACCTGCCAGATGAGCAGCACCTGCGCGGCGTTTTGCAGATGCGCCTCGTCAGGCCGCTCAAGGTAGCGGATAAATTCATTGCCCGGTGTTTTACCGAACTGGTCAATCATCGACTCGATCGGCATCGGGGTAATCCCCAGCCGTTCGCTTAAACGTTTGATGGCGCGGCGGGAATCTGAGGTCAGGACACGAAATCCCACCACAAACACCACGGCAAGCGTTGCCAGCATTATCCAGACCATGCGTTCTCCTTAGACTAGCCGCTCATCATAGCGGGAAACGCAGCGTGTCGACAGCGGGTACGGCCAGAATAGTGAACCGAAAAAAGCTGGATAAATGCGATGAAAGCAATCCCGCGATAGCCGCTGGCCGACAGCGCGCGGATCGTGCCGTCCCAGGTGCCCGCACAAAAGTTTTTGCCGTGCATCAGCACCACGGTACGTCCGTTGGGTTTTTCCGGCTTCACGTCCAGGTAAGCCATATCCAGAGACTGGTTTTGCGAGGTAAAGGTAAAGTGTTTTACCGGCCAGCCGTAGTCGAAACCTTCCAGCTTCTCGCCGTAGGTGGGGGCATCCGCGGCCATTGCGGGGGATGCCAGCGCCATCAGCAGCGCCAGGCAGGACAATCGTCGGGTTAACATGCAAGCTCTCCGTTAGCAAAAGGGGCTAAGGCTGCACGAAAGGCGGCAGCAAAAAACACTGTAGAGCATGGAGAGGAGTGGGTGTGTAAAGCGGGGTAAAGGTAGGACGAGCAAATAAAAAAAGCCCGGCGGTCAGCCGGGCAAAGAAGTTACCTGCACACTCAGGCCGCTTTTAATTTCTGCGCGCGGTTCTCGCGGCGAATTTTACGTTCTTCCAGCACCGCGACCATCGCCATCAGGACGATACAGCCAATCGCTGCCGCATCCAGCGCCGCGAAGGTGCCCGCCCAGCCGGTAAGGCCGAAAATCGGCGTACCGTCGGCGATCATCCCCAGGCCAAGCTTGGCGAAGCTGTCGCCGATCAGGTAGGCGAAGGTGCCTTTAATCCCATCGGCGGCGCCGATCGCTTTTTTCGGCACGAACCCTACGGCCGCCACGCCAATCAGCAGCTGAGGGCCAAACACCAGGAAGCCGAGCGCGAACAGGGACGCCAGGTAAACGTACTGGTTGCTGGCGTGCTGATACACGCCCAGCGTGGCGATAATCAGCGCCAGCGCGACGCAGGCCACCAGCGCGCGACGGCCATTGGCGAGATCCGAGAGCCAGCCCCACAGCAGCGTGCCGACCAGCGCGCCCACTTCGAACAGGGTGAAGCCCTGAATCGCCACCTCTTTCGAGAGCTTCAGCTCCTGGAAGGCATACACCGTAGACCACTGGTCGATGCCGATGCGCACCACGTACAGGAAGATGTTTGAGAAGCACAGCAGCCAGATCACTTTGTTTTTCAGCACGTACTCAACAAAGATCTGCCATTTGGACATCTCGTTCTCTTCGGTCTCTTTGTCCTCTTCGCTGATCTCCTCCCCGAACAGCTCTTCGGCTTTGCCGAGGCCGTACGATTCCGGGGAGTCGCTGCCGAAGCGCAGGCCGATAAAGCCGACGATCAGGGCGATAATCGACGGGAAGATAAACATGCCGATCACATGGCCGTCGAACAGATAGTTCGCGCCAAACAGCGCCACGCCTGCCGCACCCGCCCCGCCGAGGTTGTGGGAGATGTTCCACATGCCGAGGTACGAACCCCGCTTGCGGCGCGGCGTCCATTTGGTGATGGTGGAGTAGCTGCACGACCCGCCGGTGCTCTGGAAGAAACCGCTCAGGGCGTAGAAGGCGATCATCAGGAACAAGCTGACGGAGCCCGCGCCCATGCTGGCGCTGAAGCCGAGCATACAGATGGCGGAGAGGATCAGCATAAACGGCAGGAACTGCTTGGTGTTTTTGCCGTCCGCGTAGTAGGACACAACCGTTTTCCCCACCCCGTAGGTGATGGAGAAGCCCAGGCCAATCATCCCCAGCTGCGTCATGCTCAGCCCGTAGGTGGAGATCATGTCGTTCTGCGCGATGTTAAAGTTTTTGCGGATCAGGTACATGGTCAGGTAGCCGATGAAGACCACCAGATAAGACTGCATGAACGGTTTGAACCACATCTTGCGCCGCACGTCGAGCGGCAGATCCAGGGTCGGCTTGCGCACCTGGTTTAAGAAGGCCAGCATGGTTGGTTTACTCCTGAGCTGATTTTTGCAGCATTGTAAAAATCAGCCGGGAGAGATGCCTGAGACAGCGTCCAGGTGAAACCGGGAAAATTTCCTAGTTTTGCGGCACTCGGCAACAAAAGGTGAGGCGCGTCACGCTTCGCGCGGCGCCTGGGCGTGCAAAAACGGCAGCAGTAGCAGGGCGGAAATCCCCGCCGCGATGGCGATCGCCGCGAAGAACCCGCTCCAGTGCCAGACGTCGATCACCCGTGCCAGCGGCCAGCCGGAGAGCGACGCGCCAAGGTAGGCAAACAGCCCGACAAAGCCCGTTGCCGCGCCTGCCGCCTCCTTGTGCGAGCACTCCGCCGCCGCCATGCCGATCAGCATCTGCGGACCAAAGACAAAAAAGCCGATGGTGAAGAAGCACGCCGCCTGCATCACGTAGCTGGCAAACGGCATCAGCCACAGCGAGCCGACGGAGAGTAAAATCCCGGCGGCAAAAATCAGGTTCATCGGGCCGCGGTTGCCGTTGAACAGCTTGTCCGAGCCCCAGCCCGCCACCAGCGCGCCGATAAACCCGCCCAGCTCAAACATCGTCACCGCAGAGTTGGCGGTCACCAGGTCCACGCCGAGCGTCTCGGACATATACAGGTTGCCCCAGTCGTTGATCGCCGCGCGCACCACGTAGACCAGCACGTAGCAGAGGGACAGCAGCCAGATGTACGGGTTTTTCAGCACGTATTTGGTGAGGATTTCCTGGCGGGACAGCCCGGCGCCCTCCTGCTGCTGGGCAATCTCCATCTCGTCGTGCCGCCAGTCGCCCACCGCAGGCAGGCCGACGGTTTGCGGCCTGTCCCGCAGGCGCCAGCAGAGGAACAGCCCGGCGACAATCGCGAGGGCACCGGCAATCATCATCCCCGTGCGCCAGCCGTAGTGCAGCGCTGCGGCTCCCACCACCATCGGGATCAGCGCCCCGCCGACGTTATGCGCGGTGTTCCAGATCGCCCACCAGCCGCCGCGCTCGTTGCGCGAGTACCAGGCGGTGAGCAGGCGGGCGCAGACCGGCGCGCCCCAGCCCTGGAAAAAGGCGTTCAGCGCCCACAGCAGGGCAAAGGCCCACAGCGAAGTGGAAAAGCCAAACAGGATGTTCACCACGCCGGTGGCGATCAGCCCAACGCCCATAAAATAGCGCGCGTTGGAGCGGTCGCTGACGATGCCGGAGAAGAACTTCGACAGCCCGTAGCTGATGTAAAACAGCGTCGCCAGCAGGCCGATATCGGTGCGCGTCATCACGCCGCTGGCGAGGATTTCCGGCGCGGCGGCGTTGAAGCTTTTACGGGTGAAGTAGAACAGCGCGTAGCCGAGCCAGATGGTGATCAGGATATGGCGACGCCAGTAGCGGTAGCGGGCGTCGATTTCCGCCTTGTCGCGCAACGGAGCCGCGCTGGTTGGGGTTTTAAACATGGTACGTCCTTAACGGCAAACTGACGCTGACGCGCGTCCCGTGGGTGCAGGAGAGGGTCAGCGTGCCGCCCAGCGCCTTGACGCGCTCGCGCATGCCCGCCAGGCCAAAGCCCTGCTGGCCGGAGCCCGGCGGCAGGCCGCAGCCGTCGTCTTCAATCACCAGCATCAGGCGCTCGTCCTGCTGCCAGCCCTGGATCGTCACCGCGCTGGCATTGGCATGTTTAACGATGTTGTTCAGCCCCTCCTGACAGACGCGGAACAGCGTCACGCGCTGGCCTTCGCTGAGCAATGATTCATCAATGCGCCAGTCGAGATGGCTGACAATGCCGCGGCTTTCCAGCTCCATCTCGCGCATCAGGGAGCGTATCGCCTGCTCCAGCGACAGGTCATCAAGCTGGCGCGGACGTAGCCGTCCCAGCAAGCGGCGAACGGCGTCATAGACACCCAGCGAAAGCTGTTCGATATGCGCCCCGCCCTGCTTCACGCCCGCGTTATCCGCCGCCAGGCGCTGGACGATGCCCGCCTGCGTGCGGATGGCGGTAATGGTCTGGCCGATATCATCGTGCAGCTCGCGAGCCACCTCCTGACGCACGCTCTCCTCGGTCTCCAGCAGACGCTCCGCCAGACGTCGGTTGCGCGCCAGCTCGGCTTGCAGGGACTGGTTCAGCTCGCGCAGGCGCTGAATGCCCGCGCCGAGCAGCAGTCCGGTCAAGCTCTGGGCCAGCAGCGAGAGCAGCAGATCCACCGGATGATCGTGCCAGGTCTGGCTGGCGATCAGCGCGATGGCGTTCATCAGCGTGGCGATCAGCGCCCCCTGCCAGCCGTAGTGCCAGGCCAGAGCGATGATCGGCAGCGCCAGGCAAAACGGCGTGAAGCGCGAAAGCTCGGCGGGCAGACCAAGCTGCAGCCACAGGCTCACCATAAACAGCAGCAAATACCAGATGAGGTGCCGGGCGCGCCAGTTCACCGGTTGGGAGACCAGCGCGGGGCCGAGCGGCTGCCAGACGGTGCTGGTGAGGTAGTGCCAGAAAACCAGACAGGTCGGCGCGAGGGTCAGACCGCCGGTAAGGGTCAGAAGCAGGGCGTTAAGCATCTCCTTCTCGCCGATCCACGGCAGGGATTGTAACAGCGCGGCGGCAATCAGCGCCGCCCCCTGACGCAGCAGCGTGCGCCAGTCGCGCTGGTGGCGGTAGCGGGAAATCAGGGCAACGGGGAGAAGCGTAAGCAGGCTTCCGGTCATCAATAAGGGAAGATGCGCGAGGGCCACCTCCTGCGCCAGCCAGACCAGCATCAGCCACTCCGCGCCGAGCAAAACGGGCCAGTAGCCACGCGGGCACTGGAGCATTAATCCCAGCCGCAGGCCGAAGGGAAACAGCAGCACCGCCAGCTCCGGGCGCTCCACCAGATGCAGACTGATGCTCCACAGGCAAAACCATGCGGCGGAGAAGATAAAAAAGCTGGCAGCGACGGCGATCAGCCGCGAAAACACGGGGCTCATTGCCAGCTGTCGAACATGCGGCGCGCCAGCTCGACGTCGTTGCTGACGTTGAGTTTTTCCATCAGGTTGGCGCGGTGGACGTGCACGGTTTTCGGCGATAGATCCAGCTCTGCGGCAATCTCTTTCACCGACATGCCCTGGGCAAGCTTCTCCGCCACCTGGCGCTCGCGTCTGGTGAGCGGATCCTGACGTCCGGCCGCCAGCTTGATGGCGATATCCGGCGTCAGGTAGCAGCCGCCGGTGGAGACGGTGCGCACGGCGGCGATCAGCTCGTCCGGGCTACAGCGTTTGGAGAGGAAGCCGCGTGCGCCCGCGTTGAGCGCCTGCTCGACCAGCGCCGGGCTGTCGTGGACCGAGAGCATGATCGTCGCCATCCCTTTCGGCAGCTGGCTCAACAGCTCCAGCCCGGAGAGATCCGGCATCGAGATGTCACAGATACAGACCTGCACCCCGCGCCCCGGAAGGCCCGCCAGCGCCTCGCGACCGGAGCCAAACTCGGCCACGACCTGGAAATCCGGTTCGAGGTTAAGAAGCTGGGCAAAGCCGGAGCGGACGATAAGGTGGTCGTCGATGAGAGCGATGGTGGTCATGTGTGTTCCTGCGATCTGAAAAAGCCGGATGACGCTGCGCTTATCCGGCCTACAAGAGCGAAAGACGCTTACCTTAAGCGATTTACTCGAAAAACACCGCAATTTTGTTAAACATGGTGGGATCGGACTGGTTGCGCGCCACTTTGGTGACGTCTTCCAGCTTGTCGATCTGCGCCATCATCTGCTCCAGACGCTGATCGTCGTTGACCAGTAGCCAGATGCGGCTGTGCTCGCTGCCCTGAATCGGCAGGCAGAGAATACCTTCCACGTTAAACGCGCGGCGGGCAAACAGCCCACAGACGTGGGTCATAACGCCAGGGTGGTTGCGGACGGTGAGTTCCAGAATGACGTTATCATGTTGTTTCTGCATGGCTTATTCCCCCACCATCTCAGTATTGGCCGCACCCGGCGGCACCATCGGATACACTTTTTGTTCAGGGTCGATACGGACGTGGATCAGCGCCGGGCCGGGACGAGAAATCGCCGCCTGCAGCGCCGCGTGGGCGTCTTCTTCCGCGTTCAGATCGCAGGTGTGCAGGCCAAAGCCGGCGGCAATCTGCATAAAGTTAATCATCCCCGGATAGGTCGCCGCAAACACGCCCTGCTTGTAGAACAGGCTCTGCTGCTGGTGTACCAGGCCCAGCGCCTCATTGTTCATCAGGATGATTTTCACGTCTAACTGGTTTTCGGCTGCGGTGGCCATCTCCTGAATGTTCATCATCAGGCTGCCGTCGCCGGAGAAGCAGATAACCTTGCGGTCCGGGTTGGCGAGCGCCGCGCCTACTGCCGCCGGCAGGCCGAAGCCCATGGTGCCGAGGCCGCCGGAGGTCAGCCACTGGCGCGGACGGTTCAGCGGATACGCCTGCGCGGTCCACATCTGGTGCTGGCCCACGTCGGTGGTGATAATCGCGCTGTCGTCCACGCAGGCGGCCACGGCGTTGATCAGCCCGTAGTGGCTCAGCGGGTCGCCCTCAGCTGGGATGGCGCCCGGGAACTCGCGTTGCAGATCCGCCACCAGCTGACGCCAGTCGGCCCGGTCAGTTGCGTCCGTCTGCGGGATCAGCTGCGCCAGCACTTCGGCCACGTCGCCCTGAATCGCCACGTGCGGCTGTTTGATTTTACCCAGCTCGGCGCGGTCAATATCCACGTGAATAATTTTGGCGTTCGGGCAGAACTGCTCGGTTTTGCCAATCGCCCGGTCATCAAAACGTGCCCCCATAACAATCAGCAAATCCGCCTCTTGCAGGATGTAGTTGGTGCTGCGCGCGCCGTGCATGCCCAGCATGCCTAATGACAACGGATGCGCTTTAGGCAGCATACCCAGCGCCATCAGGGTCATGGTGGTCGGCAGGTTGGCCTTTTCCGCAAACTGGCGGATTTCATCCGCGGCATTGATCGCCCCGCCACCCAGATAGAGCACCGGGCGTTTGGCGGCGTTAATCATGGCGGCGGCGTCGCGCACGCTTTCAGCGCTGAATTCCGGCGCGGGGGCGCGCTCGCCCGGCTCCGGCAGGACGTCGATCTCGATCTCTGCGGTCTGGACATCCTTAGGAATGTCTATCCACACCGGGCCCGGGCGGCCAGACTGGGCGATGCGGAACGCATCGCTGATAACCTGAGGCAGCTCGCTGATATCGCGAACTAAATAGTTATGTTTGGTGATGGGGATAGAAATGCCGTAGGTGTCCACTTCCTGGAACGCATCGGTGCCGATCATCGAGGACGGCACCTGGCCGGTAATGCAGATCAGCGGAATGGAGTCGAGGCGCGCGTCGGCGATGGCGGTGACCAGGTTGGTTGCGCCGGGGCCGCTGCAGGCCATACAGACCGCCGGTTTGCCCTGCGTACGCGCCATGCCCTGAGCGATAAATCCTGCCCCCTGCTCGTGACGCGCCAGCACGTGGCGGATCTGCGTGCTTTGGCTCAACGCATCGTACAGCGGCAGCACGGTTCCACCCGGGATACCCGCAACCGTGGTGATGCCCTGTCGTTCCAGTAAATGAACAATCAGCTGCGCGCCTGTAAAACGCGTCTTTGTGGATGTTGTGCCCGAACTTGCCATGCTCCAGTCCTTTTCTTCTGGGCCGACTTTCCGGGGAGGGTCCTAAACGAAAAACCCCGCCCGGTTTGCGCCGGCGGGGTTTTGGATTCGTGTGTTGATCCAGTCCCTACGGCGCATTGCCGACGACCACCACCACACGCACGACGACCACTGCGGCTGGTTGCGCAGTTTTTAGTAGGGTCGAAGTGAAGATGGATGAAGTCATTGGGGACCTGTGTTTGGAATCATTGATTGAATTTATACAAACACAGGTTTTCGGGCGTGACAATGGAAATATTTTCATCTGCGCAAAAATGCGTCAGGGATCACGTTTCGTTTGTTGAGTGATAAAGGGCTGTCGACCGTTTTATTTCATTCAATAAACAGTGCAGGCGATACCCCAAAGCGCACCGCCAGTTTTTTTATATGGTTTAACGTCAGCTGACGCTGTCCATTCAATACCCTTGAAACCATTGATTTACTGCCAATTTCATCCTGAAAATCTGAAATGGTCAGTTTGTACTGATCCATAAGGGTTCTTAAAACCGCAATTCCCACTGGAACAGATTCCATCTCCTGACGCAAGGCGACAATCTCGGGTCGATTCGCTTCATAACGACTTATTCTTGCACATACGATATCCAGCAAAGGACTACCAGGTTCATTCATGAGCAGATACTCAACCAGCTCAAGCGCATCCTGGTAATCTTTCTCATTCGGATGTTCACCCAGTAAAGGGACAGCCTCGACAAGGGCATGCGTTGCTTTCATTGCATCAGCGACGATCATCATTTCTTCCCCTTAGTGCGATGTTTCTCCGTAAAAAGGTCATATTCCTTATGAGTAAAAACATGGCGCACATAGAACTTTTGGCTTTCAAAGAATATGAGAGCCACTACTCTGAGATTGTTATTTGCAATATCAATCACATAATGCTTATCCAGATATTTAAAGTTATCCCGCGTCGGAAAAATTTGTTTCAGCGCAGCAGGTGTCGGGCAATGGCTCTTTTCGATAGTGCGACCTAAAAAAAGGAGCTCTTCCTTGTGCTGCGGGAACTGTTTTACCGCATCAATAATTGCCTTCATAGAAATTAAATGCATACAGCATGCCTGCTGCGTTCGTTGCCATTATGGCAACAATATCATGCATTGCCAATGTGTCAACACGTATCGTTTTTCTGACTAACATCTGAAAACAAAAAACCCCGCCGGAGCGAGGTTTTTATCAGGGTTTTGCGGTTGGTCGCCGCAGAACACACTGTGTTACGTCAACGCGAAAAGTATACGCGATCGAACTCGAACGCGCAATTCCGGCACGGATTTTGACGTTTTTGAGTATGGATCACCTTCCAAATTTTGTCCAAAAAATACTGTTCATGCATACAGTATTTATCTATACTGAGGGTGTTCGCAGTGAGCGAGGGGGCCGCAGTTTACCGGCGCAACGAAGTCCTGGCTGAAACGGGTGGTGCCGTCAGTGCCTTAACCCCTGAAGTGAGCACACTGTGTTACGTCAATCCAGGTGCTGGCAACAGGCGGCGGAAAGGTACGCCAGCATCGTGCTCCTTTTAACCAAAAGGAGACGCGTATGAGCGTAGTGGATATGGTGATACTTATCCTCAAACTCATTGTTGCAGTACTGCAACTGCTTGATGCTGTCCTGAAATACGTTCGGTAATTCAGGTTCAAGTCGCACCTGAGAGGGGCGGGCAACCGCCCCTCTTTAATAACGAGGGAATGCTATGTCGCGTCTGTTAATTGAGCCTGTCACACCGGATGAGCCGGGGTATATCGCCCTGAAGGCGGAAAGTATCGCGCTGAATTTCAACATGCTGCGCAGGCTGGAAGAGAACTGGCTGCGGGGTGAGAACCGCTTTAACGCGCCGGGTGAAAAGCTGCTGGGTGCGTTTCTTAACGGCAAGCTGGTGGGCGTGTGTGGCCTCAACCGCGATCCGTTCAGCCAGCAGCCGCGTGCCGGACGCATTCGCCATCTCTACGTCAGCGAGAAGTGCCGCGGGCTGGGCATTGGAAAACAGCTTTTAACCGTAGTGATGGCGGATGCCAGCATCTGGTTTGATTTTCTGAATACTCACGCGCCGGACAGCGCGTACGGATTTTACAATCGAGCCGGTTTTACGCTGGTCTCAGACGAACCGCGGGTGACGCACCGCCTTTTTTGTGCGGTGTAACCGGCTGGCGGCATCAGGATGTGAATGTTACAGTTGAGTGACAATTCATCACCCAATACGCCATGACCATCACCGTTTTCTGCATTTTGCTTTTCGCCGCACTGCTGCATGCCAGCTGGAACGCTATCGTTAAAGCCGGAACGGATAAACTCTACTCTGCGATCGGCGTTAGCGGCTCAGCCGCGATTATTGCCCTGATTTTACTGCCCTTCTCACCACAGCCTTCTGCGGCAAGCTGGCCGTTTTTGATCGTCTCCTGCGCCTTACAGGTGGTCTACACCGTGCTTGTGGCGAAGACCTATCAGGTCTCGGACATGAGCCAGACCTATCCGCTGATGCGCGGCACCGCCCCGCTGCTGGTGGCGCTGATCAGCGTGCTGGCGCTCGGCGACCATCTCTCCTGGCTCGCCTGGTCCGGTATCGGAGTCATTTGCCTGTCGATTCTGGCGATGGCGATGAATGGCCGCATGCAGTCACGCAGGGGGATCTGGCTGGCGCTGCTGAATGCCTGTTTTATCGCCGGGTATACGCTGGTGGACGGCACCGGCGTGCGGCTGTCGGACACCGCGCTGGGCTACACGCTCTGGACCTTCTTTATGAACGGCTTCTGCCTGCTGGGCTGGGCGATGGTGGCGCGTCGGCGCGAGGCGTCCAGCTACCTGCGCCTGCACTGGAAAAAAGGGCTGCTCGGCGGCGTGGGGACCATGGGCTCTTACGGTCTGGCCCTCTGGGCGATGACGCAGGCGCCGCTGGCGGTGGTCGCCGCGCTGCGTGAAACCTCAATTCTTTTCGGGGCGCTGATCGCCTTTGTCCTTTTAAAAGAGAAGGTTGCGGGCCTGCGCATCGCGGCAGCGCTGGGTATTGCTGTCGGCGCAATTCTGCTGCGTCTGGCGTAAACCGCTGGCAACATTAGTTGCCGTTCTTGTTTACAAATCCTGCCTTTCCCGGTTTTTTTCATTCACCGCAACAATGCTTAAATTGTCATCTGTCTGTGGTAGATTCCTCGCGCATTTATGGGAATGCGTAGTCACTTATTCTTCATTTCTCTCTTTTGGCAAAAGTATTCAGCGACATGAAAAAGCAACGGAACGTTAACTTATTGTTGATGCTGGTGTTACTGGTGGCCGTCGGTCAGATGGCGCAAACCATCTACATTCCGGCGATTGCCGACATGGCAAAGGAACTGAACGTCCGCGAAGGCGCGGTGCAGAGCGTGATGGCAGCCTACCTGCTGACCTATGGCGTTTCACAGCTCTTCTACGGCCCGCTCTCCGACCGCGTCGGGCGTCGCCCGGTGATCCTGGTGGGCATGAGCATTTTCATGGTAGCGACGGTGATTGCCATTACCACCCACAGCCTGACCGTACTGATTGCCGCCAGCGCCCTGCAGGGCGTTGGGACGGGTGTCGGCGGGGTGATGGCGCGAACTTTACCGCGCGATATGTATCAGGGCACCCAGCTCCGCCACGCCAACAGCCTGTTAAATATGGGCATTCTGGTCAGCCCGCTTCTCGCTCCGCTGATTGGCGGCCTGCTGGACACAATGTGGTCCTGGCGCGCCTGCTACGCCTTCCTGCTGGTGCTCTGCGTAATTGTCACCTTCAGCATGGCGCGCTGGATGCCGGAAACCCGCCCAAAAGACGCGCCGCGCACGAAGCTTCTCACAAGCTATAAGACGCTGTTCGGCAACGGCGCGTTTACCTGCTACCTGCTGATGCTGATCGGCGGCCTGGCGGGTATTGCAGTGTTCGAAGCCTGCTCCGGCGTGCTGCTGGGCGCGGGTCTGGGCCTGAGCAGCATGGTGGTGAGCATTCTGTTTATTCTGCCGATCCCGGCGGCGTTCTTTGGCGCCTGGTTTGCCGGGCGTCAGAACAAACGCTTTTCAACCCTGATGTGGCAGGCCGTGATCAGCTGCCTGCTGGCGGGTCTGATGATGTGGATCCCGGGGCTGTTTGGCGTGATGACCGTGTGGACGCTGCTGATTCCGGCGGCGCTGTTCTTCTTCGGCGCGGGAATGCTGTTCCCGCTCGCCACCAGCGGCGCGATGGAGCCGTTCCCGTTCCTCGCCGGCACGGCGGGCGCGCTGGTGGGCGGTTTGCAGAACATCGGTTCCGGCGCGCTGGCCTGGCTCTCCGCCATGATGCCGCAGACCGGGCAGGCTAGTTTGGGTCTGCTGATGACGCTAATGGGGCTGCTGATTTTACTGTGCTGGCTACCGCTGTCGTCGCGCGTTCCGCATCACGAGCAGCCGGTTTAACCGCATGATGGCCCGGCTTCTCGCCGGGCTTTTCGCAGACGGGCGCAATCATCGCCTGCAATAACGGCTCCGGCGCAGGCCGCCAGGCCCCCTCTTCCCCGTCGTAAAACTGGAAATCCGCGTTAAGCGCATACGGGATTTTCGCCTTTTGCAGCTCGCAGGCCATAAAGGTGGCGAAGGCCATTTGCGAAGCGGTTGGCGTGAGGTGGTTTGACTCCCCCACGCCCCAGCCCCCAACCCAACTGACGTGCCCGGTTTTTTGCTGCCAGCGCAGCGCGGTGCTGATGCGGTTACGGATAGCCGCCTTCTCCGCCGCCGTGCCGGACGTCCACGGGTATTTACCGCTATTTTTCAGCGGCCCCCACGGGAAAATATGCCACTCCGCCAGCAGGTAGTTTTGACTGTGCGCAGGCAGCTTCAGGCCGGATAAATCCTCCGGCGCAGCGCGCAGGCGCGGCGCAATGAAAATCATGCGCTGCGGGTCGATGTCGTGGATCGCTTTAATGGTTTTTTCATACACGCGGTTTAACGACGCGAGGTTGTGGTTAAGCTTGTCGGCCGGCTCATAGATGAGATCAAAACCCAGCAGCGGATAGCTCTGGCCGAAATAGTGCGCCACGGCAATCCACCAGTTGATCGTCTCTTTCTCGTTATCGGCTTTGGGGTCGTTTTTATATTCATCGGCCTGATAAGCGATAATCGGGATCACGCCATACTGCTCGCAGGCTTCCACCAGCTTGCGCAGGTGGATCAGCCGTGCTTCCGTCGGCTCATCGGCCACGCGGATGCGCACGTGGGTAATGCCTTTTGCGCGAAAATCGCGTACCACCAGCGGGTCGAACTCGCGTATGCCGCGCTCGGTGCGCGCCCAGTCCACATCCATCCCGACGCCAAGCTGCTGCGCATAACGGGCAGCCGTCAGCGGCGGCTCAGCGGCAATGGCCCAGCCGGAAGAGATCAGTAACGCGGTCGCTATAAGAGGCTTTAACACGGTTTACCCTGGATAAATCGAAAGCATTACCTGTATTTAGCATGCTTTTTCACATTTGGTGTAGCGCGAAAGCGTAATAATTCTTCAACCTGCCAGTTCTCTCAGCCAGCCGATAAAGGCGTCTATTTTCGGCCACTGTCGGCCCGAAAGCGTCGAAACATAGTAGTGCTGATGGCATTTCAGGGTCTTGTCACCAAACGGGGCGATCAGTTCGCCCCGTTCAAGCCGTTTTTGCACCAGCCGCTTTCTCCCCATCGCGACGCCGACGTGGTTGATGGCCGCAATAATCGCTAAGTCGGAACGATCGAAACCAATACCCGACGATGGCGGCATATTCACCGCAAAGTGCTGCGCCCAGCTCAGCCACTCATCCGTACCGGAATCATTGCTCCAGGCCTGACGGTCGTGCAGCAGCGTGCAGTGGCTAAGGTTATCGGGGTTTTTCAACAGCTCATGCTCGCGGGCATACTGCGGCGAGCAGACGGGCAAAATCTCTTCGTCCATCAGGAAGTGATGAGACAGATGGTTTGGCGGCGTATCGTCGAAATAGAGCGCCAGATCGACCCCCGTTCGCTGCATATTGATGTAATCATTGCCGGTCAGGACGGTGAGCGAAATCGACGGATAGCGGCGGGTAAAGTCGCCCAGCATGGGTACCAGCCAGCACTGAGCGATCGACGGCCGGGAGTAGACCGTCAGCGTGCCGGACAGCGCCTGGTTTTTGATGTCCAGGATCTCCTGATTCAGGGTGTCGAGGGACGATTTTAGCGTCCAGTAAACGCGCTTTCCCTCCTGCGTCAGCTCGACTTTACGGTGCGAACGGACAAACAGCTGAATACCGAGCTCTTCTTCGAGCAGGTTGATGCGGTGGCTCACCGCGCTGGGGCTGAGCGACAGCTCCTCCGCCGCCAGCGCGAAGGATTCATGTCGAGCCGCCACTTCAAAGGTGTACATTTTCGACAGCTGCCAGCCGTTGAGCAGCCGGTTTCTGGCTTCATTTGCATCGGTCATCACAATTCTCACGCGTGGTTTCTGCGCTCAGCATACTGTTTAAGGGTGAATATATGTGAACCTAATGCGGTTTAAGTGCGTTTTTTAGAGCGCAGTCACTCAGTTGATTCAATCTGGCTCACCTGAACGCCAATTTATATCGTTTGTCAGCCCACGCCGCTTTTTCGTCCAATACCCCCAGATGACATAAGGGTGAGGTGAGATATGGGATCTCAGGTCTGGGTTGTGGCAACGCTGCTGGTCAGCATTGTGTTGATTGTTTTAACCATCGTTAAGCTAAAGTTTCACCCGTTCCTCGCGCTGCTGCTGGCGAGCTTTTTCGTCGGCGCAATGATGGGAATGAGCCCGCTGGATATGGTAAACGCCATTGAGAGTGGGATTGGCGGCACGCTGGGCTTCCTGGCGACCGTGATTGGTCTTGGGACCATTCTCGGCAAGATGATGGAGGTTTCCGGCGCGGCAGAGCGCATCGGGATTACGTTGCAGCGCTGCCGCTGGCTGTCAGCAGACGTGATTATGGTGCTGGTGGGCCTGATCTGCGGCATTACGCTGTTCGTGGAAGTGGGCGTGGTCCTGCTGATACCGCTGGCGTTTTCCATCGCCAAAAAGACCCACACGTCGCTGCTCAAGCTGGCCATTCCGCTCTGTACCGCGCTGATGGCGGTGCACTGCGTGGTGCCGCCGCATCCGGCCGCGCTGTTTGTGACCAATAAATTAGGGGCGGACGTTGGAACGGTCATTGTCTACGGTTTGATGGTCGGCCTGATGGCCTCTCTGGTCGGCGGCCCGCTGTTCCTGAAGCTGCTCGGCAATCGTCTGCCGTTTAAACCGGTTCCGGCGGAATTTTCAGACCTGAAGGTGCGGGAGGAGCATACCCTGCCGTCGCTGGGCGCCACGCTGTTTACGGTGCTGCTGCCGATTGCCCTGATGCTGGTGAAGACCATCGCTGAACTGAATATGGCAAAAGACGGCACGCTGTATACGCTGCTGGAGTTTATCGGCAACCCGATCACCGCCATGTTTATCGCCGTGTTTGTCGCCTACTACCTGCTGGGCATCCGCCAGCACATGGGCATGGGCGCGATGCTGACGCACACCGAGCACGGCTTTGGCTCTATCGCCAACATTTTGCTGATTATCGGCGCGGGCGGCGCGTTCAACGCCATCCTGAAAACCAGCGGACTGGCGGACTCGCTGGCGCAAATTCTCTCGAACCTGCACATGCACCCTATCCTGCTCGCCTGGCTGGTGGCGCTGGTGCTGCATGCCGCCGTAGGCTCCGCCACGGTCGCGATGATGGGCGCCACGGCCATCGTCGCGCCGATGCTACCGCTCTACCCGAACGTCAGCCCGGAGATCATCACCATTGCCATCGGTTCCGGCGCCATTGGCTGCACGATCGTGACCGATTCTCTCTTCTGGCTGGTGAAGCAATACTGCGGCGCGACCCTGAATGAGACCTTCAAATACTATACGACGGCGACGTTTATCGCCTCGGTGCTTGCACTTGGCGGCACATTCCTGCTTTCTTTCATTATCTGAGCGCGAAGAGACATATTATGGAAAACGCAACTATCACCACTTTAACCGCACAGTTTCCTCTGGTTGAGGATCTGATTGCCCTGAAAGAAACCACCTGGCTTAACCCGCGCACCACCACGCTGGCGGAAGGGTTATCCTATGTCGGGCTGACCAAAGCCGACGTGGACGACGCCCACGCGCGCCTCAACCGCTTCGCGCCGTATCTGGCGAAAGCCTTCCCGGAGACGGCGGCAACGGGCGGGATTATTGAATCTGAACTGGTCGCCATTCCGGCAATGCAGGCGCGGCTGGAGAAAGAATCTGGCAAATCCCTTCCCGGCACGCTGCTGCTGAAAAAAGACAGCCACCTGCCCATCTCCGGCTCGATTAAAGCGCGCGGCGGAATCTATGAAGTGCTGGCCCATGCGGAAAAACTGGCGCTGGAAGCCGGGTTGCTGACCACCGAAGACGACTACAGCATTCTGCTGGAGCCACGCTTTAAGGCCTTCTTCAGCCAGTACAGCATTGCCGTGGGCTCTACCGGCAACCTGGGGTTATCCATTGGCATAATGAGCGCACGCATCGGCTTTAAGGTGACGGTGCATATGTCCGCCGACGCCCGCGAGTGGAAGAAAGCCAGGCTGCGCAGCCACGGCGTCATCGTCGTGGAATATGAGCAGGATTACGGCGTGGCGGTGGAGCAAGGGCGCAAAGCGGCGGAAAGCGATCCGAACTGCTTCTTCATTGACGATGAGAATTCCCGCACCCTGTTCCTGGGCTATGCGGTGGCGGGCGAGCGCCTGAAAGCGCAGTTCACCGAACAGGGCCGCGTGGTGGATGCGGATCATCCCCTGTACGTCTATCTGCCGTGCGGCGTAGGCGGCGGGCCTGGCGGCGTGGCATTTGGCCTGAAGCTGGCCTTTGGTGACAACGTCCACTGCTTCTTCGCAGAGCCAACGCACTCGCCATGCATGCTGCTGGGCGTTTACACTGGCCTGCATGATGCGATTGCAGTGCAGGATCTGGGCATTGATAACGTGACGGCGGCGGACGGTCTGGCGGTTGGGCGCGCGTCCGGCTTCGTAGGCCGCGCGATGGAGCGCCTGCTCGACGGGTTCTATACGCTTTCCGATCGGAGCATGTACGACATGCTCGGCTGGCTGGCGCAGGAGGAAGGGATCCGCCTTGAGCCTTCAGCGCTGGCGGGGATGGCCGGGCCGGTGCGCGTTCATTCTCATACCAACGTTACCCACCTGGTGTGGGCAACCGGCGGCGGCATGGTGCCGGAAGACGAGATGGCGAAGTATCTGGCTAAAGGGAAGTAATTAAGCCGCCACCGGGCTTACAGGCTCAAAATTTGCTGAATATGGGTCACCGCAAACAGCAGCGACAGCGAGAGAACAGCCAGCGCAATCAGGAATTTATCCCGCACCGCTTTCGGCTGTACAAAATCGTTCTGCGCCACGTCCATCAGATTACGGCTGCGGGTATAGCGCCATAAAATGATGGCCACCAGCGCCAGCACAATAATAGAGATCCAGAATGGCACCCCGGTTCGGTGCCAGTTGTGCTTAATCGCCAGGGCAATCAGCGCGCCATACCCCAGCAGCGTGCGCAGCCAGGCCAACGACGTCCGCTCCGGCTGCAGGCCGGGGTCCGCTTCGCGCCGCGCTTTGCGGCTATCCGCCATAGAACACCAGCCCCATCACCACGCCCGCCACCGCCAGCAGAATTACGCTGATGATGAGTAACCCGCGCGTATAGGGCAGATCCTGCTTCAGGCGCATCGCCTTCTCATTGCGCAGCCATCGCAGGTAGCCGTAAATCGCCAGCACGCCCGCGAACAGGCACAGCAGCAGCGCCAGCACTTCACGAATCAGCGGCGTGGCAAAATCGGGGGCGAGCTGGTCAAGGCCGACACCTGCGGCCAGAAAGCCCAATGCGGTGCGGATCCACGCTAAAAACGTGCGTTCATTAGCCAGAGAGAAGCGGTAGTCCGGCGCTTCGCCGAGGCGGGAAATTTTCATGGAGATTCCTTGTCGTGCTACGGGCAGGCTTCAGCATAGCTTAAATCGACAAGGACAAGGAGACCGGCATCGGGCGATGCCGGTCAGGACGATTAATGCAGCTCTGGCCAGTACTCTTTGTTGGCCTCGATCAGGTCATCCAGAATCGCTTTCGCGACGGAGGCGCTCGGCACGGTTTTCGACAGGGTAATGGCCTGCCAGAGCTTCTGGTACGAGCGCTGCTCCCAGGCATCCACCACCAGTTTTTCCACCGCCACCTGTTGGCTCATCAGCCCTTTCTGGAAGTGCGGAATATCGCCCACCGTAAGCGGCTCCGGTCCGTTATGGCCCACCAGGCACGGGATCTCCACCATCGCGTCGGCGTCAAAGTTATGGATGGCACCGTTGTTTGGCACTATCAGCAGCATCCGCTCCTGGGTGTTAAAGGCAATCGCAGTCGCCAGATCGACGATGTACGACGCATGTTCGTCGATTTCCAGCTCACCGGCGGCGGAGTTGCCGGCTTCGATAATCGCCCGACAGGAACTGAACACATGCTTCTCACGGTGATCCATAACTTCATTGGCGCGGGTCCGTTCCGGGTTGGAATGCGCGACCACGTAGTCCGGGAACAGGTAATACTTCAGGTAGGTGTTAGGCATGGTGTCCGGATCCAGCGCCTGCACGTCTTTAGCTTTGGCAAAGGTATCGTTCCAGCTCGCTTCGGTATGCGCATCTTCCGAAGGCGGAACATAGCCGTTTTTCGCCACGTATTCGCGCAGCTTCGGCATCAGATCGTTGCCGTTCAGGTCTTCAATCGACGTCCACCAGCCGAAGTGGTTCAGGCCGTAGTAGCGCACGCGCATCTCTTTGCGGTCTTTCAGGCCGACAATCTGCGCCATGCGCCCTTCAATGCCGATCGGCATATCGCAGATGTTGAGTATTTTAGCGTTCGGACGCAGGCGGCGCGTGGCTTCTGCGACAATCGCCGCCGGGTTGGAGTAGTTCAGCATCCACGCGTTCGGGGAGTACTGCTCCATATAATCCACCAGCTCCAGCACGCCGCCGATAGAGCGCATGCCGTAAGAGATACCGCCCGGTCCGCAGGTTTCCTGGCCCAGCACGCCGTGGCGCAGCGGGATTTTTTCATCTTTTTCGCGCATCGGGTATTTGCCCACGCGGATGTGCGCCATCACGAAATCGACATCGGTAAACGCCGCTTTTGGATCGGTGGTGTAGCTGAATTCAATCTCCGGGGCCTGCTCCTTAAGGATGATTCTGCACGCTTCGGCGATGGTCTCCTGACGCGCGCCATCGTTGTCATAGAACTTCAGGGCGCGCAGCGGGAAGCGGTCACGGTTGGCTAACAGCATCAGGACGATACCAGGCGTAAAGGTGCTGCCGCCGCCTGCAATGACAACTGAGAATTTTTTCATGATATAGCCTCTGTCAGGGTGGTTTGTTCATTTGTTAAAGGGGTTTTCATCAGCGATTCCAGCTGGTCGCGCACCTGAGGAACGTGCAGGCCGACAATCACCTGAATGCCGTTGCCGCGTCGCACTACGCCGTGTGCGCCCAGGGCTTTGAAGACGTCGTCGCTTTGGGTTTTCGCCATATCCACCAGCGCGATACGCAGGCGGGTGGCGCAGTTGTTGATGCTTTCGATATTTGTTGCACCGCCGAGCGCCTGCAGGAATCCGGCGGCTTGCCCAACCTGCTGGCTGGCCGCCGCCGGGGCGGTGGTTTGCCCGCGCGCCGCCTTATAGTCGGCCTTGCTGTAGAGTTTGATTTCGCTCTCTTCCCGGCCCGGCGTTTTCAGGTTCAGACGCTCAATCAGCGTTTTGAAGATCACGAAGTAGATGCCGGTGAAGCAGACGCCAATGCCGATCTGGGTGAACACCGTCGAGGCGTGGTTATGGAACATCGGGATCCAGTTTTGCGGCAGGAACTGGTCCAGCAGGCCGCCACCCATATTCCCCACGACGCCGAAGGCGTACATCACCGTCGCCATGGTCGCCGCCAGCACCGCATGCACGGCGAACAGCAGCGGCGAGATAAACAGGAAGGTGAACTCAAGCGGTTCGGTAATGCCCACCAGCACGGCAGTGAGCGTGGCCGGAACCAGCAGGCCCGCCACCTTGACGCGATTTTCTGGCGACGCGGTGTACCAGATAGCGAAGGCAATCCCGACCGAGCCAAACACTTTTGAGTTGCCGTGCAGCGCGAAGCCACCTTCCGGGAAGAGGGTCTTCAGCGGCAGGATGCTCTGGCTGAATTCCTGCAGATGCTGCGCCCAGTAGACCTGAATACCGCCCTCCACCGCCGCCGGGCCGAAGATGAACGGACCGTAGACGAAGTGGTGCAGCCCCGTTGGGATCAGAATGCGTTCCAGGAAGGTATACACCCACACGCCCAGCGCACCGGCAGAGCGCAGGAACGCCTGCAGGGATTCGATGCCCATCTGCACTTTCGGCCAGCCCAGCAGCGTCAGCCAGGCGCAGGGGATCATCACGAAGAACGCGAGGATAACGACAAACGAGCTGCCCTGGAAAATCCCCAGAAAGACCGGCAGTGGCTTGTCGAAATAGCGGTTGTGGATGGCGGTGACGATGCCTGAGATCACGATGGCGCCGATGATGCTGGTATCGAGTGTTTTGATCCCGGCAATCATCGCCAGCCCGCTTCCCGCCGTCGGTTCGGCGGAGAAGTCGACGCCAAAGAAGTGGCCCCAGGTCATGCCCATCGCGTTAATGAAGTAGTTCCAGGTCAGGAAGCTAATCAGCACGGCCAGACAGGCGCGGCCCTGCGCCTGCTTCGCCAGCCCAATCGGCAGGCCGACGGCAAAAATCAGCGGCATATTGCGAAACACCGCCCAGCCGCCCTCTTCAATGATGTGAACGATCTGCGCGAAAAGATGATCGGGGGCGGTTAAGGCTTCGCCGACAAACAGCGGGTTGCGAAGCATGATGGCGATTCCCACCACGATCCCGGCAAACGGAAACAGCAACACCGGGGTAAACATGGCACCGCCAAAACGTTGTATTTGACTGAGCATTTTTAAATCCTCACGTAACAACCTGTAGGGGTAGAGGCCTTTATGGTTTTGTGCTGGCCTGAGGTGAGCATAAGAACTTACTGATGCGCGAACATGGCGTGCCGCTGCGATTCGTGATCGCATTCATGGTTTTATTTTGACCAGTCAGGTCTACTTTTTGAGTTAAATATGGACATGTCAGGACGCATTCCACGCCCTAATAAGGGCAGAGAGGTCTACTGGTGATCTACAAATCAATTGCTGACAGGTTGCGGCTGCGGCTGAATTCATCGGACTACAACATCGGCAGCCCGCTGCCTGGTGAAAAAGCGCTGGCGCAGGAGTTTGGCGTGGCGCGCATGACCATCCGCAAGGCGCTGGATCTGCTGGTGAGCTGGGGGCTGGTTGAGCGCCGACACGGCAGCGGAACGTTTGTCTCGCGCAAAGACGTTCACCACGAAACCACTAACCTGACCGGGCTGGTGGAGGTGCTGCGTCAGCAGGGAAAAGAGGTGCAGAGCAAGGTGCTGCAGTTCGAAGTGATGCCCGCCCCGCCCGCCATCGCCAGCCAGCTGCGGATCCAGGTGGATGAGCGGATCTACTTTTCACGGCGGGTGCGCTACGTGGACGGAAAGCCGCTGATGCTGGAAGACAGCTTTATGCCGGTGAAGCTGTTCCGCAACCTGTCACTGGCGCATCTTGAGGGGTCTAAGTTTGATTACATTGAGAAGGAGTGCGGGATCACCATCAGCGGCAACTACGAGAGCCTGACGCCGGTGCTGGCAGATAAACAGCTGGCCGGTTATATGAATCTGCCGGAACAGACGCCGCTGCTGCGAATTACCTCTCTCTCCTACAGCGACAGCGGCGAGTTCCTCAATTATTCCGTGATGTTCCGAAATACCAGCGATTACCAGGTGGACTACCATCTGCGGCGCATCCACCCGGAAGAGCTGTTAGCCCATCCCCCAGAACAGCACCGCCAGTAGCTGCGGGGTGATGATGCGCAGGAACATCACCAGCGGGTAGACGGTGGCATAGGAGAGCGCGGCCGCGCCGCTGGTGGCGTGCAGGTTGTTGGCAAAAGCGAGCGCTGGCGGGTCGGTCATGGAGCCCGCCAGCATACCGCACAGCGTCAGGTAGTTCATTTTGGCGAACATCCGCGCCAGGATTGCCACCGTCAGCAGCGGGATCGCCGTGATAAAGATGCCGTAGCCGACCCAGCTCATCCCTTCGCCCTTGACCAGGGTATCGACAAAATCCCCGCCGGACTTCAGCCCGACAACCGCCAGGAACAGCACGATGCCCAGCTCGCGCAGCGCCAGGTTAGCGCTCGGCGGCATAAACCAGTAGAGCTTCCCGATACAGCCGATACGCCCGAGGATCAGCGCCATAATCAGCGGCCCGCCCGCCAGGCCGAGCTTGAGCGCCACCGGGAAGCCCGGCACGTACAGCGGAATAGAGCCGAGCAGCACGCCAAGCCCGATGCCGATAAACACCGGCAGCATCTGCACCTGCTGCAGTTTTTGCTGGGCGTTGCCCACCATATCCGCCACGGCGTCGATGGACGACGGGCGTCCGACCAGGTTGAGGATATCCCCGAACTGCAGGCTGGCCTCCGGGCTGGCGACCAGTTCGACGCCCGCACGGTTGAGGCGGGAGATGACCACGTCGTAGCGCTCTTTTACCTGCAGATCGCGTATTTTCTTGCCCAGAACGTGCTCGTTAGTCACTACAACACGCTCCACGCGCATATCGGTGCCGCGAGTCGAAAGCGAGGTATCCACTTCCTGACCAATCACCAGCCGCGCATTGTTCAAATCCCCCGGCTGGCCGACCAGGTGCAGCAGGTCGCCCTGCTGGATCATCGTGCCGGGCGCAGGCACCATCAGCACGTCGTCGCGCTTAAGGCGGGAGCAGATAATATTGGCGCTGTTCAGGATCGGTACGTCCTGAATCGCCATATTGTTCAGGTTGGGGTTATCGACGCGAATGTTGATGGTTTTGATCGGCATATGGCCATTGGTGAGCGTGGTTTCGTGATCCTTCGCCTCTTTGTCGACGTTAACGCGAAACAGGACGCGGACCAGCCACATGGAGAGCAGAATGCCGCAAATCCCAAACGGATAGGCCATGGCGTAGCTCATCCCCATCTGGTCGACAATGCCGGGTTCAATGCCCAAATCGCGCAGGATTTGCTGCCCGGCTCCGAGCGCCGGCGTGTTGGTAACCGCCCCGGAAAAAATGCCCATCACCACGGGAAGCGGGATAGCAAAGATTTTGTGCAGGATCGCGGTGACCAGCCCGCCCATCACCACAATGCCGAGGGCAAACAGATTGAGCCGTAGCCCGGAGACGCGCAGGGAAGCGAAAAAGCCCGGCCCTACCTGAATCCCGATGGTGTAGACAAAGAGGATCAGGCCGAACTCCTGAATAAAGTGGAGCATATCGGCGCTGAGAACCAGCCCGAGCTTGTCAGCAAAATGCCCGACAAAAATGCCGCCAAACAGCACCCCGCCAATCCCAAACCCGACGCCACGGATTTTGATATTGCCAATCCATAGCCCTACAACCGCGGCCAGGGCCAACACGCTTACGGTTAACGCGATATCACTCATGATCCACATCCTTGGCATAACCTTAGTTATAACAAGGATTTTCTCAGAGCCGGATGCGGTTGTATGGGCGATGGCGCACAAAAAAGCCCTGCCGGGGCAGGGCTTTGTGCAGTCTGTGAGTAAAGCGGATTAGCTGTTCAACGCCGGCCGCTCGCTAATGGCGATACGCTGCGGCGCGATGGCTTCCGGCACGTTACGGATAAGATCGATATGCAGCAGCCCGTTGGTAAACGTCGCACCGGACACTTCCATATGGTCTGCCAGGGTAAAGCTCAGGCTAAACGGCTGATTAACCAGACCCTGATGCAGCCACCGGGTTTCGGTCTCTTGTTTTTCCGGCGTACCCTTCACGGTCAGGCGCGCGCCTTCGAGCTGGATATCCAGATCTTCCTGGCGGAACCCGGCCAGCGCAAGGGTGATGCGATAGTGGTTATCGTCGCTTTTTTCGATGTTGTACGGCGGAAATGTCTGTTGCTCGGTGGTGCTTTGCAGGGCATTAGCCAGTTTGTCAAAACCAATCCACTGACGCAGCAGGGGGGATAAATCGTAGTTACGCATACTAAATCTCCTTCTGAGAAGCGAGTTCGGCACAGTTTAATTTTGTGCACAGTTGTTCCTGCAAATCCTGATGGATTCGCATATGCTCCCGTTACGGCAAGCAAGTCCGGGTGGGCCGCTCGCGCGCGACCCGCGTAATTAGTTAATTTCGATACGGCGCGGTTTTTTCTCTTCCGGAATCACGCGTTCCAGTTCGATAAACAGCAGGCCGTTAACCAGGTTCGCGCCTTTAACGTGAATGTTCTCGGCTAACTGGAACTTGCGTTCAAAGTTGCGCTCGGCGATGCCCTGGTAAAGGTAGGTACGTTCTTTCTGCTCGGCCGTATGAGAACCTTTCACCACCAGCAGGTTGTCCTGCGCGGTGATTTCCAGCTCGTTTTCTGCAAAACCGGCGACGGCAATGGCGATGCGGTAGTGGTTTTCGTCAACCAGCTCAACATTGTATGGAGGGTAGCCGTTGCTCTGGCTTTGGTTATTTTCTAAATGGTTAAACAGGCGGTCAAAACCAATTGCAGAACGGTATAGCGGAGAAAGATCGAAGTTACGCATAGATAATACTCCTGAAATCAGCGAGAAATTGTAGCCTTCCACCATGGACAGGCCTTTGCGCCCCCGAGCACCCATCAGGCGTGTTCGTTATCGGGTCACATTCTTAAAATGGGTCTGGAATCGGGCTTTTCAAGACTATTTAGGCGAGATTTTTTTGCACTTTGCTGGTTGTCGCATAGACTCTGGGACAACAGCACAAAGGGTTAAATTGCGATGGCTGCCACAGTGCGGGGTTATCGGGCTATTCATTTCGGATAAGGCTCGCTATAACCCTGAGTTGCAGGTCTATGCAGTGCCATTAACGATGACTGAGTGATGATGAAAAATGTTCTGATAAAGCTGACGACGTTCAGCGGGGTGGTTTTACTTTGCGGGTGTTCGAGCGTGATGTCTCACACCGGCGGTAAAGAAGGAACATATCCGGGGACGCGCGCCAGCGCGGCGATGATCTCCGATGACGATACGAACTGGGGCACCAAATCCCTGGTTATCCTGGATATGCCCTTTACAGCAGTGGCGGATACGCTTCTGCTGCCGTGGGATGTATTCCGTAAGGACGATTCCGTGCGCTCACGGGTAGAGAAAAGCGAGCAGGAAAATCTGGCGACAAACGCCGTTATCCCGCCCGCCGAGATGCCGCCGCGCTAGTCCTTCGCGGTTTCCGTTACCCAAAGCTGACGGAAACCGCCCGTCTCTTGCATCCACGCAATAAAGCGCCCGTCCGGGGAAAACACGACCGCATCAGCAGACGGCGGATTGCCGTGATCGGACGTCAAAAACGTCACTTCTCCAGTCTTCGCGTCACAGCAGGCGATTCGGTTTTCAAGCACAAATCCCAGCATGTTCCCGGAAGGGTGCCAGTTAAACGCAGACTGAATACCGCTCCCGGTGCGCGTCAACTGGCGCGGTTCGCCGCCCTCAGGAGAGATCAGCCACAGCTGCACAATGCCGTTATCATCCCGCATCAGAAACGCGATTTGCGTCCCCTGGGGGTTACTGCGCACCCAGTGACGCGGCACGTTCACCAGACCCGGGTAGGCCCTCTGGTGGGTAAAGGTCAGACGACGCTGCTTCACCCCGGCAGGCGGCGCTGGCAGGGTGTCTGGGGTGCCCTGCAGCGGCGCATCGCCCGCTCGTTTCCAGCCCTGCTCGTCTTCTGGCAGGTTAACAATAAACAGTTCAGGCACTTTTTCGCCCTGCGCGGAGAGGGTGTCGCCGATAAATGCCAGCCTGTTGTTGCCCACCCAGCCCTCTTCGTAGGCGCGGTTAATTTCATCGCTGCCCGGCTGCGGGTTGGGTGTTGTGCGGCTGACCAGCACGCTCCAGAACGTGCCTGAATATTCACGTGGATGATTCCCCTGCGGGTTCACCGGGCCAAACGGTGCCGCCACGCCGACGTTGCGTAAATCGAGCTTCGGATCGCGCTCATGTAAAACATGGTCGTTATAGGTAAAGCTGACGAACTGCCCGTTCGGGCTAAAGACGTGCACGTGGCTGCCGCCGCGCAGCGCGCCTGCGGTATAAGGCGCGGTGATATCCATCGCGTCCAGGTTGCTCACCTGACCGTGATGCACAATCACACCCTGACGATGATGAAAATCGTAGTGCCAGTCAGCATCCGGGTTTTTCGGACCGTGGATAAAGACGTATGTGTCCTGTGCCGGATGAACGGTCACCACGCCGACATGCGCGCCGTCAGTAGCGCGATAAACCACCTCCACCTCGCCCGTAACGACGTTGACCTGCTCAACGGTTTCGCCGGTAAATGACGCGCCTGACGGGCGCACGTCGTAGACCAGCCACTGGCTGTCCGGCGTCCAGGTATTGATGTTGGTCAGCTGGTGGTTGCGGGAGGTGAAGGTGATTTGTTTCATGAGGATACCCTGATGCACGGTGAGTGCATCAGGGTAAAACATCCGCAGGGATTAGCCTACTCGTTTCACATCGCCCACCAGCAGGATGTAGGAGAGTGCCCCGATCAGCGCCACGGCAGAGATGTAGACCAGCGCCGGGCCGAAGCCGTAGTCCTGCGCCAGGTAGCCGATGACCAGCGGTACGGTGATCCCGCCCAGTCCGCCGACAAAGTTGAACACACCGCCGGTCAGGCCAATCAGCCGCATCGGCGCAAGGGACGACACCAGCGACCAGGTGATAGAGGCGAAACCGTTACCAAAGAACGCCACCGCCATCAGGGCCATAATCCACACCGGATCGTTGGTGTAGTTGGCACCCATGATGCAGGTTGAGATCAGCAAGCCGCAGATAATCGGCGTTTTACGCGCCACGCCCAGCGAGTATCCTTTTTTCACCAGCTTATCGGCCAGCCAGCCGGAGAGCAGCACGCCGAAAAATGCGGCGAGGAACGGCACGGTGGTCATAAAGCCCGCCTTTAGCGCCGCGATCCCCTTTTCCTGGGTCAGGTAGTTCGGGAACCAGGTGAGGAAGAACCACAGCGTAGAAGTAACCGCGAACTGACCCAGATAAACGCCCACCAGCTTACGGTGGAAGACCAGCTTCCAGTCCGCTTTGGTCAGCGGCTGGCGCGCCTCTTTTTTCACCGGCGCATCACCATCCACCAGACCGCCACCGTCGCGGATGTAGTCCAGCTCGGCCCTGGTGATACTTTTGGTCAGACGCGGCGGCTGGTAGACCTTGAACCAGATTAGCGACCAGATAATGCCAATCCCGCCGGTGACGATGAACACCCAGTGCCAGCTCAGCAGCTCCTGGATCCAGATCAGCAGCGGCGTCAGGAACGCCAGTCCGACAAACTGGCCAGAGGTGTAAAAACCAACGGCGGACGCGCGCTCGTGTTCCGGGAACCAGCTGGTCACCATACGGTTGTTGGTCGGAAACGCGGGCGCTTCGAAAACCCCGGTGATGGCACGCAGGCCAATCAGCGAAATCAGCCCGGTGGCGAAGCCCTGGAATAGGGTCGCCACGGACCAGCCTAATATGGCGATAAAGTAGGTCAGACGTGAACCCACGCGGTCAAGAAACCAGCCGCCGGGGATCTGGCATAAGGTATACAACCAGGCAAACGCCGAGAAGACGTAGCCCATTTCCGCTTTGGTGATGCCAAACTCTTCCTGAATATGGGCCGATGCCACGGCAAGGTTGGCGCGGTCGACATAGCAAATGACCACGGTAATAAAGATCATCATCAGCGTCAGGTAGCGGCGACGCCCGATTTTTGTAGCGGTAACTGGAATATCCATCGCAATCTGTCTCCAGATTTTGGGCATAGCGAAGCCGCTCACCATGCCCTGTAATTTACAGAGGGTTATATTTTTGTATGTATGATTTTTGCCCAGAGGCTTACCGGGTCTACGGGATGGCGATTACCATTCCGCTACGCTGCCGTCCTCATGACGCCACAGCGGGTTTCGCCAGTCCGGCGCATTCTTACTCAGCTCAATGACTTTAGCTTCGTCAATTTCCACGCCAAGGCCCGGCTTCGTAAGCGGTTTAAAGAAACCGCCTTCCATGCAGAAGTCTTCTTTATTTTTCACAAAATCGAGCAGTTCCGCGCCCTTGTTATAGTGAATCCCCATGCTCTGTTCCTGGAACACCGCATTGCGGGAGACGAAGTCGACGTGCAGGCAGGCCGCCAGCGCGATTGGGCCGAGCGGGCAGTGCGGCGCCAGCGCCACATCGTAAGCTTCTGCCATCCCGGCAATTTTGTAGCATTCGGTGATGCCGCCCGCATGAGAAAGGTCCGGCTGTAGGATCGCTATGCCGCCCGCTTCAAGTACGCGTTTAAACTCGAAGCGCGAGAACATACGTTCACCCGCCGCGATAGGAATGTGGGTCTGTTCAGCCAGCTTCGGATAGTACTCCGCCTGCTCGGCCAGCACCGGCTCTTCGATAAACAGCGGGCGATACGGCTCCAGCTCTTTAATCAGCACTTTGGCCATCGGAGCGCTGACGCGGCCGTGGAAATCCAGGCCAAACTCAATCTCGTTGCCGAAGGCTTCACGAATTTGCGCCACGGTATTGACCGCCCGGTCTACCGCACGCGAATTGTCGATAACACCCATCTCTTCGCAGCCGTTGAGCTTGAAGGTGTCAAAGCCGATATTGCGCAACTGCGTGATGCCGTCGATCACTTCCGCAGGACGGTCGCCGCCTACCCAGCTGTAGGCTTTGATTTTGTCGCGCACCAGGCCGCCCATAAGCTGCCAGACCGGTGCGTTAAGCACTTTACCTTTGATATCCCACAGCGCCTGGTCTATACCGGCGATGGCGCTCATCAGGATCGGACCACCGCGGTAGAAGCCCGCGCGGTACATCACCTGCCACAGGTCGTTAATGCGCGCCGGATCCTGACCAATCAGGTATTCGCCCAGCTCGTGTACTGCCGCTTCAACGGTGCGCGCGCGCCCTTCAATCACCGGTTCGCCCCAGCCTACAACCCCTTCATCGGTTTCGATTTTCAGGAACATCCAGCGGGGGGGTAAACGGTACGTGGTGAGTTTGGTTATTTTCATTTCACTGCCTCTCGATACGCTTTCACAAATGCTGCCGCCTGCTGTGCGGTACGTTCCACGGACTGTCCGGCACGATAAAGATCGCTACCCAACCCTGCGCCCACACAGCCAGCGCTCATCCACTGGCCCAGGTTTTCTGGCGTTACGCCGCCCACGGCAAAGACCGGCACGCTGGCGGGCAATACCGCTTTCAACGCCTTGATGTAGTCCGGTCCAAAAGCCGATGACGGGAAAATTTTGAGCGACTGCGCGCCCGCATCAAGGGCAGTAAAGGCTTCCGTGGCGGTGGCGCAGCCCGGGCAGACCGTCATGCCGTAACCCACCGCGCGGCGGATCACCTCAGGCTGAATATTGGGCGTGACGATAAGCCTGCAGCCCATCTTTGCCAGCCGATCGACCTGCTCAGGCTGTAACACGGTGCCTGCGCCAATCAGCGCCTTATCGCCGTAAACCTCCACCACGGTCGGAATGCTTTTTTCCCAGTCGGGCGAGTTGAGCGGGATTTCTACCGCGTCGAATCCGGCGTCGATAACCGCGCCGACGTGGTCTAACGCCTCATTGGGCGTGATGCCGCGCAAAATCGCGATAAGGGGAAGATCAGTTTGCCACTGCATGAGCGATGCTCCTTATTCCTGCCTGAAATGCCGTGTCGCCAGATACCGTCGAAACATCACGCCCAACGGCGCGAAATGCCTGTTCGTAGCGCGACGTTAGCGATGCGCCTGCGACAATCGTAATGGCCTGTTCGTGCGCGATGAACTCACGCATGCTGGCGACCTCTGCGCCAATCAGCAGGCCGGAGAGAAACTCGCTGACCTGCTCGCGCGGGAGAAGTCCCAGCACGTGCGAGGCGCGAACCTCAAAAAGCTGCGGCAACACATCAGGGGAGGCGATCCCACGTTCAAGCCCGGCGGCAAACGCCTCTGACGAGGATTCCTGCTCAGGTAAACCGGCCCCGACCAGCGAATGGTTGAGCAGCAAATGGTGCAGCTCGCCGGTCATTACGGTGCGAAAATCGTGGATTTGCTCAGCGTCAGCCTGGACCCACTTACAGTGCGTGCCGGGCATGACGTAGACAGAAGAAGGAGAGAGAGCGCGCGCGCCAAGCAGCTGTGTCTCTTCGCCGCGCATCACGTTGTGGTTATCGTCGCGAGAGACGCTCAAACCGGGAATAATCCAGATATTGTCGCCAACAGACGTTAACTGCTCGCCAATAGCGGAGAAATGGACGGGAACCGGCAGATAAGGTGCAATTTTCCAGCCTACGTTACTGCCCACCATTCCCGCCATTACCACCGGCATGGCGCTGTCGCGCCAGTTTTGTGTGACCTCTGCTAACACCGCCTCGGGGGATTTACCGTTCAGGCGCGTCACGCCTGCTTCTGATTGCCTGCTCTCCAGGCACTGCTCGCCCTGATAGAGCCAGGCGCGCAGATTGGTCGATCCCCAGTCAATTGCGATGTAGCGAGATGTCATGTGATTTCCTTCAGCCTTCGTGTCGAGCTGGCAATCATGGTAAGCGCCGCCTGCTCTGCCGCATCGCCGTCCTGATGCCGTATCGCATCGAACAGCGCTTTATGTTCCTGGAGCGTTTTTGGCATATTGGCCTCATCACCCATCCAGGTACGTTCAAATACCGCTCGCTGTAGCGAGCTGATCGCCACGCTAAGCTGCTGTAATACCGGGTTATGCACCGACTGCAGCACCGCTTCGTGGTAGCGAATGTCCGCCTCGTTGAACGCCTCCCGGTTCTGGTTATTGGCGATCATGTCGTTTAAAGCCGATTCAATCTGGGCCAAATCACCGGAGGTCGCGCGTTCCGCCGCCCAGCGCGCAATTGCTGGCTCCACCAGGTTTCGAACTTCACTCATCGCGCCGATAAGCCGCGGGTCGTAGTCGTTTTCCAGCACCCACTGCAGCACGTCGGTATCGAGGTAGTTCCACTGGTTGCGCGGAGCAACAAACGCGCCGCGATAGCGCTTCATTTCAATCAGCCGCTTCGCCATCAGCGAGCGGAACACTTCCCGGATGATGTTGCGCGAGGTTTCAAACTCCTCGCACAGTTCAGCCTCTGCGGGGAGCGGCGAACCGGGAACGTATTTACCGCCCACAATCTGGGTGCCCAGCGTAATAACGATGCGATCGGTTTTATTGAGAGTCATGGAGAGTCCTTGTGCTCTGTATGTCCATCACTACTTTACCGCGACCGCTGAATTTCGCCTCACTTTTGCAGTACAAACGTGAGGCCATTCGTCTTTTCCGTGGTGACAATGTAGTACAATCAGTTAATGTTGTACTACAATCAAGATCACAAAAAGAACAATTCGATAAATACAGGGCAAAAAAAAGCCCCGGTTGATAACCGGGGCTGATGATTAAAAATAAGCGTTACTGCAGCACAAACTTCTCGATCGCGTAGGCAACGCCGTCTTCGAGGTTGGATTTGGTGACGAAATTAGCCACCTCTTTCACCGACGGAATGGCGTTATCCATTGCCACGCCAACGCCCGCGAATTCAATCATCGCGATGTCGTTTTCCTGGTCGCCGAGCGCCATGATTTCTTCCTGCTTAATCCCTAACGCATCAGCAAGCGATTTCACGCCGGTGCCCTTATTGACGCGTTTATCGAGGATTTCGAGGAAGTACGGCGCACTTTTCAGCACGGTGTACTTCTCTTTTACCTCCGCCGGAATGCGCGCGATGGCTTTATCCAGGATCTCCGGCTCGTCGATCATCATCACCTTCAGGAACTGCGTCGCCGGATCCATTTTCTCGGCTTCACAGAACACCAGCGGAATGGTCGCAACGTAGGATTCATGCACCGTGTAGTAGCTGATATCGCGGTTGGCGGTGTAGAGCGTATTGCGATCGAGCGCGTGGAAGTGGGAGCCCACTTCACGGGACAGTTTTTCGAGGAACAGGTAGTCATCATAGCTCAGCGCAGTTTGCGCAACCGTGCTGCCGTCTGTGGCATTCTGCACCAGCGCGCCGTTATAGGTGATGCAGTAATCGCCCGGCTGATTCATGTGCAGCTCTTTCAGGTAGCTGTGTACGCCCGCATACGGACGCCCCGTGGTCAGAACCACATTCACGCCCTTCGCTCGTGCGGCGGCGATCGCGTTTTTAACGGCAGGAGAGATAGTGTGGTCTGGCAGCAGCAGCGTGCCGTCCATATCGATTGCAATGAGTTTGATAGCCATGAGTTCCCCGGGATAAATGAGTGCTGCCTCATGCTAACGCGATTAAGCACACAAAAATAGAGCTACATTGCGCAACAGAAACACCCCTTTTACGCTTAACCCGGGGAACGACGACTTACTCGCGGGTGAGAACGATTTTACCGAATGCGCCGCGATCCAGATGTTCAAGGGCCTGTTCAAGCTCGTTAAAACGGTAGCGATGCTCAATCACCGGCTTCAGTCCCGTGACGTCAACAGCGCGGACCAAATCCTCCAGCGCCCGGCGGTGCCCCACGCCAATCCCCTGGATGACGGGGGATTTCAGCAGCAGCTCGCCAGCAGGCAGCGAAATGTCAGTCCCGGCCAGCACGCCAATGACGGAGATACGCCCGTGAACGGCAACGGCACGCAGGGAATGCTTCAGGTTTTCCCCTCCTACGGTTTCGATAATATGGTCGATGCCGCGATCCTGAGTCAGCGCCAATGCTTCTTCAGCCCAGTCACTTTTCAGGCGGTTAACGCCCTGGCTGGCACCCAGTTTTTTGGCGAGCGCCAGCTTTTCATCGCTCCCGGACGTGACAATAACCTCTGCGCCGTGCGCTTTTGCAATTTGCAGGGCGAAAATCGCCACACCGCCCGTCCCCTGTACCAGCACCGATTGCCCGGCGCGTAGCTGACCCCGCTCCACCAGCGCGAACCAGGCGGTAAGCCCTGCGCAGGGTAACGTGCTGGCCTCTGCGTCATTCAGAGTTTCCGGAAAGGCCACCAGCGCGTTTTCACTCACAATCACATATTCAGCCAGCATGCCCTGGAAGTATCCACCGGACGTTTTGTAGGGCAAATCACGCGCGTCTGCCTGCGGCTTGCCTTCAATCCACTCCGGGAAGAAGGTTGAAATGACGCGAGCGCCAGGTTTGAAACGCGCGACACCTTCACCTACGCTGTCCACCACACCCGCCATGTCAGACGCCGGGGTGAACGGGAAGGAAAGCGGAATCGGCATCGTGCCTTCGATAACCATTTTATCGCGATAGTTGAGCGCAACGGCATTTACCCGTACGCGAACCTCACCCGGGCCTGGCTGTGGAACCGATTCGTGAATGAGTTTGAGATTCTCGCGCCCGAGGGCGTTCATTGACCAGCGCTGCATTGTCTCTGTCATTTTTTTCTCCTGCCATCAGATAAGCTTCAGTAATGACAGTCTACCGTTGACTCCTCGTCACCAGTGGCGATAAGTTTTCTCTTCATTGACGCATGAATGGATACAAACCGTGACCGATACGCTGAAAGATATTCCTGTTTTTGTCGCTGCCGTGGAGGCAGGAAGCTTTGCGCAGGCCGCAGTTCGCCTGCACCTGTCGCGCTCTGCGGTGGGTAAAAGCATTGCTCGACTTGAGGAACGTCTGGGAGTGCGGCTGTTTCAGCGCACCACCCGCAGCCAGCGGCTCACCGATAACGGCGCCCTATTCTACGAGCGCTGCCTGCGCGCGCTGGAGGAGATCAGGAGCGCGGAATCCCTGCTGGAAACGGGGAAACATCAGATCAACGGTCGGCTTCGTGTTGCCATGCCGGTGCTGTTTGGACGCCAGTGCGTCGCGCCGCTGCTGATTGAACTGGCACAGGAACACCCTGGGCTTGAGCTTGAAATGTCGTTCAGCGACCGCGTGGTGGATCTGGTCGAGGAAGGCTTCGATATGGCGGTACGTAACGGCACGCTGCAGGACAGCAGCGTGCTGGTGGCCAGAAAGCTGGGAGAACACCGCATGGTCCTGTGCGCCTCGCCCGACTATCTGCAAAAAAGAGGTCATCCAGACGCTGTGGATGATTTATCCCTGCACGCCGCCATTAACTATCTGCGCGCAGGCCGCGTGCTATCCTGGCAGCTTATGGACAGCGACGGAACGCCGCGCACGTTTACGCCGCGGTCATCACTCAATATGGATGATTTGCAGGCCATCTGCGACGCGGCGGTGACCGGGCACGGCATTGCCTGGCTCCCCTGCTGGATGGCCATCAAAGAAATTCATCAGGGAAAGCTCGTCCCGCTCTTTAAGCAGGCGCCGGATGTCCATTTTGACGTCCATGCCGTCTGGCAACAGACGCCGTACCTGCCCCTGAGGGTAAGAATGGCCATAGATGCGCTGGCGAGCCGTTTACCGGCGGTGATGTCGCTGGACATTCCTGCGCCCATAAAAAAGCCGCGCTAAAAGCGCGGCCAGTTTTCATGCGGGATAGCGACTGTTAAATATCGATATTCGCCGCTTTCAGCGCGTTCTCTTCAATGAACGCACGACGTGGTTCTACCGCATCGCCCATCAGGGTGGTGAACAGCTGATCCGCAGCAATCGCGTCTTTAACGGTGACGCGCAGCATGCGACGGCTTTCCGGATCCATGGTGGTTTCCCACAGCTGATCCGGGTTCATTTCGCCCAGACCTTTATAACGCTGGATAGACAGACCGCGACGGGATTCTTTCACCAGCCAGTCCAGCGCCTGCTCGAAGCTTGCTACCGGCTGACGACGCTCGCCACGTTCGATGAAGGCATCGTCTTCGATCAGGCCGCGCAGCTTCTCGCCGAGGGTGCAGATACGGCGGTATTCCGGGCCGGTCACGAATTCGTGCTCCAGCGGGTAGTCGGTGTCGACGCCGTGAGTACGCACGCGAACAATCGGCTCAAACTGCTGTGCCGCATTCTGTTGAACGTCGAACTTCCACTGGCTGCCGTGCTGCTCTTTCTCGTTCAGCTCGCTCACCAGGGTATTCACCCAGCGGGTCACGGCCTGCTCGTTGTTCAGATCGGCTTCGGTCAGGGTTGGCTGATAGACCAGCTCCTTCAGCAGCGCTTTTGGATAGCGGCGTTCCATACGGCCAATCATTTTCTGCGTGGCGTTGAACTCGGAGACCAGACGCTCCAGCGGCTCGCCTGCCAGTGCCGGCGCGCTGGAATTCGCGTGCAGGGTCGCGCCATCAAGGGCGATCGCGATTTGGTACTGATCCATCGCATCGTCATCTTTAATGTACTGTTCCTGCTTGCCTTTCTTCACCTTGTACAGCGGCGGCTGCGCAATGTAGACGTGGCCACGCTCAACGATTTCAGGCATCTGACGATAGAAGAAGGTCAACAGCAGCGTACGGATGTGCGAGCCGTCGACGTCCGCATCGGTCATGATGATGATGCTGTGATAGCGCAGCTTGTCCGGGTTGTACTCGTCGCGGCCAATGCCGCAGCCGAGCGCGGTGATGAGCGTCGCCACTTCCTGAGAAGAGAGCATCTTGTCGAAGCGCGCTTTCTCAACGTTGAGGATTTTACCCTTCAGCGGCAGGATCGCCTGGTTCTTGCGGTTACGGCCCTGCTTCGCAGAACCGCCCGCGGAGTCCCCTTCCACGAGGTACAGTTCAGACAGTGCCGGGTCGCGTTCCTGACAGTCAGCCAGCTTGCCCGGCAGGCCTGCCAGGTCCAGCGCGCCTTTACGACGGGTCATTTCACGGGCTTTACGCGCTGCTTCACGAGCACGTGCCGCATCGATAATTTTGCCCACCACGATTTTCGCATCGTTCGGGTTTTCCAGCAGGTATTCGCTCAGCAGTTCGTTCATCTGCTGCTCAACCGCCGATTTCACCTCAGAAGAAACCAGCTTGTCTTTGGTCTGTGAGGAGAACTTCGGATCCGGCACCTTCACGGAAACCACGGCAATCAGGCCTTCACGGGCGTCGTCACCGGTGGCGCTGACTTTCGCTTTTTTGCTGTAGCCTTCTTTGTCCATGTAGGCGTTCAGGGTACGGGTCATCGCCGCGCGGAAGCCCGCTAGGTGAGTACCGCCGTCGCGCTGCGGAATGTTGTTGGTAAAGCAGTAGATGTTTTCCTGGAAACCGTCGTTCCACTGCAGCGCCACTTCCACGCCAATACCGTCTTTTTCGGTGGAGAAATAGAAGATATTCGGGTGAATTGGCGTTTTGTTCTTGTTCAGATACTCAACAAACGCCTTGATACCGCCTTCGTAGTGGAAGTGGTCTTCTTTGTTGTCACGCTTGTCGCGCAGGCGAATAGAGACGCCGGAGTTCAGGAACGACAGTTCACGCAGGCGCTTCGCCAGGATGTCGTACTCGAATTCAGTGACGTTGGTGAAGGTTTCAAGACTCGGCCAGAAACGCACCATGGTACCGGTTTTATCGGTATCACCGGTAACGGCCAGCGGGGCTTCAGGCACACCGTGCTGATAGATCTGACGGTGAATTTTGCCTTCGCGCTGAATAACCAGCTCCAGCTTTTGCGACAGGGCGTTTACTACGGAAACGCCTACGCCGTGCAGGCCGCCGGAAACCTTATAGGAGTTATCATCGAACTTACCGCCTGCGTGCAGTACGGTCATGATCACTTCCGCAGCCGATACGCCCTCTTCCGGGTGAATACCGGTCGGGATGCCACGGCCGTCATCGGTAACGGAGACGGAGTTGTCCGCATGGATGGTGACCACGATGTCTTTACAGTGACCCGCGAGCGCTTCGTCGATAGCGTTATCTACCACCTCGAATACCATGTGGTGCAGACCGGTGCCGTCATCCGTGTCGCCGATATACATACCCGGGCGCTTACGCACCGCATCCAGCCCTTTCAGGACTTTGATACTGGAGGAGTCATAAGAATTCGACATCAACGTTTCTCGCTCATTTCAACTTGGGTTAATCCGTTATTTTACCCTTTTCCACGGTAAACATCTTCGAATTTTCGTCCGACATGTCCATAACGTGTTCAGCGCTAATGGCGCTGACGAAAACCTGCGACTGCGTGGCTTTTAAGCGGCTGGCAAGCAGCCCGCGCCGCGCGTCGTCAAGTTCCGAGGCAAAATCATCTATCAGATACAGGCAGCGTCGTCCGCTCTCGCGGGTGAGGAACTCCCCCTGCGCCAGGCGTAGCGCGCACATCAGGAGCTTGAGCTGCCCGCGCGACAGCGTGTCTTCCACCGGCGCACCGTCGGCACGAATGCGGAAATCCGCCTTGTGCGGGCCGTGCGCGGTGTAGGTCAACATCCGATCGCGCTCGAAGCTTCTCTCTAACACCTCGGCATAATCCGTCTCTTTCTCCCAGCCACGCTGGAAGGAGAAGGTGAGAGAGAACTCGGGTAAAAACTGTTTGCAGGTGTCGGCCATATCTTCGGCGATACCCGCGCTGTATTCGGCACGCCAGCGGCTGATCTGTTCCGCAAGAGGGATGAGTTCCATGTCCCACGGACGCAGCTGGGCGTAGCGCGTGACCTGGCGCAACGCGGCGTTACGCTGTTTAAGCAGACGCTTCAGGTTGCTCCAGGCGTTAAAGAAACCGGCTTCATTGTGAAAGCATCCCCAGTCGAGGAACGCTCTTCTGTATTTGGGGCCGCCGTTGAGTAAAGTAAACCCCTCGGGCGTAATCAGCTGCATTGGCATCAGCAGCGCCAGCTCCGCCACCTTATGGCCGTCAGTGCCGTCGATGCGCACCTTGCTATCGCCCTGCTTGTCTTTGGTCAGGCCGATGGCGGTTTCCCGCTCTGCGCCCTGCAAACGCCCGTGCAGAACAAAGGATTCTTGCTCGTGGCGAATGACGCGACCAATCTGCAAACTGCGAAACGCCCGGCCATGGCCGAGCGTATAGATGGCTTCCAGCACGCTGGTTTTGCCGCTGCCGTTCGCGCCAACCAGGAAGTTAAAGCCGGGGGATAAAGCGAGATCCGCGCTTTCAATATTGCGAAAGTCGCGGATCAACAGACGGGTGAGCGACATTACAGTCTCATTGGCATGACAACATAAGCCGCGCTTTGGCTGGCCGCATCTTCAATCTGTACGCTCGAAACGGAGTCGGTCAGCAGAATGCGCACATTCTCGCATTTCAGTGCATTGAGCACATCCAGCACGTAGCTGACGTTGAAGCCGATTTCCATCTCAGCCCCGGCGTAGGTGACGTCCAGAATCTCTTCTGCCTCTTCCTGCTCCGGGTTGTTGGCGGTGATTTTGATCTGGTTTTCACTCACGTACAGGCGCACGCCGCGGAATTTCTCGTTCGAGAGAATGGCCGCGCGGGCAAACGCCTGCTTGAGGCTATCGCAGCCCGCTTCCAGGGTTTTGTCCGGGTTCTTCGGCAATACGCGGCGATAATCCGGGAAACGGCCATCAACCAGCTTCGAAGTGAAGACAAAATCGCCCACGTGGGCACGGATGTTATTGCTGCCAATCTGCACCCGCAGCGGCGTGTCACCGCCGTCGAGCATACGCATCAGTTCAATCACGCCTTTACGCGGCACGATCACCGAATGGTTCGGCAGCGAGTCGCCAATCGGCATGGAACAGACCGCCAGACGGTGACCGTCGGTGGCGACGGTACGCAGCTCTTCACCTTCGGTTTCGAACAGCATGCCGTTTAAGTAGTAACGAACGTCCTGATGCGCCATGGAGAACTGCGTGGCTTCAATCAGACGCTTCATCGTCGCCTGCGGAAGAGTGAATTCAACTTCACTCTGCCAGTCGTCCAGGTTCGGGAAGTCCGCAGCGGGCAGCGTGGAGAGCGAGAAACGGCTGCGGCCAGAGCGCACCAGCATGCGGTCGCCCTCCAGCTGCACGGCGATTTCAGCGCCTTCCGGCAACCCGCGGCAAATATCAAAGAATTTACGTGCCGGAACCGTGGTCGCGCCCGCGTCGTGCGGCTGCGTCAACGTAACGCGCGCGATCATTTCCATTTCCAGATCTGTACCGGTCAGCGACAGCGTACCGTCCGCGACCTGAAGCAGCAGGTTTCCGAGAATAGGCAGCGTTGGGCGGCCGCCTAATGGGCCACTCACCTGTTGCAGCGGTTTTAATAAATGTTCACGTTCAACGGTAAATTTCATAGCGTCACGATGATAATGTTCTGATTAGATTGGAAAAATCTTCTTTTATGTCGTGGCTTTCTTCGCGTAACTGCTCAATCTTGCGACAGGCGTGCAGCACGGTCGTATGGTCACGGCCACCAAACGCATCGCCGATTTCCGGCAGACTGTGGTTGGTTAACTCCTTTGCCAGCGCCATCGCCATCTGACGCGGACGCGCCACCGAGCGGGAACGACGTTTAGACAGTAAATCTGCCACTTTGATCTTGTAGTACTCAGCCACCGTCTTTTGAATATTGTCGATGGTGACCAGTTTTTCCTGCAATGCCAACAAATCGCGCAGTGCTTCACGCACAAAATCGATGGTGATCGCACGACCGGTGAAGTTGGCATTGGCGATAACGCGGTTCAGCGCCCCTTCCAGCTCACGCACGTTGGAGCGCAGGCGCTTGGCGATGAAGAACGCCACTTCACCCGGCAGGCGGATGTCGTTCTCATCGGCTTTCTTCATCAGGATCGCGACGCGGGTTTCCAGCTCAGGTGGCTCGATCGCCACGGTGAGGCCCCAGCCGAAGCGGGATTTCAGACGATCTTCAACGCCGTTGATCTCTTTAGGATAACGATCCGAGGTCAAAATGATCTGCTGATTACCTTCCAGCAGGGCGTTGAAGGTGTGGAAAAATTCTTCCTGCGATCGTTCTTTATTGGCAAAGAACTGGATGTCATCGATCAGCAGCGCGTCAACGGAACGGTAGTAGCGTTTAAACTCTTCGATCGCATTGTTTTGCAGGGCTTTTACCATGTCCTGAACGAAGCGCTCGGAGTGCATATACACCACTTTCGCGTTGGGCTTGCGCGCCATAATGCCGTTACCTACCGCATGCAGCAGGTGGGTTTTACCGAGACCCGTGCCGCCATACAGGAACAGCGGGTTGTAAGCACCGCCGGGGTTATCGGCAACCTGACGGGCTGCCGCGCGCGCCAGCTGGTTCGACTTACCTTCAACGAAGTTATCGAACGTGTGTTTCACGTTAACGTTAGAGCGGTAGGTTGGCTCTGCGGGGGCAGGGACGTTATCCCAGCCCTGACGAGCAGGTGCAACGCGAGGCGCCGGAGCCGGAACAGCCTGAGCGGGCGCGGCTACATTTACGGTTTCACGAACGGTTTGGGTGACCGGCTTTGTGCCCACTTCAAAACGCAGCTGTGGGACATCTGACCCGCAAAAATCGTTCAGCAGGCCATTGATGTTATTGAGGTACTTGTCTCTTACCCAATCGAGCACAAAACGGTTTGGCGCATACAAAGCCAGCGTGTTATCGCTCAGCTCCGCCTGCAACGGGCGGATCCACATACTGAATTCTGTGGCTGGTAACTCATCCTGCAATCGGGCAAGACACTGCTGCCAAAGCGAAAGTGACACGGCGGACTCCACTCGAACAATAAAAGAAAACTATTGAATATTCATGATTGTTGGCGCACATCGACATGACCCTGTGTAAAGGGGGACGTGCGAATTGCTATCTGCAATTTATCCTGACCAGGATCCTGGGATCCCGATCGGGACCGCGGATCATAGCGTAAACTGAGCCAGAGATCTTCTGTTTCTCACAGATTCTTCCCGATTTATCCACAGGAAGATCCGAAACCGGGTAAGTGTAAACGATCCTGGCGCGAGTGCCCCGCGATTTAGCCCGCATATTGGAAAATTTAATGAGCAGCGACAATTTATTGCTTAAATGATCTAACGAAGATCCGGGACGATCCTTGCGCTTTGTTGGCGAGGCCGTATAATCCTCGACCCGGCGCGTGATGCTCATCTTCCTGCGTCGTCCGTTGCTCATTTTCCACGCGAAATCGTGCGGAAATACGCGGGAAATAAGGAAAGAGAATTGACTCCGGAGTGTACAATTATTACAATCCGGCCTCTTTAATCACCCACGGCTTCGGCGTCCGTCATTCGAAACTCGGTCGGGCATCCGCAAAAGTCATGAATTTTTTCAAGTTTAGGTAGAAATCGCCATGAAACGCACTTTTCAACCGTCTGTACTGAAGCGCAACCGTTCTCACGGCTTCCGTGCTCGTATGGCTACTAAAAATGGTCGTCAGGTTCTGGCACGTCGTCGTGCTAAAGGCCGCGCTCGTCTGACCGTTTCCAAGTAATAAAGCTAACCCCTGAGTGGTTAAGCTAGCATTTCCCAGGGAGTTACGTTTGTTAACTCCCACTCATTTCACTTTCGTCTTCCAGCAGCCACAACGGGCTGGCACGCCGCAAATCACCATCCTCGGCCGCCAAAATTCGCTGGGGCATCCCCGCATCGGTCTCACAGTCGCTAAGAAAAACGTTAAGCGTGCGCATGAACGCAACCGGATTAAACGTCTGACGCGTGAAAGCTTCCGTTTACGTCAGCACGAACTGCCTTCTATGGATTTCGTGGTGGTGGCTAAAAAGGGGGTTGCCGACCTCGATAACCGTGCTCTCTCGGAAGCGTTGGAAAAATTATGGCGCCGCCACTGTCGCCTGGCTCACGGGTCCTGATAGCCCTCATTCGGGTCTATCAACGCCTGATTAGTCCGCTACTCGGGCCGCACTGCCGTTTCACACCAACATGCTCAAGCTACGGAATTGAGGCATTGCGCAGGTTTGGAGTGATAAAAGGCAGTTGGTTGACGGTGAAACGCGTATTAAAATGCCACCCTTTACACCCCGGTGGAGACGACCCCGTCCCCCCAGGACCTTTTGATACCAGAGAACACTAACGATGGATTCGCAACGCAATCTTCTTATCATCGCTTTGTTGTTCGTGTCTTTCATGATCTGGCAGGCATGGGAGCAGGATAAAAATCCTCAACCCCAGCAGCAGACCACGCAGACCACGACCACCGCAGCGGGTAGCGCCGCCGACCAGGGCGTACCGGCCAGTGGCCAGGGGAAACAGATTACGGTTAAGACCGATGTGCTTGAGCTGACTATCAACACCCGTGGTGGTGATGTTGAGCAGGCGCTGCTGTTGACCTACCCGAAAGAGCTGAAGTCTAACGAACCGTTCCAGTTACTGGAAACCACACCGGAGTTCCTGTATCAGGCGCAGAGCGGCCTGACCGGTCGTGATGGCCCGGACAACCCGGCTAACGGTGCGCGTCCACTGTATAACGTCGAGAACGACACCTTTGTACTGGCCGATGGCCAGAACGAACTCGTTATCCCGATGACCTACACCGACGCGGCAGGCAACACCTTCACCAAAACCTTCACCCTGAAACGCGGTGAGTATGCGGTGAACGTGGGCTACAGCGTACAGAACGCCGGTGCGAAACCGCTGGAACTGTCTACCTTCGGTCAGCTGAAGCAGTCCATCAATCTGCCGTCACACCGTGACACCGGAAGCAGCAACTTTGCGCTGCATACCTTCCGTGGCGCGGCGTACTCCACGCCTGATGCGAAGTACGAGAAATACAAATTCGACACCATTGCCGATAACGAAAACCTGAACGTCAGCTCCAAAGGCGGTTGGGTCGCAATGCTGCAGCAGTATTTCGCGACCGCGTGGATCCCGAATAACGACGGTACGAATAACTTCTACACCGCGAACCTGGGCAACGGTATTGCAGCCATCGGCTACAAATCACAGCCTGTTCTGGTTCAGCCGGGTCAAACCGGTAAGCTGGCAAGCACCCTGTGGGTCGGCCCGGAAATTCAGGACAAAATGGCCGCTGTTGCGCCGCACCTGGATCTGACCGTGGATTACGGTTGGTTGTGGTTCATCTCTCAGCCGCTGTTTAAGCTGCTGAAGTTCATCCACAGCTTCCTGGGTAACTGGGGCTTCTCCATCATCGTTATCACCTTCATCGTGCGTGGCATCATGTACCCGCTGACCAAAGCGCAGTACACCTCCATGGCGAAGATGCGCATGCTGCAGCCGAAGATTCAGGCGATGCGTGAGCGTCTGGGCGATGATAAACAGCGTCAGAGCCAGGAGATGATGGCCCTGTATAAGGCAGAGAAAGTGAACCCACTGGGTGGTTGCTTCCCGCTGCTGATTCAGATGCCAATCTTCCTTGCGCTGTACTACATGCTGATGGGTTCCGTTGAGCTGCGCCACGCGCCGTTCGCTCTGTGGATCCATGACCTGTCCGCACAGGACCCGTACTACATCCTGCCGATCCTGATGGGCGTGACGATGTTCTTCATCCAGAAGATGTCGCCAACCACCGTGACCGACCCGATGCAGCAGAAGATCATGACCTTTATGCCGGTTATCTTCACCGTGTTCTTCCTGTGGTTCCCGTCAGGTCTGGTGCTGTACTATATCGTCAGCAACCTGGTGACCATCATCCAGCAGCAGCTGATTTACCGTGGTCTGGAAAAACGTGGCCTGCATAGCCGCGAAAAGAAAAAGTCCTGATTCGGTAAGATAACGCTAAAATAAGGGCGGTCGATTGACCGCCTTTTTTATTTGTATTGAACGAGAGCAACCATGAGCCATAACGACACTATCGTCGCCCAGGCAACCCCACCGGGACGCGGTGGTGTAGGCATTCTGCGCATCTCCGGCCTGAAGGCGCGCGAGGTGGCTGAAGCGGTGCTGGGTAAATTGCCAAAGCCGCGCTACGCTGATTACCTGCCGTTTAAAGATGCCGACGGCACGCCGCTGGACCAGGGCATTGCGCTGTGGTTCCCCGGCCCGAACTCCTTTACCGGCGAAGACGTGCTGGAACTTCAGGGCCACGGCGGCCCGGTTATCCTCGACCTGCTGTTAAAACGTATCCTGACCCTGCCGGGCCTGCGCATTGCGAAGCCGGGCGAATTCTCCGAGCGTGCCTTCCTGAACGACAAGCTCGACCTGGCGCAGGCCGAGGCGATTGCAGACCTGATCGACGCCAGCTCTGAACAGGCGGCCCGCTCCGCCCTGAACTCGCTGCAGGGCGCGTTTTCCGCACGTGTGAATCACCTTGTGGAAGCACTTACTCACCTGCGAATCTATGTCGAAGCGGCTATCGACTTCCCGGACGAGGAAATCGACTTCCTCTCTGACGGCAAAATCGAAGCCCAGCTGAACCAGGTGATGAGCGATCTGGATGCCGTCCGCGCCGAAGCGCGTCAGGGCAGCCTGCTGCGTGAAGGGATGAAGGTCGTCATTGCTGGTCGCCCTAACGCCGGGAAATCGAGCCTGCTGAACGCCCTGGCGGGCCGTGAAGCGGCGATCGTCACCGACATAGCCGGGACCACCCGCGACGTGCTGCGCGAGCACATCCATATCGACGGGATGCCGCTGCACATTATCGACACCGCGGGCCTGCGCGATGCGAGCGATGAAGTCGAGCGTATCGGTATCGAGCGCGCCTGGCAGGAGATTGAGCAGGCCGACCGCGTGCTGTTTATGGTGGACGGCACAACGACCGACGCCGTTGACCCGGCGGAGATCTGGCCGGACTTTATCGCCCGTCTGCCGGCCAAACTGCCGATCACCGTAGTGCGCAACAAGGCGGACGTGACCGGCGAAACGCTGGGCATCAGCGATGTGAATGGTCACTCACTTATTCGCCTTTCGGCACGTACAGGGGAAGGCGTGGAAGCCCTGCGTAACCATCTCAAGCAGAGCATGGGCTTTGATACCAGCATGGAAGGCGGCTTCCTGGCGCGTCGCCGTCACCTGCAGGCGCTGGAAGAGGCGGCACGCCATCTTGACCAGGGCAAAGCGCAGCTGATTGGTGCGTGGGCGGGTGAACTGCTGGCGGAAGAGTTGCGTCTGGCGCAGCAGAATCTGAGCGAGATCACCGGGGAGTTTACGTCGGACGATCTGTTGGGCAGGATTTTCTCGAGCTTCTGTATTGGTAAATAGTTTCCGCTAATTGATGGTGATTTCCTCTCAGGAAATCACCATTGTCCAAATGGCAACTCGCTTTAACCCTTTTCACCCCCTATTCTGCATGCCTGCATTTATGGGGGGTTTATGGCGCGTTTTCTGTTTTGTAGTTTCGCATTAGTTCTGCTTTATCCGTCGGGTATTGATATGTATCTGGTGGGATTACCGCACATCGCCCGCGATCTGGGTGCCAGCGAAGCGCAGCTGCATATCGCGTTTTCGGCCTACCTCGCAGGAATGGCGTCGTCGATGGTCTTTGCCGGGAAGATCGCGGATAAGGCTGGCCGTCAACCCGTCGCAATAACCGGAGCCATCATCTTTGCCCTGGCCTCTCTTCTCTGCTCACAGGCACAGAACAGCACCTTGTTCCTGGCAGGACGGTTCATCCAGGGCATTGGTGCCGGCGGCTGTTACGTGGTGGCGTTTGCTATTTTGCGCGACACCTTAAGCGCCCAGCGCCGTGCTAAGGTGCTCTCCATGCTGAACGGGATAACCTGCATCATTCCGGTGCTGGCACCGGTTGTAGGCTATCTGATCATGCTGAAATTCCCGTGGCAGAGCCTGTTCTGGACCATGGCTGCAATGGGCGCCCTGGTCTTTGTGCTGTCGATCGCCGTACTGAAAGAGACCCACCCGGGCTCGCAGAATCCCAGCCATACCGCGACCATTCATCCGGCAGAGAAACTTCTCAATCGCTTTTTCCTCAGCCGTCTGGCCGTAACCACGTTAAGCGTGGCGGTGATCCTGACGTATGTAAACGTTTCCCCGGTTTTGCTGATGGAGACTATGGGTTTCGATCGCGGTGAGTATTCCACGGTAATGGCATTAACCGCTATGGTCAGTATGGCCGTCTCATTTTCTACCCCCTTCGCGCTGAATATCTTCCGCCAGCGCACGCTGATGCTGACCTCTCAAGTACTGTTTCTCGCCGCAGGTGTGGTTCTGGCAACCACCAGCTCGCATGCGCTGATGCTGGTGGGCATTACGCTCATCTGTGCCGGGTTCTCGGTTGGCTTTGGCGTGGCGATGAGTCAGGCGCTTGGCCCGTTCTCGCTGCGGGCAGGCGTGGCAAGCTCGGTGTTGGGGATCGCGCAGGTCTGCGGCTCGTCTCTGTGGATATGGCTGGCGGCGGTCATCGGACTTAACGCGCTCAATATGCTGATCGGGATTCTGATTGGCTGTAGCATAGTCTGCATCACCTTACTTATGGTCATCCAGCCCGCGGCACAGTATGAAGAAGCCCATCAGCAGTCTCGATCTTAACCTGTTGCTTTGCCTGCAGCTTTTGCTGCAGGAGCGCAGCGTCACCAAAGCCGCAAAGCGGATGAACGTGACGCCGTCGGCGGTGAGTAAATCGCTGGCCAGGCTGCGCGACTGGTTTGACGACCCGCTGTTTGTCAAAACGCCGTTAGGGCTGCTGCCCACGCCGCTGACGGTCAGCCTGGAGCAGGATTTGGCCGACTGGATGCAGATCGGCAACCAGATCCTCGATAAATCTCACCATGATTCGCCTGGCGGGCTGACGTTTGTGCTGGCCGCCGAAACGCCGCTGATGCTCATCCGCTTTAACGCCCTGCTTGAGCAGGTGAACCAGCGTTATCCGCAGGCGACGATGAAGATGCGTCACTGGGATTACGACTCGCTGGACGCCATTACGCGCGGGGAAGTGGACGTTGGCTTCACCGGCCGCGAAACCCACCCGCGCTCGCGTGAACTGCTGAAGCTGATGCCGTGGTTTATCGACTACGAAATCCTGTTTAGCGACCGTCCATACGTCTATTTGCGTGAGGACCACCCCGCTCTGCAGGAGGAGTGGAATCTGGAGACCTTCCTGCGCTATCCCCATATCAGTATCTTCTGGGAACGGAGCGACACCTGGGCGCTGGATGAGGTGCTAAAAGAGATGGGGCGGGAGAGAAACATTGCTATGTGTTTGCCGGGCTTTGAGCAGTCGATGTTTATGGCGGCGCAGCCCGGCCATAACTATATCGCCACGGCTCCCCACTACTGCCGCCACTACAATGAACTCCACCAGCGGAAGCTGATCGCGCTTCCTATTCCCATTGACGAAGCGCAGGCTGAAAAGCTGACCGTTCCCTTCACGCTGATCTGGCATAAACGGAACAGCCATAATCCGAAAATCCTCTGGCTGCGGGAGACCATCAAGGCGTTGTACGGTGGCAGCGATCCAATTTTTGCCTAAGAAAATGTAAAGTTCGGCCTTCAGGCTTCTCTTACTCCGATTTACTGATTAAAACAGGAGTCAAGTTAAGCGATAATCATGTAACCGTTTAACCGATTACGACCATTATCAAGGAGCGAAAAATGGCAACGCACTTTGCAAGAGGGATACTTACAGAAGGACGTCTCGTATCGGCCAGACTCTCTTCAGCCTGTCACAGTGAGGCGCTCAAACTCCCCGAACACCGCAGGACGCGGTTTTTAGCCTCGAGAGCACTTCTCGCAGAACTGCTGTTTATGCTGTACGGCACCGGCGAACTCCCGGAGATCGTCACGCAACCAGAAGGCCGCCCGGTCTTTGCTGACCCGGAACTCCCCCGTTTTTCCATTGCCTATACGGGCAATATCATTGGGGTCGCGCTGACCACCGAAGGGGATTGCGGGCTCGACATGGAACTTCAGCGCGCGACGCGCAGCTTCCATGGCGCTAATGCGCATGAAGACTATCCGCTCTCCAGCAATGAGAAGCTGTGGGTACGCAACCAGAACGATCCTGTCGAAGCCAGAGCCCAGCTCATTACCCTGCGCCAGAGCATTCGCAAGCTCTGCGGATGCGCCTCAGACGACGCCAGCCTGCTGCAGCTGTTGCCTGGCTCCGGACGTTTGCGCGCCACCCAGGCCACGCTGGTAGAAGCGCTCTGCGACGCAGAGGATGTGCTGATTTGGTCCATCGCGGTGACCCCCGCCATCGAACGCATGAAAATCTGGGAATTTGACAGTCAACAGGGATGGCGTAGCCTTCCTGATGTGCCCGAGCGCGCCAACGAGCCCGCCGCACGCCTGATGCGTTTAACCAGTTTACCGGCAGAAAAAGCATTTACCCATAGCTGATCCAATCAGGGTCATCATGATGAAACAGGAGTAATCATGTCTGATACGTTGAAAGTAGTTACGTTACTGGGAAGCCTGCGCAAAGGTTCATTTAACGGAATGGTTGCCCGCACGCTGCCTCAGCTCGCCCCGGCAGGTATGGAAATTAGCGCCCTGCCATCTATTGGCGATATCCCGCTGTATGATGCAGATGTCCAGCAGGAAGAGGGGTTCCCGCAGAGCGTGGAGGCGATAGCCGAGCAGATCCGCCAGGCCGACGGTGTGGTCATTGTTACGCCGGAGTATAACTACTCGGTTCCGGGTGGCCTGAAGAACGCGATTGACTGGTTATCCCGTCTACCGGAGCAGCCGCTGTCTGGCAAACCGGTGCTGATCCAGACCAGCTCAATGGGCGCGATTGGTGGCGCCCGCTGCCAGTATCACCTGCGTCAGATCCTGGTGTTCCTGGATGCGATGGTGATGAACAAGCCGGAATTTATGGGCGGTGTGATTCAAAACAAGGTCGACCCGCAGACGGGTGAAGTGGTGGATCAGAGCACGCGTGACCATCTCTCTGGCCAGCTGACCGCGTTCGGGGATTATATTAAGCGGGTTAAAGCCTGATAAAAAAGCCCGGTGGCGCTAGCGCTTACCGGGCCTACACTCGTCTGTAGGTCAGGTAAGCGAAGCGCCACCTGACAACACAAACCGCACCTTAGTGCGCGTCAATAAACACAATCTTCAACACAAACAGCAGCGCAACGATAATCACGCACGGGCTGAGTTCGCGGAAGCGGCCGGTACCGATCTTCATCACGCAGTAAGAGATAAAGCCCAGCGCGATACCTTCGGTGATCGAGAAGCTGAACGGCATCATCACGGCAGTAATAAAGGCTGGCACCGCTTCGGTTAAATCTTCCCACTTCACGCGCGCCAGGCTCGACGTCATCAGCACGCCCACGTAAATCAGCGCGCCGGCAGCCGCATACGGTGGAACCATACCCGCCAGCGGAGAGAGGAAGATCACCAGCAGGAACAGGATACCCACCACCACCGCCGTCAGGCCGGTACGGCCACCCACGGACACGCCGGAAGAGGATTCAATGTAAGCGGTAACAGATGAGGTGCCAATGAAAGAACCCGCCACGGAAGAGATGCTGTCCACATACAGCGCCTGCTTCATGCGCGGGAATTTGCCTTTCTCGTCAGCCAGACCCGCTTTGTCCGTCACGCCAATCAGCGTACCGGAGGAGTCAAACAGGTTGACCAGCATGAAGGAGAAGATCACGCCCGCCAGGCCCAGATTCAGGGAACCCGCCAGGTCAACGTGACCAATCACGGTAGAGACGCTCGGCGGCGCAGAGACAATACCGCTGTAATGCACGTCACCCAGCATCCAGCCCAGCAGCGTGGTCACGATGATAGAGACCAGCACCGCAGCGTGGATGTTGCGCGACGCCAGGATCGCGATGATGAAGAAGCCCAGCACGCCCAGCAGCACGCTGTGCGAGGTCAGGTTACCGATGCTCACCAGCGTTTCCGGGTTCGCCACGATCACACCGGCGTTTTTCAGCCCCATCATGCCGATGAACAGACCGATACCGCTGGTGATACCCACGCGCAGGCTCACCGGGATATTGGCAATCATCCAGTAGCGGACGCGGAAGATGGTCAGCAGCAGCAGGCCGACCGCACCCCAGAAGATAGCGCCCATACCAACCTGCCACGGCAGGCCCATCGCCTGAACCACCACGAACGCGAAGAACGCATTCAGGCCCATAGCGGGTGCCAGCGCCACAGGCAGGTTAGCGAAAACGCCCATCAGGATGCTGCCAAGCGCCGCGATCAGACAGGTGGTAACAAAGACGGCGCTGGTATCCATGCCAGCGACGCCCAGAATTTGCGGGTTCACAAAAACGATATAGACCATCGTCAGGAAGGTGGTGAAACCGGCGATCACTTCGGTGCGTGCCGTTGTGCCGTGCTCGCGCAGTTTGAATACACGCTCAAGCAGACCCTGACCAGATGTCTGGGTTGTGTGTTGTTGACTCATCATCAATTTCCGAACAAGGAGGGAAAATTCGTCGCTATCCTATACCAAAATGCGACAATAGTGGCGGTTACGGGATACTTTTTTCATTGATTATGCTTATACGGCAACGATTGCGTCTCGTAAATCTGTCGTACGTAAACGTTAAACTTGTTAAAAGGGAAGGGCATGTCCGGAATTGAAGCGGTATTTTTCGACTGTGACGGTACGCTGGTCGACAGTGAGGTCATTTGTTCCCGCGCGTATGTCGCCATGTTCCAGGAATTTGGCATTACGCTCGATCTCGAAGAGGTGTTCAAACGCTTTAAGGGCGTGAAGCTGTACGAGATCATCGACATCATTAACAATGAACACGGTGTCAATCTGGCAAAAGCGGATCTGGAGCCTGTGTACCGCGCCGAGGTCGCACGCCTCTTCGACTCAGAACTGGACGTTATTGCCGGGGCTAACGCGCTGCTGGATGCGATGACGGTGCCAATCTGCGTAGTTTCCAACGGTCCGGTCAGCAAAATGCAGCATTCACTGGGCAAGCTTGAAATGCTGCACCACTTTCCGGAAAAACTGTTCAGCGGCTACGATATACAGCGCTGGAAGCCCGATCCGGCCCTGATGTTCCACGCGGCGAAAGCGATGAACGTCAACGTGGAGAACTGCATTCTGGTGGATGACTCGCCTGCGGGCGCCCAGTCGGGGATTGATGCGGGGATGGAGGTGTTTTACTTCTGTGCCGATCCGCACAACAAGCCGATCGATCATCCAAAAGTGACGACCTTTACCGATCTGGCGCAATTGCCAGAGTTGTGGAAGGCACGCGGGTGGGATATTACGCGTTAAGCTAACGTAGGGCGGGTAAGCGCCAGCGCCACCCGCCACAAACATCACTCTTTCGGATCTTTACCCGCCAGCAGCTTGTCCAGCTCGTCGCCGCCCACGTGACGGAAGTCCTGACCCTTCACGAAGTAGAAAATATATTCGCAAATGTTCTGGCAGCGGTCGCCGATACGCTCGATAGAGCGCGCGCAGAACAGGGCCGTCAGCACGCTTGGGATCGTACGGGAATCTTCCATCATGTAGGTCATCAGCTGACGCACAATGCCTTCATACTCCTGGTCGACTTTCTTGTCTTCACGGTAGATACGCACCGCTTCGTCCAGATCCATACGCGCAAAGGCATCCAGCACGTCGTGCAGCATCTGCACAGTGTGGCGGCCCAGCGACTCCAGGCTCACCAGCAGCGGCTGATGCTGCTGGGAAAACTTCTCCAGCGCGGTGCGGCAGATTTTATCCGCCACGTCACCAATACGTTCCAGCTCGGCGATGGTTTTAATGATCGCCATTACCAGACGCAGGTCGCTCGCGGTCGGCTGACGCTTGGCGATAATACGCACGCAGGCTTCGTCGATCGCCACTTCCATCATGTTGACGTTATGGTCGCCTTCGATGACGCGCTTCGCCAGCTCGCTGTCCTGGTTATGCATTGCCGTAATCGCATCAGAAAGCTGCTGCTCGACCATGCCACCCATGGTCATCACCTGGGTGCGAATACTTTCCAGCTCTGCGTTGAACTGGCCTGAAATGTGTTTATTAAGATTGAGGTTGTCCATGGTTTCTCCACATGCACTAAGGCAAATCAACCGTAGCGGCCAGTAATATAATCTTCGGTTTGTTTCTTCGCGGGCCGGGTGAACAGCGCGTCCGTATCGCTGAACTCAATCAACTCGCCCAGGTACATAAACGCCGTGTGATCTGAGCAACGCGCAGCCTGCTGCATGTTGTGGGTCACGATAACCACGGTGTAATCCTGCTTCAGCTCGGTGATCAGCTCTTCAATACGACCGGTTGAAATCGGGTCCAGCGCTGAGCACGGCTCATCCAGCAGCAAGACTTCCGGGCGAATGGCGATACCGCGCGCAATGCACAGACGCTGCTGTTGACCACCGGAGAGAGAGTACCCGCTCTGATGAAGTTTATCTTTGGTTTCGTTCCATAATGCGGCCTTGGTCAATGCCCACTGCACGCGCTCGTCCATGTCCGCACGGGAGAGCTTCTCAAACAGGCGAACGCCAAACGCGATGTTGTCATAGATGGACATCGGGAACGGCGTCGGTTTCTGGAACACCATGCCCACTTTGGCACGCAGCAGGGCGATATCCTGGGCCTGGGTCAGAATGTTTTCGCCATCCAGGATAATTTCACCTTCAGCGCGCTGCTCCGGATAGAGCGAATACATTTTGTTAAAGGTACGCAGCAGCGTGGACTTGCCACAGCCAGACGGACCGATGAATGCCGTGACCTGGTTCTTCGCGATATCCAGGTTGATGTTCTTCAGGGCATGGAATTTGCCGTAGTAGAAGTTCAAATCACGAACCTGAATCTTACCCGGGGCAGTATCAACCATACTCATTGACTCATTTCCTCATTCGACGCCGCGAGCTGCCGCGCCGTAAAAAATTAACCGTGTTTCTTCTTCGCGAAAATGACGCGCGCCAGAATGTTCAGCAACAGTACGCAAAGGGTGATGATCAGCACCCCGGCCCAGGCCAGCTGCTGCCATTCCGCGAATGGGCTCATCGCAAATTTAAAGATCGTCACCGGCAGGTTGGCGATCGGCTGCATCATGTCCGTGCTCCAGAACTGGTTGGAGAGGGCAGTAAACAGCAGCGGTGCCGTTTCACCGGCAATACGGGCGATAGCCAGCAGGATACCGGTCATGATCCCGGAGACCGACGCTTTGAGGGTGATCGCAGAAATCATTTTCCATTTCGGCGTACCCAGCGCGTAAGCGGCTTCACGCAGGCTATCCGGCACCAGTTTCAGCATGTTTTCGGTGGTACGAATGACGATAGGCACCTGCAGCAGCGCCAGCGCAATCACACCCGCCCAGCCGGAGAAGTGTTCCATTTGCGCAACTACGATGGTGTAAACAAACAGGCCCACGACAATCGACGGAGCGGAAAGCAGGATGTCGTTAATGAAGCGAATCACCTCTGCCAGCCAGGATTTACGCCCGTACTCGGCCAGGTAGATGCCGGCCATGATGCCCAGCGGCGTACCGAAAACGGTCGCCCACAGGATCAGCAGGCCGCTGCCCGCCAGGGCGTTCGCCAGACCACCACCCGCCGTATTTGGCGGCGGCGTCATCTCGGTGAACAGCGCCAGAGACATTCCATCAATACCACGGGTGATGGTGGACATCAGGATCCAGATCAGCCAGAACAGGCCGAATGCCATCGTTGCCATGGAAAGCGTCAGCGCAATGCGGTTTTTAAAACGACGCTTCGCCTGCATTTTGCGGCGGGATTCGGCAAGCTGAGCGGTGCTTTGCATTTCGAGAGTTGCCATCAGCGTGCCCCCTCATTTTTCGCGAGACGCAGGATCATCAGCTTGGAAATCGCCAGAACAATGAAGGTGATAACGAACAGAATCAGACCTAGTTCCATCAGCGCTGCGACGTGAAGCCCGGATTCCGCTTCGGCAAATTCGTTTGCCAGCGCGGAGGTAATACTGTTACCCGGCATATAAAGTGAAGCGCTGTCGAGCTGGTAGGTGTTACCGATGATAAAGGTGACCGCCATAGTTTCACCCAGCGCACGACCTAAGCCCAGCATTACGCCGCCGATCACCCCATTTTTGGTGAACGGAAGGACAATGCGCCAGATAACTTCCCAGGTGGTACAGCCGATGCCGTAGGCCGACTCTTTCATCATCACCGGGGTTTGTTCGAAGACATCGCGCATTACCGCCGCAATGTACGGAATAATCATGATGGCGAGGATCACACCTGCCGCCAGAATACCGATACCGAATGCCGGGCCAGAGAACAGGGCTCCCACAAACGGAACGGCGGAGAGAACATTACCTACCGGCTCCTGGAAGTACGTGGCAAACAGCGGCGCAAAGATAAACAGGCCCCACATTCCGTATACGATACTTGGGATGGCCGCCAGCAGTTCGATGGCAATACCCAGCGGGCGACGCAGCCAGCCCGGCGCCAGTTCCGTCAGGAACAGCGCAATACCGAAGCTTACCGGAACCGCAATCAGCAGGGCGATGAACGAGGTCACCAGCGTACCGTAAATCGGCACCAGCGCACCGTAGATATCGTTCGGCGCGTCCCACTCTTTGGTCCACAGGAAGGAGAAACCGAATTTCTGAATGCTCGGCCAGGAGGAGAAAATCAGAGACACGATAATGCCGCCCAGCAGCAATAGCACAATCAGCGCAGCCAGTTTGACCAGCGCGCCGAAAATCATGTCACCTTTTTTACCCGGAGGGTTAAATGCAGGCTTGGTTGCAGCCATAAATCACTCTTCTGTTAAACGCGTTTACGAAATCGGCGGGTAAGCGCAAGCGCCACCCGCCATTTTCGTCATAATGCTAAATTAATACAATGCTTTACCGCTGCTGTCTTTCACGTTGGTTTTCCATGCAGCACGAATCTGCTCAACCACGCTGTCTGGCAGGCTGGCGTAATCCAGGTCGTTAGCCTGTTTGCCGCCGTTTTTGTATGCCCAGTCAAAGAACTTCAGCACTTCAGTACCTTGCTCTGGTTTCTTCTGATCTTTGTGAATCAGAATGAACGTTGTAGAAGTGATTGGCCACGCGTTGTCGCCTTTCTGGTTAGTCAGATCCTGTGCGAAGGATTTGCTCCAGTCAGCGCCTTTCGCTGCGTTAGCGAAGTTCTCTTCAGTTGGGCTAACCGGTTTGCCGTCAGCAGAAACCAGTTTGGTGTAAGCCAGGTTGTTCTGCTTAGCGTAAGCGTATTCTACGTAACCGATAGAGCCAGGCAGACGCTGTACGAAGGCAGCGATGCCGTCGTTACCTTTACCGCCCAGACCGGTTGGCCAGTTAACGGTAGAGCCGGAACCGACTTTCGATTTCCACTCTTCGTTCACTTTTGCCAGGTAGCTGGTGAACACGAAGGAGGTACCAGAGCCGTCAGCGCGGCGAACCACGGCGATGTTCTGCGAAGGCAGCTTAACGCCAGGGTTCAGCTTAGTGATGGCTTCGTCATCCCATTTTTTGATTTTGCCCAGGTAGATGTCGCCCAGGGTTTTGCCGTCCAGCACCAGCTCGCCTGATTTCAGGCCAGGGATGTTAACGGCCAGCACAACGCCGCCGATCACGGTCGGGAACTGGAACAGGCCTTCCTGATTCAGTTTTTCATCAGACAGCGGAGCGTCGGATGCGCCGAAATCAACGGTATTCGCGGTAATTTGTTTTACGCCACCGGAGGAGCCGATACCCTGATAGTTAACCTTGTTACCGGTTTCTTTCTGGTAGGTATCCGCCCATTTGGCATACACCGGCGCAGGGAAGGTTGCACCAGCGCCAGTCAGGCTTGCTGCTGCAAAAGCAGAGAAAGCGCTCAGAGATAAGGTCGCGGCGACAACAGTTGCGACAGTGGTACGCATAACTTTCATAATGTCTCCTGCAAGGATTTCGTAAATCATTGTTTAAGTGGCTACGATGAGCAAAATAGGACAAACAGGTGACAGATAAATGTACGAAATATGACAGTTTTATGACAATCAACGTGTTTGAGTTAAGGCAATGATTTTAATACAAATAAAATCATATCCCTGTCATGATAATGTCACACTGAGATGCGTTAAGCCTGGTTCAAAGATGTGAATATGACAACGGCTGTCATAAACAGCCGTTGTCATTAATTTTGAATTTCGAGGGTCAGGGTTGCCCAGGCTTCAAAGGCGCCGGGCTTCGGAATACTCCCCGTCGCGCTGGCCGGAGCGGCAGAGAAGGTGAGTGAGTTAACTTCGGCGCCCCCCTGGTTGGCTCCCATATCCATCTCCATGCTCCCCCCATTGACGTTGACGACGCGGTCCCATTTATCATAAATAACGATCCCTACGTCATCATTACCGTTCACTTTCATCATCGTGCCGTCAGCGTCAACGGGATCGGCATGGAAAGCGGATCGGACGATGTTCTCATCCAGCATGCCGGTACATTTCACCTGTATCATCTTGCGAATTTTGCGGCTACCGACCGCCTCGCCTTTGGTGGCGGAAAACGCGCTGGCGGGAATTTTTCCAAAATCAATTTCCAGCGACTGACCCGGCGCAATCTCGCAGTTTTGCGGTACCACGATGTCACCGGCAATTTTGATTTCAGCGAGCTTCTCGGTGCTTGCCACAGAGGACGCTTCATCGATACCGCCATAGAGCGTGGCAATCGTCGTACCCGGAACGGTAACTTTTCCAATAAAGGGCTTGTCGATTAAAAACGATAATTTTACCTGAGAGCCGGTATCAAGCGTTGCCTCTGAGCCTTCTTCACCGGAGGCATAGCAGTAAATACCGGATGTCACCCGGTTGGGCTCGGCCTCAAAGGGAACGGGGAGATAGTCACGTCCCAGCACGTGAATGGAGGACGCAATGCTGAGCTGGTCGTTCAACCTGTAGTAGGTATACCCGTTTTTTACGGTATCAACGCTTAAGGGCGAACGCGCGGTGAAGTAGACGCTACGAAACGAGGTGGTGAAATGGCTCAGGCAGTTACATCCCAGTTTATACTGGGAAGGCGATTGCAGGGTCGTTAGATCGCGCACCTCGGTTCCCGCCTGGTTTTTATCTGCCGGTATTTCTGCCCCGTTAAGATTCAGATTGAAAATATAGGTGCCGCCGATGGCGAAACACACCCCGCCTTCTGTCGTCGCAGCGTGGGAAAAAGGGGTAAAAAGCAGCATGGCAACTGCTATAAAAGTGATACGTCGTTTCATCTCATTTCCCTATTGGCACACGACCGCTGTTTGAACCAGTTCAACACCCGTTGGTTTGGGGAACTGATAATGGACCTTGCAAGGTTTTGTCTTTTCACTCCCCCACTTCAGCGTGAACGTTCCCTCTTCCGGCATGCCCGAAAGATAGAGTTCGCCATTCTCGCCGGTAATGCCCGACACGCTGCCCGTCGCCAGTTCGGCAGACGCCACTGCGCCAAAGGGAACCGGTTTGCCGTTGGCCTGTGTGACCTCAAAGAGCACGCGATAGCCAACGTGGGTGATAAATTCCGCCCGCACCACCGCACCTCGCGTGGGGATGACGTTAAGCACGCTGTTCTCCAGCTCGACGTTTGCTTTTTCAAAATAGCCGCTCTCAATTTCCACACGGTTTTCATCGTAAGCGTTAAGCTGTGTTTGAACGGTGTAGCCTCGCCAGTCGGTTGCCGTACCAGTGCCGTTTTCCATTGCCAGACCGGCTGCACCGGGTGCTTTAATCAGCGCCACGGTTTCGCCCATCTCCTGCGAGAACGTCACTCCATCGCCATGCAGCAGGATCCCGCCGCGCGCGCCGTAGTTGAGCCGCTGGCTGTCCTGGTTGTAGTCATAGCTGCCGTTAACCGAACCATAAGTTCCGTCATATCCCACCCCCGCGCTGCTGCTGTACACACTGTCATCCGCATCCCAGGACTGCTGGAGGTTCCAGGAGAGATTATGGTTATCAAGCGCCGTACCGTTCAGACCAAGCTGGTGCATTCCTTTTCCGCTGTTGTTCTGCGTGAGGCCGTAGCTCACATAGCTATCCGGCAGCAATGCTGACAGCGGCACGGAGAACGACAGCATAAAAACCTGTTCGCTTTCTCGATCGTCGCTATCTGAATACTCCGCGCTCTGCGCCGTGGTGATGGAATCGCTGTAGTTCCAGGAGAGGTTCCAGGAAATCGACCGCCAGACATTGCTGTAGCCAAGCTGAACCAGTCGTTCAACTTCGTCGGTTTTCCAGTACTGCTGGCGGCTCAGCGTGAGATAAATGTTCCCCATGCCATCGCCGAAATTCTGCGTCCAGGTCCCTTCAAGCCGGCTGCGTCGGTTGCCCGTTACCCAGAAATCGCGCTGACTGTTCTGGCGTGACGCCCATTCATTGAGGGTGTAGTAGCCCTGTGTTGAGTAGCGATATCCCACCAGCCTCAGCGTGGTATCCGTCTCATCAAACCGTTTCGAATAGAGAAAACGCCAGGACTGGCCGGACTCCTCTGAGTCCTCGTCCGTAAACTGCGCGCGTGCCTGGGTGATATCGACGGAAAACGCGCCAACTGCCCCCATATCTTTGCCGACCCCCACCGCTGCCGAGCGATACGCTTCCGCGGCCTGCACGCCACCGTATACCGTAATCCCGGCAGGAAAGCCGTGCAGAACCTGCGCCTGAAAAACGTTGGGCTGGAATTCACTTTGATCGCGCAGTTCACCCGCGCTGATATCAACGTCGGTCTGATCTTCACGCTTGAGGATGGCCAGCGAGGCGTAGGGCTGCGTGAAGTGTTGCTCACTGCCGTCTTCTTCTTTTATGGTCACGTCCAGGTCGCCGCCGGAGCTGGTGGTGTTTAAATCTTTAAGCGCAAATGGCCCCTGCGGCACGGCAGATTGATAAATGACGTAGCCGTTCTGCCGAATAATCACCGTCGCATTGCTTTTCGCTACGCCCCGGACGACCGGCGCAAAGCCCGTCAGGCTGGAAGGAAGCATTTCATCATCGGTATACAGGCGCACGCCGCGCACCTGGGTACTGTCAAAGACATCGCTTGCGGTCCAGGTATCACCCAGCATGATCTGGCTGCGTAACGTCGCGAGGTTTCGCTGCACATAGGTGCTGATGGAATGGTAATCCGAATGACCGTCGATGATGTTTAGCGTGCTGTAATTGCGTAAACGCCACGCGCCAATGTTCGCCCCGTTTCGCAGGTTCAGGTAGTAGAAATCGCTGTTGTCGTCATCATCAGACTGCAATGTGCTGGAGCCGGAAAAGTCATAGTTCATCATTAGCGCATTAATACCTTCATCCCAGCGGGCAGGATTGATGGTGCCGCGGGCGGTGGTATCAATGTAAATCTGCGGCAGCGTGACGTTGAGCAGCAGCTTATCGGTATCGAACGTCCATGTGGCGCCAGGGATCAGCGGTGTAGGGTCCACACAGGCGTTTTCGTCCAGGCGGTCCAGCGAACCGATCGCGGCCACCTTAGCCCCGAGCTCCGCAAGCACCGTCCTGACGTGCTTAAAACAGGGATGCAGCCTATCGCCAGCCTTATCTTCAATAAAGGTGACCTCCCGGCTACCGATAAACTCATCGTTAACATGAATATCAACCTTATAAGAGCCCGCAGGTAACGTATTGGCGCGGTTAAACTGGTGGATATCAACATCCACCGGATGGTCAATTTCAAGAAGCGCAGGGTTAAAGATATCTTTTGCCAGCGTCACGCCTGAAAAGCCGAGAGATACCCCCGAGGCCAGCGCAATGAAAAAACGAAAACACCCCATATCAAACATCCCTATGTTTACAGCGTGACGTGAATTTCCTGACTGATTGCCCCAAAATCGTTAACGAAGCGCCAAACCAGCGCGTGGCCGTTAATCCCATCCGGAAGCGGCAAACGCACGGTGTCAAAAGGGGGAATAATATTTAACGTAACGTCTTTACCATCGACGGTAACATTCATAACGTTAATATGTAGCGGGCTCGGATTTTCAATCACGAGCTGCCGGTTTTGAACACGCCATTTAACCTTCGCCGCAGCCCGTTCAGGCGTGATATTCAGGGTCGCCGGACGCCAAAAAAGTTTTATCCGCGTCTTAATCGCAATTTCGAGCGAATTGGGGTTTGAACTGGACGGCGGAATATTTTTGATGTTGAGCCAGAACAGCGATTCCCGATCGTGAGGCAGTTCGCCCTTCACTTTCATGATGCGCAATACTTTCTCCTGCCCGGCCTCCAGCCTTGAAACCGGCGGAATAACGGTAAAAGGAGGTTTATTCGACGCTGTATCGCCTTTAAAAGGATCGACCCACGTCTGTATGAGATAAGGCGTGGTCGCTTCGTTGTTTTTTATGCTAATTGTCGCATCGGATTTATCGCTACTATAAACAACGCGGGTTCCGCCAATAATGACGCCAGCCGTCGACAAGGGTGTTAAAAATGAAAAAGAAAGCATGATGAACAGAGTCAACAAACGCCGTAAATACATCAGTTATCCTCACATCCTGTGGAGGAGCCTGCAAAAGGATAAAACAGGCTCCTGGCGAACAGCTGAAGATTATTTCAGGTATTCAATGGTGAACTGGGAATCCGCGTTCGCTGTACCCGGCGTAACCGTAGCCAGCGTCTGTACAAACTTCGCTTTGAAGCCCATGTCAGCTTTACCGTCGGTGATAGCAACATAATTTGAATTGTTGTACAGCGGGATCGCCGTATCATCGTTCAGGTTGAAGAGCTTGATTGCAACGCCGGTAGCGGTAACGGCTTCACCTTCGCCGGTGTAAATACCGTCAGTACCCGCTTCACCGTTAACAGGCGTGCCAATAGACAAATACCCTTTGCCGATGGTGTCTTTATCTTCTGTTCCGTCAAAACGAACCGCCGCCTGAGTATAGGTTGCAGGGCATTTATCCAGTTTAATATGGAAATCTTTTACTGAGGCCGTTGAGTCAATGCCGGAAAACGTCGTTTTGGCAACGCGACCGATATTCACCGTCTGATCGGCGGTATCAGGCGTCACTTCACACGTTGAATCAATAACCTCTCCGCGGAAATGAACCGTACCATCCGCAGCGAATGATTGTCCTGCCATTAACGCCGATGCGAGTGCAATCGCCACCGTAATTCCATTATTTTTCATGATAACTCCATTAATTAAATCACTATTGCGTTTATCATAAAGACAACGCCATCCCAAATGCGATGAAATAATATTCTTCGGGAAGAATGATCTTCAAGGGGGGGATTTAAATTAATGGAATAATGACGAACCATAGCTGGAATAATAATAGAGAAAAACAAATATAATATTATTTTTGCTTTATCATTAATATTCCTTTTCAGTATACACATAAAAATGACACATCTTTTATAAACAAACCATTTTTAGGATTCCGTTAATAAAAACTGATCGTTTAGTGATCAAAATAGAGAATACTAATGCTTAGACGTAATTTCGGTCATTATTCACACAATAAAGTAACGAAATACGTCAGAATAAGAGAATTAATAGCAACGCGAAAGATGATGAGAAAAAAGTAAGGAAAAAATGGCTACACGTCGTGTAGCCATTAACAGAAGGGATTATTCTACGGTGACCGATTTCGCCAGGTTACGCGGCTGGTCAACGTCGGTGCCTTTGATAAGCGCCACGTGGTAAGCCAGCAGCTGCAGCGGAACGGTGTAGAAGATCGGTGCAATCACCTCTTCCACATGCGGCATCTCGATGATGTGCATGTTGTCGCTGCTGGCGAAACCGGCATCTTTATCAGCGAAGACGTACAGCACGCCGCCGCGGGCGCGGACTTCTTCGATGTTGGACTTCAGTTTTTCCAGCAGTTCGTTGTTCGGTGCGACAACAATGACCGGCATATCCGCGTCAATCAGCGCCAGCGGGCCATGCTTAAGCTCGCCTGCCGCGTAGGCTTCCGCGTGGATGTAGGAGATCTCTTTCAGCTTCAGTGCGCCTTCCAGCGCAATAGGGTACTGATCGCCACGGCCCAGGAACAGGGCGTGATGTTTGTCAGAGAAATCTTCCGCCAGCGCCTCAATGCGTTTGTCCTGAGACAGCATCTGCTCGATACGGCTCGGCAGCGCCTGGAGACCGTGAACGATGTCGTGCTCAACGGAAGCATCTTCGCCTTTCAGACGCGCCAGCTTCGCCACCAGCATCAGCAGAACGGTCAGCTGAGTGGTAAACGCTTTGGTGGAGGCCACGCCGATTTCGGTACCCGCTTTGGTCATCAGCGCCAGATCGGACTCACGCACCAGGGATGAGCCCGGGACGTTACAGATGGCCAGCGAGCCCAGATAACCCAATTCCTTAGACAGACGCAGCGCTGCCAGCGTATCCGCCGTTTCGCCGGACTGGGAAAGGGTGATCATCAGGCTGTTACGACGCACCGCAGACTTGCGATAGCGGAACTCAGACGCGATTTCCACGTCGCACGGCACGCCCGCCAGGGATTCAAACCAGTAGCGAGAGACCATACCGGAGTTATAAGAAGTACCGCAGGCTACGATCTGAATATGTTCAACCTTGCCGAGCAGTTCGTTGGCGTTTGCCCCCAGCTCGCTCAGATCCACCTCGCCGTGGCTGATGCGCCCGGTCAGGGTATTTTTGATGGCGTTTGGCTGCTCGTAGATCTCTTTCTGCATGTAGTGACGGTAAGCGCCTTTATCGCCCGCGTCGTACTGCAGGTTAGATTCGATCTCCTGACGCTTCACCTGCTCGCCTTTTGTATCGAAGACGGTCACGCTGCGGCGCGTCACTTCGGCGATATCGCCCTCTTCCAGGAAGATAAAGCGACGGGTGACCGGCAGGAGCGCCAGCTGATCGGAGGCGATAAAGTTTTCACCCATCCCCAGACCGATAACCATCGGGCTACCGGAACGCGCGGCCAGCAGGGTAGATGGATCGCGGGAGTCCATGATCACCGTACCATACGCACCGCGCAGCTGAGGGATAGCGCGCAGCACCGCATCACGCAGCGTACCGCCCTGTGCCAGCTCCCAGTGCACCAGATGAGCAATCACTTCGGTGTCGGTTTCAGAGACGAAGGTATAGCCGCGCGCTTTCAGTTCTTCGCGCAGCGGTTCGTGGTTTTCGATAATGCCGTTATGCACCACCACGATGTGTTCAGACACATGCGGGTGCGCGTTACCTTCAGACGGTTCGCCGTGCGTCGCCCAGCGGGTGTGCGCAATACCGGTACCCCCGTGCAGCGGGTGTTCTTCCGCAGCCTGGGCCAGCATCTGCACTTTACCGAGACGACGCAGACGGGTCATATGCCCTTCTGCATCCACGACAGCCAGACCGGCAGAGTCGTAACCACGGTATTCCAGACGACGTAAACCTTCGAGAAGGATTTCAGCAATATCACGCTGCGCAACTGCGCCAACAATTCCACACATATTTTAGATTCCGAATTTAGGCATTATGCCTGCGTTGTCGCTGACCTGTATTTACCCTTTCCGGGCGCCCCGAGCCTTGTAGAGAGTGGGGTTATTTTTATGGGTACTGCTTGTGGGGGGAGATATATCTTTATCTCCTCTCCCGGGTTTGCCTGATGACGGCTACGCCTTATCAGGCCTACTCAATCGTAGGGCGGGTAAGCGTAGCGCCACCCGCCTTGTTGTTACTTTTTCTTCACCGGGCGTTTCCAGCCCTGCTTGTGTACCTGCGGCACGCGGCTTAACACCAGCTCGTTATCCGCTACGTCGCGCGTGACGGTCGTGCCGGCGGCAATGGTCACGCCGTTACCCACGGTAACCGGTGCCACCAGCTGCGTGTCAGAGCCCACGAACACGTCATTGCCGATGATGGTTTTAAACTTATTGGCGCCGTCATAGTTACAAGTAATGGTTCCTGCACCAATATTCACGTTATCGCCAATCTCCGCGTCGCCCAGATAGGTCAAATGACCGGCTTTCGAGCCTTTACCCAGACGCGCTTTTTTCATTTCCACGAAGTTGCCTACGTGCGCGCCTTCCAGCAGCTCAGCGCCCGGGCGCAGACGCGCAAACGGGCCGATGGTACACGCTGCTTCAAGGTGAGCATCTTCCACCACGCTGTACGGGCTGATTTCGCAGTCGTCGCCGATAACGCTGTTTTTAATCACGCAGCCGGCGCCAATTTTGACACGGTTGCCCAGCGTGACGTTGCCTTCAAGAATAACGTTAGTATCGATCTCAACGTCGCGCCCGTGAGACACGGTGCCGCGCAAATCGAAACGCGCCGGATCGCGCAGCATGACGCCAGCAAGCAGCAGCTTCTCTGCCTGCTCGGACTGATAAATACGCTCAAGACGGGAAAGCTGCAGGCGGTTATTCACGCCGTCCGTTTCGCTGATGCGCGCCGGATGAACGGCGGCGATCTCACGCCCTTCGTGATACGCCATCGCAATGATGTCAGTGATGTAGTACTCACCCTGCGCGTTGTTGTTGTCGAGCTGAGAGAGCCAGCGCTTCATGTCCGCACCATTGGCAATCAGGATGCCGGTGTTGATCTCCTGAATCTTGCGCTGTTCATCACTGGCATCTTTATGTTCAACGATACCCGTTACGTTGCCGTTTTCACGCGTGATACGGCCATAGCCCGTTGGATCGTCCAGCACAACGGTCAATAAACCGATGCCGCCCTGCGGCTTGGCTGCACGCAGGCGAGTCAGCGTTTCAACGGAAATCAGCGGAACGTCGCCGTAAAGCATCAGAATATCTTCGTCATCGGCAAAGAACGACGCAGCCTGCTGCATCGCATGACCGGTACCCAGCTGTTCAGCCTGAAGCACCCAGTTGAGCGCGTCATCGCTCAGCGTCTTTTTAAGCAGATCGCCGCCGTGGCCGTAGACCAGGTGAACCTGACGGGCACCTAGTTCATTCGCTGCATCAATGACATGCTGCACCATTGGCTTTCCTGCCAGCGTGTGGAGCACTTTAGGCAGATCGGAATACATGCGGGTACCTTTGCCAGCGGCAAGGATCACCACGCTCATCGCACTGTTTGACATACGCATCCTGACGGTAGTTTGAGTGAGAAGTAAAAACGTTTGATGCCTAAAATTCTACATCTTTTTCATCATGAATTAAGGCCGAAAAAAAAAGCCAGCCTGGTATCCAGACTGGCTTTTGTGCTTTTCAAGCCGGTGTTACATCGCTTTTTTGGTCAACTCGATAACGCGCAGTTTCGCGATCGCTTTGGCCAGCTCCGCAGACGCCTGAGCGTAATCCACATCGCCATGAGAGCTGTTAATGTGCTCTTCAGCCTTACGCTTCGACTCCAGGGCTCGCGCTTCGTCGAGATCCTGGCCACGAATAGCGGTATCGGCCAGAACGGTCACACTGCCAGGCTGCACTTCAAGAATGCCGCCGGACAGATAGATAAACTCTTCGTGACCGAACTGTTTAACGATGCGGATCATACCAGGCTTAATGGCGGTGAGCAGCGGTGCGTGACCCGGGAAAATACCCAGTTCACCTTCACTGCCCGTTACCTGGATTTTCTCGACCAGACCAGAGAACATTTGTTGCTCTGCGCTGACGACGTCCAGGTGGTAAGTCATTGCCATATCACCCTCCGATTAAGGCGTTAAAGTTTTTTGGCTTTTTCCACGGCTTCTTCGATGGAACCAACCATGTAGAACGCCTGCTCTGGCAGGTGATCGTATTCGCCTTCCATGATGCCTTTAAAGCCACGGATGGTGTCTTTCAGGGAAACGTATTTACCCGGAGAACCGGTGAATACTTCCGCAACGAAGAACGGCTGGGACAGGAAGCGCTGGATCTTACGCGCACGTGCTACCACCAGTTTGTCTTCTTCAGACAGCTCATCCATACCGAGGATGGCGATGATGTCTTTCAGTTCCTGGTAACGCTGCAGCAGGGACTGTACGCCACGCGCGGTGTCGTAGTGTTCCTGACCAACAACCAGTGGATCCAGCTGACGGCTGGTGGAGTCCAGCGGGTCAACGGCCGGGTAGATACCCAGAGACGCGATCTGACGGCTCAGTACCACAGTTGCGTCTAAGTGCGCAAAGGTGGTTGCTGGAGATGGGTCAGTCAAGTCATCCGCAGGTACGTATACCGCCTGAACGGAGGTGATAGAACCGGTTTTGGTAGAGGTGATACGTTCCTGAAGAACACCCATCTCTTCCGCAAGCGTAGGCTGATAACCTACCGCTGAAGGCATACGACCCAGCAGTGCAGATACTTCGGTACCGGCCAGGGTGTAACGATAGATGTTATCAACGAACAGCAGAACGTCACGGCCTTCGTCACGGAATTTCTCAGCCATCGTCAGACCAGTCAGCGCAACGCGCAGACGGTTTCCTGGTGGCTCGTTCATCTGGCCGTAAACCAGGGATACTTTGTCCAGAACGTTTGAGTCGGTCATTTCGTGGTAGAAGTCGTTACCCTCACGAGTACGTTCACCTACGCCCGCAAACACGGAGTAACCGGAGTGCTCGATCGCGATGTTACGGATCAGCTCCATCATGTTTACGGTTTTACCTACACCCGCACCACCGAACAGACCAACTTTACCGCCCTTCGCAAACGGACACATCAGGTCGATAACTTTGATGCCGGTTTCCAGCAGTTCCTGAGAGCTGGACAGCTCTTCGTAGGAAGGTGCCGCGCGGTGGATAGCCCAACGCTCTTCTTCGCCGATGTCGCCTTTCATGTCGATTGGCTGACCCAATACGTTCATGATACGACCCAGCGTTGCTTTACCTACCGGGACTTCGATCGGGTGCTCAAGGTCTTTAACTTCCAGACCACGACGCAGACCGTCGGAAGAACCCATGGCGATGGTACGCACGATACCGCCGCCGAGCTGCTGCTGAACTTCCAGCACCAGGCTCTCGTTACCATTCTGTACCTCAAGCGCGTCGTACACGCGTGGTACGGCGTCCTGAGGGAACTCGACGTCCACCACGGCGCCGATTACCTGGACAATCTTTCCAGTAGCCATCTTGAATCCTCTACGTAATTCGTAAACCTGGTTAAACCGCGGCGGCCCCCGAGACGATCTCGGTGAGTTCCTGAGTAATGCTGGCCTGACGAGCTTTGTTGTAAACCAACTGCAGCTCTTTAATCAGGCTGCCGCCATTATCGGTCGCGGCTTTCATCGCCACCATTCGTGCGGCCTGCTCGCTGGCCAGGTTTTCTACAACGCCCTGATAAACCTGAGATTCAACGTAACGACGCAGCAGGGTATCCAGCAGCGGTTTCGGATCGGGTTCATACAGGTAATCCCAGGCTTTCTGCTTCAGCTCGTCATCTTCTGATGCCGGTAACGGCAGCATCTGAGTGAGCGTTGGAACCTGAGACATGGTGTTAATGAATTTGTTGCTGACAACGTACAGTCTGTCCAGACGGCCTTCATCGTAGGCCTGCAACATCACTTTAACCGGGCCGATCAGTTCGGACAGGGACGGGTTATCACCCATACCGGTCACCTGAGCGACAATGTTGCCACCAACGGAGTTAAAGAAAGAGACGCCTTTAGAGCCAATCAGTGCCAGATCGCACTGAACGCCTTTATCAGACCAGCCTTTCATATCCGCCAGCAGTTTTTTGAACAGGTTAATGTTCAAGCCGCCACACAGACCACGGTCAGTCGACACCACCAGGTAGCCCACGCGCTTAACGTCGCGTTCTTCCAGGTAAGGGTGCTTATATTCCAGATTACCGTTTGCAAGGTGACCAATCACTTTGCGCATGGTCTCTGCATAAGGACGGCTGGCCGCCATGCGATCCTGCGATTTACGCATTTTGGAAGCGGCGACCATCTCCATCGCTTTAGTGATCTTTTGCGTGTTCTGGACGCTTGCGATCTTACTACGTATCTCTTTTGCGCCGGCCATGAGCTTCTCCTCAATGCCAGGCGGCTTGCCCTGAGACAAGCCGCCGGACGATTACCAGGATTGGGTTGCTTTGAAGGAATCGAGGATAGCTTTCAGCTTGCCTTCGATTTCGTCGTTATAGCCACCGGTCTGGTTGATCTCTTGCATCAGCGGAGCGTGATCACGGTCGACGTAAGCCAGCAGAGCGGCTTCAAAGCTACCGATTTTCGCCAGTTCCACATCTTCGAGGTAACCGCGTTCAGCCGCGAACAGTACCAGGCCCTGCTGAGCAACAGACATTGGAGCGTACTGTTTCTGCTTCAGCAGCTCGGTCACTTTCTGACCGTGGCTCAGCTGTTTACGGGTTGCTTCGTCCAGATCGGATGCGAACTGAGAGAACGCAGCCAGTTCACGATACTGTGCCAGCGCGGTACGGATACCACCGGACAGTTTCTTGATGATCTTGGTCTGAGCAGCACCACCCACACGGGATACGGAGATACCCGGGTTAACCGCCGGACGAATACCGGAGTTAAACAGGTTGGTTTCCAGGAAGATCTGACCATCGGTAATGGAGATTACGTTGGTCGGAACGAACGCAGAAACGTCACCCGCCTGGGTTTCAATGATCGGCAGCGCGGTCAGAGAACCTGTTTTGCCCTTCACTTCACCTTTGGTGAAGTTCTCGACGTATTCCGCGTTAACGCGGGAAGCACGCTCCAGCAGACGAGAGTGGAGGTAGAATACGTCGCCCGGGAATGCTTCACGTCCTGGTGGACGACGGAGCAGCAGGGAAACCTGACGATAAGCAACAGCCTGTTTAGACAGGTCATCGTATACGATCAGCGCATCTTCACCGCGGTCACGGAAGTATTCGCCCATTGCGCAACCGGCGTATGGCGCCAGGTATTGCAGTGCAGCAGATTCAGACGCGGTTGCTACCACAACGATGGTGTTAGACAGTGCGCCGTGCTCTTCCAGTTTACGAACCACGTTAGAAATGGTGGACGCTTTCTGGCCGATAGCCACGTACACACATTTGATGCCGGAGTCACGCTGGTTGATGATGGCGTCGATTGCCATCGCGGTTTTACCGGTCTGACGGTCACCGATGATCAGTTCACGCTGACCACGACCGATTGGGATCATGGCGTCAACGGACTTATAACCAGTCTGCACTGGCTGATCAACGGACTGACGGTCGATAACGCCTGGTGCGATAACTTCGATTGGGGAGAAGCCATCGTGCTCAACCGGACCTTTACCGTCGATTGGCGCACCCAGGGTGTTAACAACGCGACCCAGCAGGCCACGGCCAACCGGCACTTCCAGAATACGGCCAGTACACTTAACCTTCATGCCTTCGGCGAGGTCAGCGTATGGACCCATCACAACTGCACCTACGGAGTCGCGCTCCAGGTTCAGTGCGATAGCGTAACGGTTACCCGGCAGGGAAATCATCTCACCCTGCATACAATCGGCCAGGCCGTGGATGCGGATAACACCGTCACTTACAGAAACAATAGTACCTTCGTTGTGAGCTTCACTCACAACATTGAACTGAGCAATGCGCTGCTTGATCAGTTCGCTGATTTCGGTGGAATTCAGTTGCATGCTCCAGTCCCCTTAAGACTGCAAGACGTCTGCAAGGCGCTCAAGACGGCCGCGTACGCTGCCATCAATGACCATATCACCCGAGCGGATGATTACGCCTGCCATTACAGACTTATCGATTTTGCAATTCAGCTTAACTTTGCGTGACAGACGTTTTTCCATCGCGGCGGTGATTTTCGCAAGCTGTTCGTCACTCAGTTCAGTCGCGGAAGTCACTTCGACTTCTGCAGTTGCTTCACTAAGGGCACGTAAGTGCTCAAACTGCTCGAGAACATCCGGGAGCACACGGAGACGACCATTTTCTGCCATCACCTTAATCAGGTTCTGGCCGTTGGCATCCAGTTGCTCTCCGCACACGGCGATAAACGACGCGGCGAGGGTTTCAGGCGCTAACGCACCGGAAAGCAACTCGGCCATTTGTTCGTTTTTCGTCACCTCAGCGGCAAACGCCAGCATATTCTGCCAGCGATCGACATTTTGGTGTTCGACAGCAAAGTCAAAAGCTGCTTTGGCGTAGGGGCGAGCTACCGTAACAAATTCAGACATCAGCCCCTCCCTCCTTACAGTTCAGCGACAAGTTTGTCCACGATGTCGCTGTTAGCAGCTTCATCCACGGAACGTTCGATGATCTTCTCGGCGCCAGCAACAGCCAGAATCGCAACCTGCTTACGCAGTTCTTCACGAGCACGTTTACGCTCAGCTTCAATTTCAGCCTGAGCCTGTGTCACGATCTTAGTACGTTCCTGTTCTGCTTCAGCTTTGGCTTCGTCCAGGATCTGAGAACGGCGCTTGTTAGCCTGTTCAATGATTACCTGAGCTTCAGCTTTCGCTTTTTTCAGCTGGTCTGTCGCGTTGGCCTGTGCAAGGTCCAAATCTTTCTTAGCGCGTTCTGCGGAAGCCAGACCGTCAGCAATTTCTTTCTGACGTTTTTCGATGGCAGCCATTAAAGGCGGCCATACATACTTCATGCAGAACCAGACAAAGAGAATAAACGCGATGGCCTGGCCGAGGATTGTTGCGTTCATGTTCACAGCACAATACCTCTTAAATTTCTGTGGCTTGGGGTTTTAAAACAACTACTACGCGACAGCAAACATCACGTACAGACCCAGACCTACAGCGATCATTGGGATAGCATCCACCAGACCCATAACGATAAAGAACTGAGTACGCAGCAGAGGAATCAGATCAGGTTGACGCGCTGCGCCTTCCAGGAATTTACCTCCGAGGATGCCGATACCGATCGCAGCACCGATAGCCGCCAGACCCATCATCACAGCGGCAGCCATGTACAGCAGATCCATATTCAGGTTTTCCATGACAGTCTCCAGTTTGTTTCAATTAAAACGTAGTAGTGTTGGTAAAAAATCAGTGCTCTTCAGACGCCATCGACAGATAGACGATCGTCAGAACCATGAAGATAAAGGCTTGCAGCGTAATGATCAGGATGTGGAAAATGGCCCATGGCACATTCAGAACCCACTGTGACCACCACGGCAGAAGACCCGCGATCAGAATGAAAATCAGCTCACCCGCATACATGTTGCCGAACAGTCGCAGACCCAGTGAAACAGGTTTGGACAGCAGGCTAACGCCTTCCAGGATCAGGTTGACCGGAATAAACGCCCAGTGGTTGAACGGCTGCAAGGTAAGCTCTTTCACAAAGCCGCTTACGCCTTTCATTTTGATGCTGTAGAAAAGAATCAGGATAAACACGCCCAGCGCCATCGACAGGGTGATGTTCACGTCCGCAGACGGTACAACACGCAGCGCAGGCAGGCCGAAGATGTGCTCGCCGATGAACGGCAGCAGGTCAATTGGCAGCAGGTCCATCAGGTTCATCAGGAAGACCCAAACGAACACGGTCAGGGCCAGCGGAGCAATCAGCTTGCTCTTACCATGGTACATGTCTTTCACGCTGCCATGGACGAAGCCGATGATCATCTCAACGAACGTCTGGAATTTCCCTGGAACACCGCTGGTCGCTTTTTTAGCAACGCTGCGGAACATGGCCAGGAACAGAAGACCCAAAACCACCGAGAAGAACATGGAGTCGATGTTGATCGTCCAGAAGGTGGCCGGGGGGTTATGTGGATCCACCAGCGAGAATGTACGCAGGTCCAGCTGAAGGTTATTCAGATGGTGACCTATGTAATCCTGCGGCGTCATATTTTCTGAAGCCATGATGCCTTTTACCCTTTGTTATTGATTACAGCTGGAGCCAGAACTTGTACCACCAGCACCAAAACCCACGTTGCTATCAGCGGCATGAATACCACTTTCAAAACCGCCAGCGCCATCACCAGTAGAGCAAAGGTCAGCAACACCTTACACACTTCGCCGAGGGCGAAGGACCAGGCCACGCGGCCTTTGGCGGGTGTATGCGCCTGATGACGCCAGGCAAAAATCATAAACAACACGTTTGGCAGCACGACCGCCAAACCCCCGCACACGGCGGAGATGCCCCAGAAGGGGTCTTTGAGGCTAAACAGCAGTCCACTTGCTATCACAGCCAGAAACTGAATGAACAGAAGCTTACGAGCAACGTTTCTACTCAAGAGCGACACAGACATCACGTTTTTACTCCTGCTCCCTTCGAGGTATGCCGCGTGTCGTATAAAACGTCCTTTAAGGCTCAGAGTCAAGCATCAAAAAGCGGACAAATTATACGGTGCGTACCCGTGATTTCAAACATTAAGTAGCGAAAAGGTGAATAAATGTTTAAATATTTTTCCCCAGCGCTATTTTTTAACTTTCGTAGAAAGCACCGACCTTCGAGCAAAACTGCAAACAGCGCGAAAACGTTGACTACAAAGCGTGCACGAGATCACAAAACACACATTTGCGATAAGGTTGTATTTATCAAAGCCGTAAATCGCCCAGGATTATCTTTCTGAAATTAAACACAAAATATCGCAACTATTTTCAAAACAGCCCCGTACACAATAAAAACCTTTTATTGACATTCTTAATAAATAATTAACATTGCGTTCTGGTTACAGCCTTCCACTTTTAGCAGGCTGATATTTTCATAGTTGACTATCTTCGCGATGAATAATCGACGTGAGGTTAACCGCAAGAAAATCCCTGGTAAAAAAGCGGTTAAACGCTCTCTGGTTAACCCCGGGTAGTTGTGCTGTTTTTTAACATACTCAGAACAGCACAAATTCCACATTTTTTATTATTTTTTTAAAAATTGTTTGGCTTAATTATCACCAGATGACGTTCACCGTCGAGCTGCGGAACGTTTAATTTCTGGATAGTTTCAACGCTAAAACCGACCGGAAGCTGTTCAATTTCATCACCGGGCAGCTGTCCTTTCAGCGCATAAAAACGGCCATCTTCTGCCGGCAGATGCTTACACCAGCTCACCATGTCATTGAGCGAAGCAAACGCACGGCTGATAACGCCGTCAAACGGCGGCTCTGCCGGAAACTCCTCTACCCTGCTCTGTACGGGCGTGATGTTATCGAGCTTCAGTTCATGCTGAACCTGGCGTAAAAAGCGCACGCGCTTGCCCAGGCTGTCCAGCAGCGTGAAATGGCTCTCGGGTCGGACAATCGACAGCGGAACGCCCGGCAAACCCGGCCCCGTCCCCACGTCGATAAAACGTTCACCTTTCAGGTACGGCGCCACCACGATACTATCGAGAATATGGCGAACCAGCATCTCGTTGGGATCGCGCACAGACGTCAGGTTGTACGCTTTATTCCATTTGTTCAGCATATCGACATACGCCACCAGCTGGTTTTTCTGGTGATCGGTGAGCGAAATACCTGCCTGATCCAGCAGACGAGAGAGTTTGTTGAGCACGGTGAATACCTGTTGAGAGTTTTTTTGCCCGGTGGCGCTGCCGCTTACCGGGCCTACGAATAAGTAGGGCGGGTCAGCGAAGCGCCACCCGCCAAAAGCAATGTCAATTACGCGCTACGGCGTAGCATGCCCTGCTTTTTCAGCCACACCAGCAGGATCGAAATCGCCGCCGGCGTAACGCCCGAGATACGGGAGGCCTGGCCAATCGATACCGGTTTGTGATCGTTCAGCTTAGCGATCACTTCGTTGGAAAGGCCCGTCACCTGACGGTAGTCCAGCATTTCCGGCAGCAGCGTGTTTTCGTTGCGCTGCTGTTTTTCGATCTCATCCTGCTGACGCGCGATGTAGCCTTCGTACTTCACCTGAATTTCGACCTGCTCGGCAGCTTCAGCGTCTTCAAGGCCCGGTGCGAACGCGGTCAGTTTGACCAGATTCTCGTAGGTGACTTCAGGACGACGCAGCAGATCTTCGCCGCTGGCTTCACGCGACAGCGGCGCTGTTAAGTGAGCGTTCACTTCGGCAGCGGTTTCCGCCTGTGGGTTTACCCACGTGGTTTTCAGGCGCTGACGTTCCTGTTCAATACGTTCCAGCTTCTCGTTGAAGCGCGCCCAGCGTTCGTCATCCACCAGACCCAGTTCGCGGCCTATCTCGGTCAGACGCAGGTCGGCATTGTCCTCGCGCAGCATCAGACGATATTCCGCGCGAGAGGTAAACATACGGTACGGTTCTTTGGTGCCCAGCGTGCAGAGATCGTCGACCAAAACGCCCAGATAGGCCTGAGAACGCGCCGGCGCCCAGCCCTCTTTCTCGGCAGAGAAGCGGGCAGCGTTCAGACCGGCAAGCAACCCCTGCGCTGCGGCTTCTTCGTAGCCGGTGGTGCCGTTAATCTGCCCCGCGAAGAAAAGGCCGTGGATGAATTTGCTCTCCAGTGTCGGCTTCAGGTCACGTGGGTCGAAGAAATCGTACTCAATAGCGTAGCCAGGGCGAACGATTTTCGCATTCTCCATCCCCTGCATTGAGCGAACAATTTGCATTTGCACGTCGAACGGCAGGCTGGTGGAGATGCCGTTCGGGTAAATTTCGTTCGAGGTCAGCCCTTCCGGCTCCAGGAAGATCTGGTGCTGGTTACGATCGGCAAAGCGCATCACTTTGTCTTCGATCGACGGGCAGTAACGTGGGCCGATCCCTTCGATCACCCCAGCGTACATTGGGCTGCGATCGAGGTTATTGCGGATCACGTCATGGGTTTTTTCGTTGGTATGCGTGATGTAGCACGGTACCTGCTGCGGGTGTTGCGCCGCGTTGCCCATGAACGAGAAGACCGGCATCGGGTTATCGCCGTGCTGTTGGGCCAGTACGCTGAAATCAATGGTGCGCGCATCGATACGCGGCGGCGTGCCGGTTTTCAGACGGCTGACGCGCAGCGGCAGTTCACGCAGACGACGAGACAGCGGAATGGACGGCGGATCGCCAGCACGGCCACCGCTGTAGTTGTCCAGACCAATATGGATTTTGCCATCCAGGAATGTCCCGACCGTCAGCACCACGGCTTTGGCGCGGAACTTGAGGCCCATCTGGGTCACGGCGCCCACGACGCGATCGTTCTCAACGATAAGATCTTCTACCGCCTGCTGGAAGATCATCAGGTTCGGCTGGTTCTCCAGCGCGGTGCGCACGGCCTGGCGGTAAAGCACGCGGTCTGCCTGCGCACGAGTGGCGCGAACAGCAGGGCCTTTACTCGCGTTTAGTATCCTAAACTGAATGCCCGCATGATCGATCGCTTTCGCCATCAGGCCGCCAAGTGCATCCACTTCTTTTACCAGGTGTCCTTTCCCAATGCCGCCAATCGCCGGATTACAGGACATTTGTCCCAGCGTGTCGATATTGTGTGTCAAAAGCAGGGTCTGCTGACCCATTCGCGCTGCGGCCATTGCGGCCTCAGTGCCTGCATGACCCCCGCCAATGATGATGACGTCAAAAGGATCCTGATAAAACATGGTGGTCTGCCTCGCGTAAAGCGGTATGAAAATGGATTGAAGCCCGGGCCGTGGATTCTACTCAACTTTAGTCTTTCGAGAAAGCATTGGGATCCTGGGCTATTAAAAAGAAGATCTTTTTGTTTAGAGATCTGTTCTATTGTGATCTCTTATTAGGATCGCGGACACGTGTGGATAAGTCCGATCCTGCAAATAAGATCATGCAGTTAGGAAGGATCGTTTGCTGTGAATGATCGGTGATCCAGGACCGTATAAGCTGGGATCAGATCGCAACTTTATACACAGGCCAAAAACGACGCTACGGTTGTTCTTTGGATAACTACGGGTTAATACGAGCTTTTAACCAGAGTTATCCACATCTGTTCGCGCGATCTTTAATCGTTTTTGAGTAAATTTTTCCATTCCGCGAGCCAGATCTCGGCTGGATCTTCCGGAATATCATGATCGAGGATGTTGATCTTGAGCGTTTCACCCAACTGTTTTGCTCCGCAAGCGGTAACAGCGGCTTCGACCTTCTCTATTGCCCCGCAAAAGGTGTCATATTCACGACTGCCGATCCCCACCGCGCCAAAACGGACGTTTGACAGGTCGGGCTGCTGTTCCAGCAGTTCGTCATATAAAGGTTGCAGGTTATCCGGCAGATCGCCCGCACCGTGCGTGGAGGTGATCAGCAGCCAGACCCCGTCAGCCGGGAGATCTTCAAGCAGCGGCCCGTGCAGCGTTTGTGTAGAAAAGCCTGCATCTTCCAGCTTCTCAGCCAGATGTTCCGCTACGTATTCCGCACCGCCAAGGGTGCTGCCGCTGATAAGGGTAATGTCCGCCATTGATCGCTCGCTCAGATAAAGAGGGGGCCATTGTACGCTGTGAACGAGCTGGGATCTACCTGTGGAAAATGTGGGAATGAAATTGCCCGATCACGGGCGGATGGTACGCATGATCGGGTTTTGCAGGGAGATCAGTGTCTCGGTGGACTGAATTTCATCGATTGTTTGGATCTTGTTGATAAGTACCTGCTGGAGGGCATCGATGGATCGGCACATCACCTTGATAAAGATGCTGTAGTGCCCGGTGGTGTAGTACGCCTCGGTGACTTCATCGAGCGCGTTCAGCTTTGCCAGCGCGGAGGGGTAATCTTTTGCGCTTTTAAGAATAATGCCGATGAAGCAGCAGACGTCGTAGCCCAGCTGCTTCGGGCTGACGTCGATGCGCGCGCCGGTAATGATCCCTGCCTGCTTCATCTTCTCTACGCGAACGTGAATGGTTCCCGGGCTGACGCCAAACTGTTTCGCCAGTTCAGCGTAGGCGGTACGGGCATTGGCCATTAAGGCCTCAAGGATGCCGCGGTCCAGATTGTCGATCTGATAATTTTCCATAGCTTTTTCTTATGAAGATTAATGAATACGTCTATTCTAGCGCCTTATTTTAACGAATCAAAAGTGAAGGTGGCTTTTTGTTGATGGGTTATTGAATTTAGTGCCGGTTCTGTTGCTTAATCATTATCAATAGGACGCAGGAGTATAAATAATGAAAACCGCTTACATCGCCAAACAACGCCAGATCAGTTTCGTAAAATCCCATTTTTCCCGCCAGCTTGAAGAGAAGCTTGGTCTTATTGAAGTTCAGGCGCCGATTCTGAGCCGCGTGGGTGACGGGACGCAGGATAACCTGTCTGGATGCGAAAAAGCGGTACAGGTGAAAGTGAAAACACTGCCAGATGCACAGTTCGAAGTGGTGCATTCCCTGGCGAAGTGGAAGCGTCAAACCCTGGGACAACACGACTTCAGCGCGGGCGAAGGGCTCTACACGCACATGAAAGCCCTTCGCCCCGATGAAGACCGCCTCTCCTCGATTCACTCTGTCTACGTTGACCAGTGGGACTGGGAGCGCGTAATGGGTGACGGCGAGCGCCATGTCGGCACGCTGAAATCCACCGTTGAGGCGATCTACGCGGGGATCAAAGCAACCGAAGCAGCCGTGAGCAAAGAGTTTGGTCTGGTACCGTTCCTGCCGGATACGATCCACTTTGTCCACAGCCAGGAACTGCTGAGCCGCTTCCCGGATCTGGATGCCAAAGGCCGCGAGCGGGCGATCGCTAAAGAACTGGGCGCGGTATTTCTGATTGGCATCGGCGGCAAACTGTCTGATGGCAAACGTCACGACGTTCGTGCGCCGGATTATGATGACTGGAGCACCGCGGGCGAAAGCGAATATGCCGGTCTGAACGGCGATATTCTGGTCTGGAACCCGGTTCTGGAAGATGCGTTTGAGCTCTCTTCGATGGGGATCCGCGTGGATGCAGAGGCGCTGAAGCGCCAGCTGGCGGTGACCGGTGATGAAGATCGCCTTAAATTAGAGTGGCATCAGGCGCTGCTGCGCGGTGAAATGCCGCAGACCATCGGCGGCGGTATCGGGCAGTCCCGTCTGACCATGCTGCTGCTGCAACTGTCTCACATTGGTCAGGTGCAGTGTGGGGTCTGGCCGCAGCAGGTACGTGAAAGCGTCTATTCTCTTCTTTAATTAACGCCGCCAGCGTCTGAGCAGGCGGCTACGTAACCCGGTATCAAAGCGCCAGATATGATCGAAGATGCGCATGATGCCGGGTTTTCCATGTGCGGACATCGCCACGGCATGAAAACGATGCTGGTGCACGCGCTGCAGCTCCTTCACTTTATTTACCACATCTTCCGGCAGCCGCTGGGCAATGAAATCGGAAATCACCACCGCGTCAGCGTCGTACCAGTCGCCGCCCTGCATCCGTTCTACAATGCTGCGAAAACAGCTGGCCAGATCGGTGCCGCCGCGAAAACGTTGGCTTAAAAAGCGGATGGCCTGCTCAATGCCCTGCTGGTTCGTCAGCTCGTAGCCCACGACTTCACTGGAGAAGAGCATGATAAAGCAGCGACGGCGGTCAGCGAGCGCCACGCGCATCAGCGCCAGACAGAACGCCTTCGCACACTGCTCGTTAAAGCCGCCCATTGAGCCGGACGTATCCACGCAGACAATAAACGGCCCGCGCGGCTGCTCATCAAAGTCCTGATGCACGACCGGGCGCTGGCTGAGCTTCTCTCGCCAGGCTTCGCCGTGCAGCCGATAGGTGAGAAGCTGTTTTTCCACCAGCCGCCGGTAAAACTCATACTCCAGTTCGGTCATCCCCAGCGTGCTTAGCTCGGTCGGCAGCAGGCGCAGGATGTCATCGCTTTGCTGGAGTCCGTCGACCTGCTCCGGCACGGTAGCCGGTTCGCGTACAAGGGTGCGGAAGGTTTCCATCGGGGCATCCTTCTTTGGGACCGATTTGGCCTCTCGCGAGCGGCCGAGCTGTTCCGCGAGCTTCATCAGCTCCGGCTGCTGGGTAAGAAAGTCGCCGTACTTCACGATCAGTTGATAATCCCCGCGCCGCAGCTGCCCGGCGCTCATATCCCAGAGGCGACCAGCGGCGTTTTCATTTTCTACCAGCACCTCTTCGAGCTGGCCACTCAGCGTCATGCGTTCCTGGACTTCGCTGAGCAGCTGTTCCCGCTCTTCATCCAGAAGCTGTTGGTTCAGCGTGGTAGCTTGGACGACCAGGCTCAGGCGCCAGCGCTGTAAAAAGAGCGTGTGCAGCGCCGGGGTAAAGGTGACGTTTTCTGCGACCAGCGTTCTGGCCTGGCTGGCAAACGGAGAGTGGACTTTATCGAGCAGGGTAAGGGTTTGCGGGATCTGGACGATAAACTGTGGCGTCGATAGCCGCTGACACTGCTGATAGGCCGCGACTTCCTCCGTCAGTTCGGGCGGGACTTCTGTCTCCTTAAACCGCTGCCGCAGATTGTCGCGCCAGCGCGGGAGATCGTCCGTCATCGCTTTTTTGAGTTTCGGGAATTTTTCAAAGAAGGCCGCCAGCTGCGGCGATGCCAGAAGGGTAATCACCACCTCCTCGATCAACCCTTCCTCGCTGACGGCCAGCATTATATTGAGCGTGTCCAGCGTTAGCATTGACGCGCCTGTTTGATCTGCGCGCTGACGTCCTGCAGGCTGGCTTCAATGCGACCTAGCCAGTCGCTATGAATAAAGAGGCATTTTTGCTGCTCGCTGAAGCGGGTGTGCTGCTGATGCCATTCGGTATCCAGCGCTTCCAGCTGTTGTTTAATCTCTTCCGGCACGCTGTCCGAGGCGGTGCCGGGAAGCGCAAGACGCGATCCCTGAAGGCTCACGTCGCGGATCACCAGGTGCTGACTGCTGTCCACTTCCATATTCAGCGGCTGCGCGAAACCGATGCCGTTGAGCTTTCCGCGGATCTCCCCGCCCTTATCCAGCCACTGCGCCAGCGGCTCGCGCTCAATCGTAATGTGCACCACCTGCATATCATGCAGCTTGAGGGGCTGCTGGAGCAGCAGTGTCAGCGTCGTGCCGGTCAGATCGGCGGGTAGCTCGTAATGCGGTTTGCGGGCGAACATGCCGCCCAGTCGGTTCACTTTTAGCGCGGTTTTATCGCTTTGCTGCTGCTGGAGCTGAATGCGCCGTTGGGCAATCGCCCCCAGCTGGTTGAGCATCGCCTGCTGCCCCCAGGCGTGCCCGGTCATCAAAACGTCCAGCTGCTGCTGCATCAGGTTCATGCCTTCTGCGTCGTGCCAGAGGCAGTCTTTTAGCAGGATCAGATCGATAGGGGCGACCGCGTCGCGACCGCTGAACAGCGCGCTGGCCTGGAGCAGACGGATCGCTTTTTTCCAGCGACGATCCGAGACGTACGGGGCGGAAGGCAGGGAATCAAGCTGCTGGCGCAGCATGAAGATCAGCTCAAAGACGGCGTCGGGCAGCTTAATTTTGCCGATCTCGTCCTGCCACTGATGGTACTCCTCGTCCGTCACCTGCAGTGAAGGTGCCACCGGGTTTTCGTTTTCGTCCTGCTGGCTCACCAGCATTGAACGGAAGTTTGATTTATCCTGGACTTTATCCAGCCACAGGCGGATCAGCATGCGGTCATACAGCGCTTCCAGGCTGCTGTCGGCTTCGGGCAGTTCGTTTGACGCGGCCACCAGCAGGCGCATGGGGATCTTCTCTTCGCTCGCGCCGTTGCGGAAGCGGCGTTCGTTGATTGCCGTCAGCAGGGTATTCAGAATGGCCGGGCCGGCTTTCCAGATCTCATCAAGAAAGACGATTTCCGCTTCCGGGAGATAGCCCGCCGTCAGACGCTCATAGCGCCCTTCATCTTTTAGCGCCTGAATAGAAAGCGGACCGAAAACTTCTTCTGGCGTGGAGAAGCTCGTCATCAAATACTCGAATGCGCGAGCGTTCTGGAAAGCGAACTTTAGGCGGCGTGCAATCAAACTTTTGGCAATGCCCGGCGGTCCCAGCAGAAATACGCTTTCACCGCTCAATGCCGCCAGCAGGCAAAGGCGAATGGCGTGGCTACGCTCGTAAAGGCCTTTCTCCAGCGCGCTGCTGAGGCGGGAAATTCTTTCTGCTAATAAATGTGAGTGAGCCATAATAGTTTTGCATCCTTTCGCCGTTGTGGCGGCCAATTGAAGCGAGTATAGACGTTTCAGTCAGGGCTGGTAATAGGCTGAAGTGCGGCGCAATTTTCTTTGCGCTACATTAATGCGGTTGCATTTAGGGGTACGATTTTGCAATGAATCGTGCATACTGTGCGCTTTTTGTGGACCAAGGGACAGGAACACATTTGTTATTTAAACGAAAAGACTAGTCTATGAGCACTGATAATAAGCAATCATTACCCGCAATAACGCTTGCGGCGATCGGGGTTGTCTACGGTGATATCGGCACCAGCCCACTTTATACGCTTCGTGAATGTTTGTCCGGCCAGTTTGGCTTTGGTGTTGAGCGCGATGCCGTGTTTGGCTTCCTGTCCCTCATCTTCTGGCTGCTGATTCTGGTCGTTTCCGTTAAATATCTCTCCTTCGTTATGCGTGCAGATAATGCGGGCGAAGGCGGGATCCTGACCCTGATGTCCCTTGCCGGTCGCAATACTTCGGCCAGAATGACGTCTGTGCTGGTGATTATCGGCCTGATAGGTGGCAGCTTCTTCTACGGGGAAGTGGTGATAACGCCGGCTATCTCGGTGCTCTCGGCGATTGAAGGGCTGGAGATTATTGCCCCGCAGCTTGATGCCTGGGTTGTCCCGCTGGCAATCATCGTGTTGACGCTGCTGTTCATGATCCAGAAACACGGTACCGGGCTGGTGGGCAAACTGTTTGCGCCGATTATGCTGGCCTGGTTCCTGATCCTGGCGGCGCTCGGTTTGCGCAGCATTATTGCGAACCCGGAAGTGCTGCATGCGCTAAACCCTTACTGGGCGGTGCATTTCTTCCTTGAATACAAAGTGGTTTCCTTCGTGGCGCTGGGTGCGGTCGTGCTCTCCATCACCGGTGTGGAGGCGCTCTATGCTGACATGGGTCATTTCGGGAAGCTGCCTATCCGCGTGGCATGGTTTATTGTGGTGCTCCCGTCGCTGGTGCTGAACTACTTCGGTCAGGGCGCGTTGTTGCTCAAGAACCCGGAAGCGATTAAGAACCCATTCTTCCTGCTGGCACCTGACTGGGCGCTGGTGCCGATGCTGATCCTCGCAACGCTGGCGACCGTGATTGCCTCTCAGGCGGTGATTTCCGGGGTGTTCTCTCTGACCCGTCAGGCCGTTCGTCTGGGATATCTCTCGCCAATGCGCATCATCCATACCTCAGAGATGGAGTCGGGCCAGATCTACATCCCGTTCGTTAACTGGCTGCTCTACTTTGCTGTTGTGATCGTGATTGTTAGCTTCGAACACTCCAGTAATCTGGCGGCGGCCTACGGTATTGCCGTGACCGGTACGATGGTGCTGACGTCGCTTCTCTCCACCACGGTGGCGTACCGCAACTGGCACTGGAATAAGTTCCTCGTGGGGATGATTCTGGTGGGCTTCCTGTGCATTGACGTGCCGCTGTTCTCTGCGAACCTCGACAAAATTGTCTCCGGTGGCTGGCTGCCGCTGACGCTGGGCCTGTTGATGTTCATTGTCATGACCACATGGAAAAGCGAGCGCTTCCGCCTGCTGCGCCGCATGCATGAGCACGGTAATTCTCTGGAGGCGATGATCGCGTCGCTGGAGAAATCCCCGCCGGTGCGCGTGCCGGGTACCGCGGTTTACATGTCTCGTGCCCTGAATGTGATCCCGTTTGCGCTGATGCATAACCTTAAGCACAACAAAGTGCTGCACGAGCGCGTGATCCTGCTGACGCTGCGCACCGAAGATGCGCCGTACGTTCACAACGTGCGCCGCGTACAGATTGAGCAGCTGTCCCCGACCTTCTGGCGCGTGGTGGCGAGCTACGGCTGGCGCGAAACGCCGAACGTGGAAGAGGTGTTCCACCGCTGCGGTCTGGAAGGGTTAAGCTGCCGGATGATGGAGACGTCGTTCTTTATGTCGCACGAGTCGCTGATCATCGGCAAGCGCCCGTGGTACCTGCGTCTGCGCGGTAAGCTGTATCTGATTCTGCAGCGTAACGCCCTGCGCGCGCCTGACCAGTTTGAGATCCCGCCTAACCGCGTCATTGAGCTGGGGACGCAGGTCGAGATTTAAGTCCTTCTAAAAATGCCGGGTGGCGCTGCGCTTACCCGGCCTACCCGATCCTCAACATACCCGCCAAAATCACCTCATTATTTCACTTAGCGAAACGTTTCGACGTTGATCACAAATCCGTTACGTCATGATGGTTTTCTGAACATTTATGCGGCTACACTGTTTTTAGCGAAACGTTTCGCTAGTGGAGCAAGAAAATGAAGAAAGGCACGGTTCTCAACTCAGAAATCTCATCGGTTATTTCCCGTCTTGGGCATACCGATACGCTGGTGGTTTGCGATGCAGGCTTACCGGTTCCGCGCAGCACAACCCGTATCGATATGGCGTTAACGCAGGGCGTGCCCTCGTTTATGCAGGTACTGGAGGTGGTGACGGCGGAGATGCAGGTTGAGGCGGCCATTCTCGCGGCGGAAATCAAACAACATAATCCGCAACTCCACGAAACGTTGCTCAGCCACATTGAGCAACTGCAACAACACCAGGGAAACACCATAGAAATTCGTTACACAACGCACGAACAGTTCAAACAACAAACCGCAGACAGTCAGGCGGTGATTCGCAGCGGGGAGTGTTCCCCGTATGCGAATATCATTATCTGTGCTGGCGTCACCTTCTGAGGCCATCATGGACGCATTACTGCAACTCAAAGGGATCGATAAGTCGTTCCCGGGCGTAAAAGCCCTCTCCGGTGCGGCGCTTAACGTCTACCCAGGACGCGTGATGGCGCTGGTGGGCGAAAACGGTGCCGGCAAATCCACCATGATGAAAGTGCTGACCGGGATCTACCAGCGCGATGCCGGTTCACTCGTTTGGCTGGGTAAAGAAACCACCTTTAACGGCCCGAAATCCTCTCAGGAAGCGGGCATCGGCATTATTCACCAGGAGCTGAACCTGATCCCGCAGCTGACCATTGCGGAGAACATCTTCCTGGGCCGCGAGTTCGTGAACCGGTTCGGCAAAATCGACTGGAAAACCATGTACGCCGAAGCGGACAAGCTGCTGGCGAAGCTGAACCTGCGCTTTAAGAGCGACCGCCTGGTGGGCGACCTCTCCATCGGCGATCAGCAGATGGTGGAAATCGCGAAGGTGCTGAGCTTCGAGTCGAAGGTCATCATTATGGATGAACCGACCGACGCCCTGACCGATACCGAAACCGAATCCCTGTTCCGCGTGATCCGCGAGCTGAAAGCGCAGGGACGCGGCATTGTCTATATCTCTCACCGCATGAAAGAGATCTTCGAAATTTGCGACGACGTTACCGTCTTCCGCGACGGCCAGTTTATCGCCGAGCGCGAAGTGGCGACGCTGACCGAAGATACGCTGATCGAAATGATGGTGGGACGTAAGCTCGAAGACCAATATCCGCATCTGGACAAAGCGCCGGGCGAGATCCGCCTGAAGGTAGATAATCTCTGCGGCCCGGGCGTAAATGATGTGACCTTTACCCTGCGTCAGGGCGAGATCCTGGGCGTGGCGGGCCTGATGGGTGCGGGCCGTACCGAGCTGATGAAAGTGCTGTACGGCGCACTGCCGCGCACCAGCGGTTACGTTACTCTTGACGGCCATGAAGTGGTGACCCGCTCGCCGCAGGACGGGCTGGCGAACGGCATCGTCTATATCTCCGAAGACCGCAAGCGCGACGGCTTAGTGCTGGGCATGTCGGTGAAAGAGAATATGTCCCTGACCGCGCTGCGCTATTTCAGCCATAGCGGCGGCAGCCTGAAGCATAAAGATGAGCAGCAGGCGGTCAGTGATTTTATCCGTCTCTTCAACGTTAAAACCCCGTCGATGGAGCAGGCTATTGGCCTGCTGTCCGGCGGGAATCAGCAGAAAGTGGCGATTGCCCGCGGGCTGATGACGCGCCCGAAGGTGTTGATCCTCGACGAACCAACCCGCGGCGTGGACGTGGGCGCGAAAAAAGAGATCTATCAGCTGATTAACCAGTTCAAGGCCGACGGTCTGAGCATCATTCTGGTCTCTTCCGAGATGCCAGAAGTATTAGGCATGAGCGATCGCATTATCGTCATGCATGAAGGGCATCTCGGCGGTGAATTCACTCGCGAGCAGGCCACCCAGGAAGTTCTGATGGCTGCCGCTGTGGGCAAGCTTAATCGCGTGAATCAGGAGTAAGAAGATGACTACCCAGGCTGTTTCTGGTCGCCGCTATTTCACAAAGGCATGGCTGATGGAACAAAAATCGCTGATTGCCCTGCTGGTGCTGATCGCGATTGTCTCGACCATGAGCCCGAATTTCTTCACCGTGAATAACCTGTTCAACATTCTGCAGCAGACGTCGGTGAACGCCATTATGGCGGTCGGCATGACGCTGGTGATTTTGACCTCGGGTATCGATCTGTCCGTCGGTTCCCTGCTGGCGCTCACCGGTGCGATCGCCGCTTCAATTGTGGGAATTGAGGTCAACGCGCTGGTGGCCGTTGCGGCTGCACTGGCGGCTGGCGCGGCGATTGGTGCCGTTACCGGTGTGATTGTGGCAAAAGGCCGCGTTCAGGCGTTTATCGCCACGCTGGTGATGATGCTGCTGCTGCGCGGTGTGACCATGGTTTACACCAACGGTAGCCCGGTGAATACCGGGTTTACGGATAACGCGGATCTGTTTGGCTGGTTCGGTATCGGTCGCCCGCTGGGTGTCCCGACCCCGGTCTGGATCATGGCTATCGTCTTCCTAGCGGCGTGGTACATGCTGCACCATACCCGTCTGGGCCGTTATATCTATGCGCTGGGCGGTAACGAAGCGGCGACGCGCCTGTCCGGTATCAGCGTCAATAAAGTCAAAATTATCGTGTACTCCCTGTGCGGCCTGCTGGCGTCACTGGCGGGCATCATCGAAGTGGCGCGCCTCTCTTCCGCGCAGCCGACGGCGGGGACGGGGTACGAGCTGGATGCTATTGCGGCAGTGGTTCTGGGCGGTACGAGCCTTGCGGGCGGTAAAGGTCGCATTGTTGGGACATTGATCGGCGCACTGATTCTCGGTTTCCTGAATAATGGTTTGAATTTGTTAGGTGTTTCCTCCTATTACCAGATGATCGTTAAGGCAGTGGTGATTTTGCTGGCGGTACTGGTAGACAACAAAAAACAGTAACTGACGACACTACAGGACATCTTAGATATGAACATGAAAAAACTGGCTACCCTGGTTTCCGCTGTCGCGCTGAGCGCAACCGTAAGTGCTAACGCCATGGCGAAAGATACCATCGCGCTGGTCGTCTCTACCCTGAACAACCCGTTCTTCGTCTCCCTGAAGGACGGTGCGCAGAAAGAAGCGGACAAACTGGGCTACAACCTGGTGGTGCTGGATTCTCAGAACAACCCGGCGAAAGAGCTGGCTAACGTTCAGGACTTAACCGTTCGTGGCACCAAAATTCTGCTGATCAACCCAACCGATTCTGATGCCGTAGGCAACGCCGTGAAGATGGCAAACCAGGCGAAAATTCCGGTGATCACTCTGGACCGTCAGGCAACGAAAGGCGAAGTTGTGAGCCACATTGCGTCTGATAACGTGCTGGGCGGTAAAATTGCTGGTGACTACATCGCGAAGAAAGCCGGTGAAGGCGCGAAAGTTATCGAACTGCAGGGCATTGCCGGGACTTCCGCGGCCCGTGAACGTGGTGAAGGCTTCCAGCAGGCCGTGGCTGCACATAAATTCAACGTGCTGGCCAGCCAACCGGCAGACTTTGACCGTACTAAGGGTCTGAACGTCATGCAGAACCTGCTGACCGCGCATCCAGATGTGCAGGCGGTATTCGCGCAGAACGACGAAATGGCGCTGGGTGCGCTGCGTGCGCTCCAGACTGCGGGTAAATCAGATGTGATGGTTGTCGGATTTGACGGCACGCCGGATGGTGAAAAAGCAGTAAATGATGGCAAACTGGCTGCGACCATCGCTCAGCTGCCTGAGCAGATTGGCGCCACTGGCGTTGAAACTGCCGACAAGGTGCTGAAGGGCGAAAAAGTTCAGGCCAAATACCCTGTTGACCTGAAGCTGGTCATTAAGCAGTAAAGGCGATTCAGGCAGTCGCTGGCTGCCTGAGGGACACCAAATAAAAGAAAAGTGTGGCATACGCCACCGGGTAATACCGGTGGCGCTCTCAGATGGACACCTCAATACATGAAAACCGCAGGCAACCTCGTCGTCCTTGGCAGTATCAATGCCGATCACATTCTTAACCTTGAAACATTCCCCACCCCGGGCGAAACCGTCACCGGCAATCAGTATCAGGTCGCGTTTGGCGGTAAGGGCGCAAACCAGGCAGTTGCCGCCGGGCGCAGCGGGGCGAATATCGCGTTTATCGCCTGTACGGGTGATGACGATACCGGCGAGCGCGTACGCAAGCAGCTGGCGAGCGACAACATCGATATCGCACCGGTCAGCGTTGTCGCGGGAGAGTCTACCGGCGTGGCGCTGATTTTCGTTAACGCTGAAGGTGAGAATGTTATCGGTATTCATGCTGGCGCTAACGCAGCGCTAACAACGGAGCGCGTAGAAGCGCAACGTGCAATCATTGGCGGGGCCGAGGCCCTGCTGATGCAGCTGGAGTCCCCGGTTGAAAGCGTGCTGGCCGCGGCCAGGATTGCGCATGAAAATCATACCACTGTCGTACTTAATCCGGCCCCTGCCCGTGTATTATCTGACGAGCTGCTGGCGCTGGTAGACATCATTACGCCGAACGAAACCGAAGCGGAAAAGCTGACGGGCATTCGCGTTGAAAATGACAATGATGCCGCGCGTGCGGCAAAAGTGCTGCATGCAAAAGGCATCGGGACCGTTATCATTACTCTTGGTAGCCGCGGGGTGTGGGCTAGCGTCAATGGCGAAGGCCGTCGCGTGCCGGGCTTTAAGGTCAAAGCCATCGATACCATCGCCGCTGGAGACACCTTCAACGGTGCGCTGGTGACGGCATTGCTGGAAGGAAAAGCGATGGATGACGCGATCCGCTTTGCACATGCCGCCGCCGCGATTGCGGTGACGCGCAAAGGCGCACAGCCTTCCGTTCCGTGGCGTAAAGAGATCGATGAATTCTTAAGTCAGCAGGGGTAACGCTTGGCTACGATGAAAGATGTCGCCCGCATGGCGGGCGTTTCTACTTCGACCGTCTCTCACGTTATTAATAACGACCGCTTCGTCAGCGAGGCGATTCGGGAGAAAGTCGAAGCCGCAGTAAAAGATCTCAACTATGCGCCGTCGGCGCTGGCGCGCAGTCTGAAGCTTAACCAGACGCGCACCATCGGCATGCTGATCACGGCCAGTACCAATCCTTTCTATTCTGAACTTGTTCGTGGCGTAGAGCGCAGCTGCTTCGAGCGTGGCTACAGTCTCGTGCTGTGCAATACCGAAGGCGACGAGCAGCGCATGAACCGCAACCTGGAAACGCTGATGCAAAAACGCGTCGACGGGCTACTGCTGCTCTGTACCGAAACGCATCAACCTTCAAAAGAGATCATTCAGCGCTATCCTTCTATTCCCACGGTAATGATGGACTGGGCGCCGTTCGACGGGACCAGCGATCTGATTCAGGATAACTCCCTGCTGGGCGGCGATATGGCGACGCAGCACCTGATTGATAAAGGCCATACCCGCATTGCCTGCATTACCGGCCCGCTGGATAAAACCCCGGCGCGCTTGCGTCTGGAAGGCTATCTTTCGGCAATGGAGCGGGCAGGGCTTGCCATTCCTGATGGCTATCGCATCACCGGCGATTTCGAGTTTAACGGCGGTTTCGAGGCAATGCAGACGCTGCTGGCGCAGGAGCCTCGTCCACAGGCGGTGTTTATCGGCAACGATGCGATGGCGTTTGGTGCCTATCAGGCGCTGTATCAGGCGGGACTGCGCGTTCCGGACGATATGGCTATCGTAGGCTACGATGATATCGAACTGGCGCGCTACATGACGCCGCCGCTGACCACGATCCATCAGCCGAAGGATGAGCTGGGTGAGCTGGCCATCGACGTGTTGATCCACCGTATGGCGCAGCCCACGCTGCAACAGCAACGTTTGCAGCTTACTCCTGTTCTGATGGAACGCGGTTCGGTTTAGCTTTCTCTTTGTGACGCTCTTTAATCAGGTTCCGGCCATCTTTCGGTTTTAACAACATAAAGACCAGCGCCGACACCACGGTAAGCGCGCCCATGGTGATAAAGGTATAGTGGAACTGCTCAACGGTATTCGTGCCGTCAAACCCTTCATAAAACCGCAGCACCGCCGCGCTCACGGCTACCCCGAGGCTGATCGACAGCTGTTGGGTCACCGCCAGTACGCTGTTGCCGCTGCTCGCGTTCTCGTCGGTCAGGTCCGCAAGGGTGATGGTGTTCATCGACGTGAACTGCGTTGACATCGCCATTCCCAGCACAAACAGCGGCAGGATCAACATCCAGACCGGTAACGCCGCGGATTGCAGCGAGAACTGCGCAATCATCAGACCGATAAAGACCGTCACGCCAACCAGCGTTTTACGATAGCCAAACCAGCGCAGTACCTGCGTGACCGTTGATTTCGCCAGAATGGAACCCATTGCCGTGGGCGCCATCATGCAGCCGGCAATCAGCGCCGGGTAGCCGAACCCCACCTGCAGCATCAATGGCATCAGGAACGGTACGCAGCCCGTGCCCAGACGTGAGGCAATATTGCCCGCGATCCCGACGGAAAAGGTTCGGGTGTTAAAGAGAGATAAAGAGATAAGCGGTGTCGGGTGACGACGCGCATGGCGTATATAAAGAAGGAACAGCAGAATACCACTGAGGATGACGGCGAGCGCCAGCCACGTTTCAACGAGCTTCTCGCCAATGAGCTCCATGCCACTGGAGAACAGCACCAGGCTCAGTCCAAACAAGAAAAAGCCGCCCATATCGAAGCTGCGCCTTGGCGTGGTGAAGTTCGGCATATATTTGCGGGCATAGATCAGCCCTGCCACGCCAATCGGAATATTAATCAGGAAAATCCAGTGCCAGCTTGCCCAGGTAACCAGCACACCCCCGAGGACCGGGCCAAGTATTGGGCCGACCAGCCCTGGCATGGTGACAAAGTTGAGTACGGGGAGTAGTTCGCTGCGTGGGTAGGCACGCAGCAAAGCGAGGCGCGCCACCGGCATCATCATCGCGCCGCCTATTCCCTGCAGTACGCGAAAGATAACCAGCTCCGTTAATGAAGTGGAGAGCGCGCAGGCCAGTGAACCGAGCGTAAAGAGCGTTACGGCCAGCATGAAAACTCTGCGGGTACCGAAGCGATCGGCCAGCCAGCCACTTACCGGGATCAACATCGCCACCGTGAGGGTGTAGCTGATGATGGCGGACTGCATTGCTAGCGGGGAGCGGTTAAGGCTTTGCGCAATGGCGGGAAGCGCCGTATTGAGGATGGTGGCATCCAGTGCCTGCATAAAGAACGCCATGGCTGCAATCCACGGCAATCCGGCCATGCTGCGCGCTTTTTTCTCTGTCATTTATTTACCTGCTGGTGGGTTGGTGCGGTCAGCAATGCCTGACATGCAGTCAGGGCTCGCTGCCCGTCGCTCTCCTGAATGGCATCTACTATCGCCTGATGCAAATCCAGCTTTACCACTTCGTCTTGTGTAATAGAGGTAAAGTAGGTGTGGTACACCGAATGGAATAACGAAGCAAAGGAAGTGAGGAACGGATTGGCGCTCATCATATAGATATGTTCATGCCAGGCCATATCGACCTCAATCCATCGTTCCCGGTTGAAGTGTTTTTTCAGGAACACCATCTCTTCCATGAGTGCGTTAAGCTGCGCTTTCTGCTCTGCTGTCCCGAGCGTGGCGGCAAGCAGGCATGCCTGAGGTTCAAGACTGCTGCGCATTACCAGAAAGTGATCGACGACCTGATGAAAGTTGTCTTCGGTCATCCACCAGGAGAGCAGCTCCTGATCGAGAAAATTCCAGTTATTCTGTGGCATCACGCGCGTGCCAATACGAGGGCGTGGAAGCACCATGCCTTTTGCCGTCAGGGTTTTCACCGCCTCGCGAACCGCGGTACGGCTTACTCCAAACTGCTCACCCAGCTCCAATTCACCCGGCAGGATGCTCCCCGGGGCATATTTACCCGCTAAAATCCGCTGCGCCAGCTTTTCTGCCAGCACATAGGACAGATTTTTTTGGGCGGCCAGCTGTTGTGCGCTTAATGGCATCGCTTTTATTCCTTAATGTTTCATGCTGTTAATTATGCCACCTCGAATGTGATTGTGGTTGCAGATACATCAAATAGAACAATTTGTAGCTTGATATCACCTCTGTTGGTGAAAAAAAACACGGTCAGAAACTTTTTTTGAATTTCCTCTTGTCACTTAAGAATAACTCCCTATAATGCGCCTCCACTGACACGGAACAACGGCACACACGCCGCCGGGTCAGCAGAGAAAAGCGAAACAAACGCTTGACTCTGAAGCGGGAAAGCGTAATATGCACACCCCGCGCCGCAGCGAAAACGAAGCGGCACTGCTCTTTAACAATTTATCAGACAATCTGTGTGGGCACTCAAAGTGACATGGATTCTTAACGTCGCAAGACGAAAAATGAATACCAAGTCTCTGAGTGAACATACGTAATTCATTACGA
>NZ_JBLKDI010000015.1:0-129890 GCF_047530715.1 Enterobacter sp. 04-C-12-SI-ECC
GTCCGAGTGGCTGAAGGAGCACGCCTGGAAAGTGTGTATACGGCAACGTATCGGGGGTTCGAATCCCCCCCTCACCGCCATATTTGAAGAAGAGCTCGCATGAAAATGCGGGCTTTTTTTTTCGCATATTGCACGCCTGTGGGGGGATGAGAACCCCCGACCGGGGTTCGACAACTGGCGCAGCCAGTTGGACAGACTGTGAGCAAAGCGAACAGGCTGCCCGCAGGGCGAGCGAAGCGAGTCAATCCCCCCCGGTGCTATATTCAGCTCGGTGCGGCCTGAGACCCTCACCCTAACCCTCTCCCCAGGGGCGAGGGAATAAATTGCACATAAAACAAAGCCCGGTTTCCCGGGCCTTGAACACAACAGCAAACTCAGTAATACGCTTGCAGCGTGCGCTGACAGAGTGCCGAGCGCACGCAGTCCTCTTTGGTGAAGCGTACCACCCCAATCATCTCATCTTCCTCAAAACGTGACATGGCGTCGCTGAGGCCGGACTTCACGCCCGACGGCAGGTCACACTGGGTAATATCGCCGTTGACGATAACCGTCACGTTCTCCCCGAGGCGCGTTAAAAACATCTTCATTTGCGCAGCGGTCACGTTCTGAGCCTCGTCGAGAATAACGACCGCATTTTCAAATGTACGTCCGCGCATATAGGCGAACGGCGCGATTTCCACCTTGCCAATCTCTGGTCGCAGGCAGTACTGCATAAAGGATGCACCCAGTCGCTTCACCAGCACGTCATAGACGGGCCTGAAGTACGGAGCAAACTTCTCCGAAATATCGCCGGGCAGGAAGCCGAGATCTTCATCAGCTTGCAGTACAGGACGGGTAACAATAATGCGCTCCACATCCTTATGGATCAGCGCTTCCGCTGCTTTGGCTGCACTGATCCAGGTTTTCCCGCATCCGGCTTCACCGGTTGCAAAGATGAGCTGTTTACTCTCGATAGCATTCAGGTAGTGCGCCTGAGCCTCATTGCGCGCCACAATTGGAGAATTATCACGGCTGTCTCTGGCCATGCCAATTGCTTCTACGCCACTCATCTGCACAAGCGAGGTGACCGATTCTTCTTCACGCTGTTTATGGCTACGTGAGTCCCGTCTCAGCACACGTTTTGCTTCGCGACGAGCTTTGATCACTGCTTTTTGTCTTCCCATGGATAGCACCTTGAGTTGTTGGTATTCATCACACGCGCCAGCTTCGGCACGATTATGCGCACGAACATCAGAGGGTTGGCTTCCTTGTAAGCCATTGCTTGCTTTATCAGATGACGATACAGAACGGCTACGCGCACCGGTCTGCACGTCGGTCGAATCAGGTTCTTGAGATGTGGGGGAGAATTTAGTGGTGAGGAAATCGCTGCCGGAGTCTGAGCCTCCGCGCCGGGTGCTGCGGTTGTTATGTTTACCTTGTCCAGTACAGGACGCAACCATTCGCGATCTCCATAGTGATTCAGCATCACTGCCGGGAACTACCGCTGTCTTATCTTAAGTACATCAGGAGTTATCATAAATGCAACATTTATTTTACCTGAATGCAACTTTTAAGACTGTTCCTGCAGCGGAATCAGTCTTATATATGAATATTACAGAAATATAACAATAAGATAGTCATATGAAAAAATAATGTCCCCGCGAACTATCGCAGGGACGATTATCAGGCTTCCATCAGACCTTGTGCGAGATACGCGCCAGCATCGCGCGCGCCGGGCAGGGCAAAGAAATAGCCGCCGCCGATGGGCTTAATGTACTCTTCCAGCGCTTCGCCGTTTAACCGCTTCTGCACGGTCAGGAAGCCTTTCTCCAGATCGTGCTGATAGCAGACGAACAGTAGCCCCATATCAAGCTGGCCGGAATTGGTCACGCCCAGCGAATAGCTGTAGCCACGGCGCATCATCAGGCTGGACTGCGTCTCTTTGGTGCGGGGGTTGGCAAGGCGAATATGGCTGTCGAGCGCGATAACGTCGCCATCCGGGTCGTTCGCGTAGTCCGGCACATCATGCTCGTGCTTCATGCCCAGCGGCGCCCCGCTCTGCTTGTCGCGGCCAAAAATCGTCTGCTGCTCTTTCAACGGCGTGCGGTCCCAGAACTCCACGTGGAACTGAATAATGCGCACAGCCTGGTAGCTGCCGCCCACAGCCCATGCGGGTTCCCCCTGATCTGCCGTCACCCACACCACGTCTTTCATCAGCGCCGCATCGCTGCTGTCCGGGTTGGCCGTGCCGTCCTTAAAGCCCAGCAGGTTAACCGGCGTCTCTTTGCCTTTGCTGCGGGCGGCGTGGTCAGAGATAAACCCTTCCCGCTTCCAGCGCACGCTCAGCAGATCCGGCGTGTGCTTGATGATATCGCGCAGGGCGTGGATCACCGTGTCCTGGGTATTGGCACAAATCTGCAGGAGCAGATCGCCGTGGCACAGCGCCGCGTCGAGGGAGTCATTCGGGAAGCGCGTCATCTTCTGCAGCGCGTTCGGCTTCTGTTTTGCCAGGCCGTAGCGGCCGTCAAACAGCGACTCCCCTACCGACACGGTAATGGTCAGGTTATCCGGCGCGATAAACGCCCCGAGGATACCGGAATCCATCGGCGGCAGACGCGGGTTCGGCGTATCCGGTGCCGGCCCGCCCGCGGTAAGAAACGCGATGCGCGCCGTCAGCAGGCGGAACAGACGCTCCAGATCCGCCTTATCGCTGGCCAGCGAATCAAAGGCCACCAGCATCATGGAAGCCTGCTGCGGCGTGAGAATACCCGCCTGGTGCGCGCCATAAAACGGCTGGGTCTCCATGCGGGCATCCGGCGAGAGCGTACCGGGTGCGCTCTGCGGTTTCGCCGCATGCGCCACCGGGCAACCTCCCGCCAGGGCAAACGCGCCGCCCAGCGCCCCTACCCCTTTTAACAACCGACGCCGTGAAGGTTCAGCGACGTCGTACTCGTCATGCTTGTTCATCGTGCTTAGTCCAGACCCAGTACGCCGCGCAGCAGGGAGAGATCTTCCGCCAGCGTCGTAATCGGGCCTTTCAGCGCGTTACGGTCGGCGTCGGTCAGCTTGTCGTAGGTTTCGAACCCGTCTTTGGTACGGTACTTCGCCAGGATGGTATCGACCTTTTTGAAGTTGGCATCTACTTTCGCCAGCAGTTCGCCGTTCTCTTTCTGCAGCTGAGGACGCAGCAGCTCGACAATCTTCTGCGCACCGTCGACGTTGGCCTGTAAGTCCCACAGGTCAGTGTGGCTGTAGCGATCTTCTTCACCGCTGATTTTGCTCGCGGCCACTTCTTCAATCAGACCGGCCGCGCCGCCCACCACCTTCGACGGCGGGAAGGCAAGCTCGCTGATGCGCTTTTGCAGCTCCAGCACGTCGGTGTTCAGCTGCCCGGCGTATTTCTCCATTCCTTTGGTGGAGTTATCGCCAAACAGGGCTTTTTCCAGACGGTGGAAGCCGGTGAATTTCGGATCGGCGGCCTTCTGCTCGTAGTCATCTTCGCGGGCATCAATGCTGCCGTCGAGGTCAGAGAACAGCTCGGCAATCGGCTCGATGCGCTCGTAGTGCTGACGGGTTGGCGCGTACAGGGATTTCGCTTTTTCGATATCGCCCGCTTTCACGGCGTCGGTGAAGGCTTTGGTACCCGTGACCAGGTCCGCCGTCTCTTTGGTGACGTAGGCTTTATAGGCGGTGATAGCGTCGCCCAGGCTCAGCAGGGCCGTGCCTTTGGCCGCGTCCGCCGTCGCTGCACCTTTGACGATCAGCTTGCCTTTAGGGTTGGTCAGCAGGCCGCAGGTCATGTCGTATTCACCCGGCTGCAGGTTGGCGGTCATCTTCTGACTGAAGCCTGGCGCGATGTTCTCGCGCTCTTCCACCACCATCACGCCTTTGAGGATCTCCCACTCCAGCGCCTTCTGGCTGTGGTTCTGAATGATAAACTGGGTTTTACCGCTGTTAACCGTGATGGTCATCGGCTCACACTGCTTATCGTTAACGGTGACTTTTACCTGCGGAATATCCGCAGCCTGCGCAGCGAATGCAGAAGCGAACAGCGCGGCAATGCCTGCGCACAATGCACTACGACGAAACTGAATTGCCATGACTCTTCCCTTAAAAAGTATGTTGTAACTAAAACAATAATTACGGCGCAACGCGCGACGCCTGCGAACCGGTACGCGGCGGCATCGCGAACAGCACCAGCGCCGGAACCAGATAGATAAAGTACATCGCCACTTCGCTGACGCTCGGCGTTTCCTGGTAGCCGAAGATGCCTTCGAGCAGGGTGCCGGTCAGTGAATGGGTGGAGAGAACGTTGCTAAGATCGAACGCCACGTCCTGGAAGTGGTTCCACAGGCCCGCCTCGTGGAAGGCGCGGATCGCCCCTGCCGCCAGCCCCGCGGCCACCAGCAGAATGAACAGGCTGGTCCACTTAAAGAAGGCGCCCAGGTTGAGGCGAATGCCGCCCCAGTAGAGCAGAAAGCCCAGCACCACCGCCGTTGCCAGACCGAGCATAGCGCCCAGCGGCGGCCAGATGCCCACGTCCTGCTGGAATGCCGCCAGCAGGAAGAAAACCGATTCCAGACCCTCGCGCGCCACGGCGAAAAAGACCATCATGATCAGCGCCCAGCCGTGGTGATTCCCCTTCTGCAGGGCGTTATCCACCGCCTGCTCCAGCTGCACCTTCACGTTGCGGGAAACTTTGCGCATCCAGAAGACCATCCACGTCAGGATGAACACCGCAATCACGGCGACGATACCTTCAAACAGCTCCTGCTCTTTCTGCGGGAATTCGCCGGTGGTTTCATTGATGAGGATACCTAAGCCCAGGCAGAGCGCCGCGGCAAGGAATACGCCAACCCACATCACGCCAATCCAGCGCCCACGCTGGGTGCGCTTCAGATAGCTGGCGATAAGGCTGACAATCAGGGCCGCTTCAAGGCCTTCACGTAACATAATGAGAAATGGAACAAACATGCCGACACCTTAAATGTTTATCGCGGTCAACTGATGCAAAGAAAGGTAAATTCTTGTGATAGTGATTATCATTACGGCGAAAGGAAACACAAGCGAAATATGTGGTGATTTGATGACGAGTTGTAAACGCAAAGCCTGTTAATAGTTGCCGCCGTTACCGTTAAGTTTATAAGTTATAATAAAAATGCCCATTTACGGTTAACCAGTGCTGTGGCTAAATATCCGCCTCAAAAACCAACCGAAAATATCCCATGTTTAAGATTGTCCATTTCCTGCTGGCGCTGGTGATTATTCTTGCGCTTGCCTGGCTGGTGAGTTTCGACCGCCGAAAAATTCGCATTCGTTATGTTTTCCAGCTGATTGTTATTGAAATTGCCCTGGCGTTCTTTTTCCTGCACGCCGAAAGCGGGCTATTCCTGATTAAATACGTTTCCGGCTTCTTTGAGTCACTGCTTAAATTTGCCTCGGAAGGGACGAATTTCGTCTTTGGCGGAATGGGAGAAAAAGGGCTGGCGTTTATTTTCCTCGGCGTGCTGTGTCCGATTATTTTTATTTCCGCACTGATTGGTATTCTCCAGCACTGGCGGATCCTGCCGATTTTTATTCGAATCATCGGGACGCTGCTGTCAAAGCTGAATGGCATGGGCAAGCTGGAATCGTTCAACGCGGTGAGCTCGCTGATCCTCGGCCAGTCGGAAAACTTCATTGCCTATAAAGGCGTGCTGGGGGATCTCTCCTCGCGTCGTTTGTTCACCATGGCGGCCACGGCCATGTCGACGGTATCCCTGTCGATTGTCGGTGCCTATATGACCATGCTCGACGCCAAATTTGTCGTTGCCGCGCTGATCCTGAACATGTTCAGCACCTTTATTATTCTCTCGGTCATTAACCCGGTACGTCCGGAAGCCGAGCCGGATATCAAGCTGGAAAAACTGCATGAATCCCAGAGCTTCTTTGAAATGCTGGGCGAGTATATTCTGGCCGGTTTTAAGGTGGCGATGATTATTCTGGCGATGCTGATTGGCTTTATCGCCCTCATCAGCGCCGTTAACGCCCTCTTCTCCAGCGTATTCGGCATGAGCTTCCAGCAGATCCTGGGCTATGTGTTTTATCCGCTGGCGTGGCTTATCGGGATTCCGCTCAGCGATGCGTTAAACGCGGGCAGCATTATGGCAACCAAGCTGGTGGCGAATGAATTTGTAGCGATGATTGAGCTGCAAAAAATTGCTCATGAAATGTCACCGCGCGGGCTGGGTATTTTGTCCGTCTTCCTGGTGTCGTTTGCCAACTTCGCCTCCATCGGCATCGTCGCCGGGGCGATAAAGGGGCTGAACGAGCAGCAGGGCAACGTGGTGTCGCGGTTTGGTCTGCGCCTGGTATACGGTGCGACGCTGGTGAGCCTGCTGTCGGCGAGCTTTGCGGGATTAGTGCTGTAAATAGCTTTGCTACAAAACAACAACGGCGGGTTATCCCGCCGTTTTTTATTAAAACTGTACGCACACCGGCTGGTCGACACGCATCACCGATTCCTGCGCGAAACGAGACTTATAGATCCCGCGCAACGCTTCGATGTTCTTCTCGCTCTGCGCATCTTTACCGTGGATAAGCATTAACGCTTTGCTGGATTCACGCGCCACTTTCCCGTCGTTCCCCAGCCACTGCCCCCGCGCATCAAACACCGTTAAGCCATCGCGAAAACGCGGCGTCACGTCCTGGTCAACAAACTGCTGCCACTCGCTGCCGGTGATCTGCGACCCTGCCGGGCGGTTCAAGCCAAAATAGAGCGTGGTCTGCTGCATCTGGTTATCCGCTTTGCAGGTCTCCACCGCCGCACGCTGCGAGGGTGCGTTACAACCCGCCAGCAGCATTAATGCTGCCACCATTAACCCTGTTTTAATCATCATTTATCATCTCGAACTGGTGAACGGTCTGTCCCCTCCCCCATTCTGGGAGAGGGTTAGGGTGAGGGGAAAATTATTCTGCCTGAAGCTTAGTCGGCGGCGCAGTGTGGTAGTGCGCATCCGCTTCCGCAAAGCGCTTCTGCATAGAGGCAGACGGCGCTTTACCCAGCAGGCTGAACACCACAATACCGATGCTGCCGAAGATGAAGCCCGGAATGATTTCGTACAGGCCCAGCCACGCGAACTGCTTCCAGACGATGACGGTCACCGCACCGATGATCATCCCCGCCAGCGCGCCGTTGCGGGTCATGCGTGACCACATGACGGAGAACAGCACCACCGGCCCAAACGCGGCACCGAAGCCCGCCCACGCGTAGCTCACGAGACCCAGCACGCGGTTTTCCGGGTTGGCTGCCAGCGCAATGGCCACCAGCGCCACCACCAGCACCATAAAGCGCCCTACCCACACCAGCTCTTTCTGGCTCGCATTTTTACGCAGGAAGGCCTTGTAGAGGTCTTCGGTGATTGCACTGGAGCAAACCAGCAGCTGACAGCTCAGGGTGGACATCACCGCCGCCAGGATCGCGGAGAGCAAAATACCGGCAATCCACGGGTTAAACAGAATCTGCGCCAGCTCGATGAACACGCGCTCGGCGTTCTGGTTCACCGCGCCCGCCTGCGCCGGGTTATTGCTGAAGTAGGCAATACCGAAGAAGCCGACCGCACACGCGCCCGCCAGACACAGGATCATCCACGTCATGCTAATGCGACGTGCATGAACGATGGTGTGGTGAGAATCCGCCGCCATAAAGCGCGCCAGAATGTGCGGCTGACCGAAGTAGCCCAGCCCCCAGCCCATCAGGGAGACGATGGCAACGAAGTTCAGTCCTTTCAGCATGTCGACGTTTTCGATGCTCTTCTGCTTGATCACTTCCAGTGAATCGCCAAAGCCGCCAACGGTGAAAATCACAATCACCGGGGTCAGGATCAGGGCGAAGATCATCAGGCTCGCCTGCACGGTGTCGGTCCAGCTGACGGCCAGGAAGCCGCCCACGAAGGTATAGAGGATGGTTGCCGCCGCACCGGCCCACAGGGCGGTTTCGTAGCTCATGCCGAAGGTGCTTTCGAACAGACGGGCGCCCGCCACGATGCCGGAGGCACAGTAGATGGTGAAGAACAGCAGGATTACCACCGCGGAGATAATGCGCAGGATGCGGCTGTTATCTTCAAAGCGTCCAGTGAAGTAATCCGGCAGCGTCAGGGCGTTGTTGTTGGCTTCGGTGTGTACGCGCAGACGGCCTGCCACCAGCTTCCAGTTGATCCACGCGCCGACGGTCAGGCCGATGGCGATCCAGCTTTCGGAAATACCAGAGATGAAAATCGCGCCCGGCAGCCCCATCAGCAGCCAGCCGCTCATGTCGGATGCGCCCGCAGAGAGCGCGGTGACCATTGGGCCTAAGCTGCGCCCGCCAAGGATGTAGTCGTCAAAGTTTTTAGTGGAACGCCATGCCAAAAACCCTATCAGGATCATGCCAAAAATATAAACGAGAAATGTCACCAGCATCGGTGTGCTAATAGCCATTCAAATTCTCCAAAATGTCGAGCGACAACCGTCCGGGTTGCCTTGTTATGTCATCACCTGAACGTAGTGATGTGTGTATGTGTTTCCGTTGGGCGCGCTATCCTGCCGTATACGCTTCCCACTGACAAACGATTTAACACTGCATTTACATGAATTTCATCCCTGGTTTTATACGTCTTTCCTATAGGTTGCACTCGCTCACATTTATACGGGTTGCACCTTTGAAAAGTGTTAAGCACCGCATAAAACCAGGCTTCGTATGCAGAAGCCAGCGCTTTTTTCCAGCTAACTATTCGTTAACAATCCATTCATTTTCCAGCTTGCAAACCAGGTCACATTTAACACGGTTGCACAAAGTTGCAACATGGTGGATATTTCACGCTATCAACAGAACGCTATTACAGAACAACAGGAGTTTTGGCATGGGGATGACCACCATGGGGGTTAAGCTGGATGACGCGACCCGCGAACGGATTAAGACCGCAGCAACCCGCATTGATCGCACACCGCACTGGTTAATCAAGCAGGCGATTTTTAACTATCTGGAAAGGCTGGAGAGTGAAGACGGCCTGCCGGAGCTGCCTGCCCTGCTGGCAGGCGCAGCGAACGAAAGCGAAGACGCCGCGACGGCGGTGGAAGAGAACCACCAGCCGTTCCTCGAATTCGCCGAGCAGATCCTGCCGCAGTCCGTCAGCCGCGCCGCCATTACCGGGGCTTACCGCCGCGCCGAAACCGACGCCGTGCCAATGCTGCTGGAGCAGGCCCGCCTGCCGGAAGCCATTGCCGCCCAGGCGCACAGCCTGGCGTATCAGTTAGCCGACAAGCTGCGCAACCAGAAAACCGCCACCGGCCGCGCCGGGATGGTGCAGGGCCTGTTGCAGGAGTTCTCCCTCTCCTCACAGGAAGGCGTGGCGCTGATGTGCCTGGCGGAAGCGCTGCTGCGTATTCCGGATAAAGCTACCCGCGACGCGCTGATCCGCGACAAGATCAGCAACGGCAACTGGCACTCCCACATTGGCCGCAGCCCGTCGCTGTTCGTCAACGCCGCCACCTGGGGTCTGCTGTTTACCGGCAAGCTGGTCTCCACCCATAACGAAGCCAACCTGTCACGCTCTCTGAACCGCATTATCGGCAAGAGCGGCGAGCCGCTGATCCGCAAGGGCGTGGACATGGCGATGCGCCTGATGGGCGAGCAGTTCGTCAACGGGGAAACCATTGCCGAAGCGCTGGCGAATGCCCGCAAGCTGGAAGACAAAGGTTTCCGCTACTCCTATGACATGCTGGGCGAAGCGGCGCTCACCGCCGCCGATGCGCAGGCCTACATGGTCTCTTACCAGCAGGCGATCCACGCCATCGGTAAAGCATCCAACGGTCGCGGTATTTATGAAGGCCCGGGCATCTCTATTAAGCTCTCTGCCCTACACCCGCGCTACAGCCGTGCGCAGTATGACCGGGTGATGGAAGAGCTCTATCCGCGCCTGAAGTCCCTGACCCTGCTGGCGCGCCAGTATGACATCGGCATCAACATCGACGCCGAAGAGGCTGACCGTCTGGAGATCTCCCTCGATCTGCTGGAAAAACTGTGCTTCGAACCGGAACTGGCGGGCTGGAACGGGATTGGTTTCGTTATTCAGGCCTACCAGAAACGCTGTCCGTTCGTCATTGATTACCTGATTGACCTGGCCAGCCGCAGCCGTCGCCGCCTGATGATCCGCCTGGTGAAAGGCGCCTACTGGGACAGCGAAATCAAACGCGCCCAGATGGAAGGTCTGGAAGGCTATCCGGTCTATACCCGCAAGGTCTACACCGACGTCTCTTACCTCGCGTGCGCGAAAAAACTGCTCGGCGTGCCGAACCTGATTTATCCGCAGTTCGCGACCCACAACGCCCATACCCTGGCGGCCATTTACAGCCTGGCCGGGCAGAACTACTATCCGGGCCAGTACGAGTTCCAGTGCCTGCACGGCATGGGCGAACCGCTGTACGAGCAGGTTACCGGGAAAGTGGCGGACGGCAAGCTGAACCGCCCGTGCCGCATCTATGCCCCGGTGGGCACCCACGAAACCCTGCTGGCGTACCTGGTGCGTCGTCTGCTGGAGAACGGGGCGAACACCTCCTTCGTTAACCGCATCGCAGACACCACGCTGCCGCTCGACGAACTGGTGGCCGATCCGGTGCAGGCCGTAGAGAAGCTGGCGGCGCAGGAAGGCCAGATTGGTCTGCCGCATCCGAAAATTGCCCTGCCGCGCGAGCTGTACGGCGCGGGCCGCGTCAACTCGGCGGGCCTGGATCTGGCGAACGAACACCGTCTGGCGTCGCTCTCCTCTGCCCTGCTCAACAGCGCATTGCAGAAGTGGCAGGCCAAACCGATCCTTGAGCAGTCCGTTGAGGACGGTGAAATGCAGCCGGTGATCAACCCGGCAGAGCCGAAGGACATCGTCGGCTACGCGCGTGAAGCAACCGAAGCGGAAGTGGAACAGGCGCTGGAGAGCGCGGTGAACAACGCGCCAATCTGGTTCGCCACCCCGCCGCAGGAGCGTGCCGCCATCCTGGAGCGCGCCGCGGTGCTGATGGAAGATCAGATGCAGCAGCTCATCGGCATTCTGGTGCGCGAAGCGGGGAAAACCTTCAGCAACGCCATCGCCGAAGTGCGTGAGGCGGTCGACTTCCTGCACTACTACGCCGGTCAGGTGCGCGATGATTTCGACAACGAAACGCACCGTCCGCTCGGTCCGGTGGTCTGTATCAGCCCGTGGAACTTCCCGCTGGCGATCTTCACCGGCCAGATTGCCGCCGCCCTTGCCGCAGGCAACAGCGTGCTGGCGAAACCGGCAGAGCAAACCCCGCTGATTGCCGCCCAGGGCATCAACATTCTTCTGGAAGCAGGCGTTCCGGCGGGCGTGGTGCAACTGCTGCCAGGGCGCGGTGAAACGGTGGGCGCCAAACTCACCTCCGATAACCGCGTGCGCGGCGTGATGTTTACCGGTTCGACCGAAGTGGCCTCCCTGCTACAACGCAACATCGCCACCCGTCTGGATGCGCAGGGTCGTCCTACCCCGCTTATCGCCGAAACCGGCGGCATGAACGCCATGATTGTTGACTCCTCCGCCCTCACCGAGCAGGTGGTTGTTGACGTGCTGGCCTCCGCCTTCGACAGCGCCGGTCAGCGCTGCTCCGCCCTGCGCGTGCTGTGCTTACAGGATGACGTGGCTGACCACACGCTGAAGATGCTGCGCGGCGCAATGGCGGAATGCCGCATGGGCAACCCGGGCCGTCTCACCACCGACATCGGGCCGGTGATCGACGCGGAAGCCAAAGCCAACATTGAAAACCATATTCAGGCCATGCGCGCCAAAGGCCGCCCGGTGTTCCAGGCGGTGCGCGAGAACAGCGAAGATGCCCGCGAGTGGCAGACTGGCACCTTCGTGCCACCTACGCTGATTGAGCTGGCAAGCTTCGACGAGCTGAAAAAAGAGGTCTTCGGCCCGGTGCTGCACGTGGTGCGTTACAACCGTAACAACCTCAACGCGCTTATCGACCAGATCAACGCCTCCGGCTACGGCCTAACGCTCGGCGTGCATACCCGTATCGACGAGACCATTGCGCAGGTCACCGGCACGGCCAAAGTCGGCAACCTGTACGTCAACCGCAACATGGTTGGCGCGGTCGTTGGCGTGCAGCCGTTCGGCGGCGAAGGCCTCTCCGGTACGGGTCCGAAAGCGGGCGGTCCGCTCTACCTGTACCGTCTGCTGGCGAACCGTCCTGAGAACGCACTGGGAGTCACCCTGGCGCATCAGGATGCGGAGTATCCGGTGGATACGCAGCTGAAAGCCGTGCTGACCCAGCCGCTGGAGGCGCTGATCGCCTGGGCGGAAAAACGTCCTGAGCTGCGTGCGGTTGCGCAGCAGTACGGCGAGCTGGCGCAGGCCGGTACCCAGCGTCTGCTGCCGGGGCCAACCGGCGAGCGCAACACCTGGACGCTGATGCCGCGCGAGCACGTACTGTGCGTGGCGGATAACGAGCAGGACGCGCTGGTACAGCTAGCCGCGGCGATGGCCACCGGGTGTGAAGTGCTGTGGCCGGACGATGCGCTGCATCGCGATCTCGCCAAACAGCTGCCGAAAGCGGTTTCGGCCCGCATTCGCTTTGCGAAGGCCGATGCCCTGCTGACCCAGCCGTTTGACGCGGTGATCTACCACGGTGATTCCGACCAGCTGCGCGAGCTGTGCGAGCAGGTGGCGGCCCGCAGCGGGGCGATTGTTTCCGTGCAGGGCTTCGCCCGCGGGGAAACCAACCTGCTGCTGGAGCGTCTGTACGTGGAGCGCTCGCTCAGCGTCAACACCGCAGCGGCGGGCGGTAACGCCAGCCTGATGACAATCGGCTAACGCTGTGCTAATAAGGCTCCGGAGACGGAGCCTTATTTTATTGGGGAGTATATGAAACGATATCTTATCGCCGGTGCGGCACTGCTGCTCAGCACCAGCGCGCTTGCCAACGAGTGCGACAACGCCACTACGCAGCTTGAACTGAATACCTGTAGCGCGCAGCAGTACCAGGCAGCCGATAAAAAACTCAACCAGACCTATCAGGCCGCCATCAAACGCGCGGCGGCCCCCCAGCGCGACCTGCTGAAAAAAGCGCAGCAGGCGTGGATTACCCTGCGCGACGCGGACTGCGCGTTTATCGGTTCGGGGACGGAAGGCGGGAGCGTCCAGCCAATGATTGTTAACCAGTGCCTGGCGGAAAAAACCGTGGAGCGCGAGGCGTTTCTGGCCTCGCTGATGCAGTGTGAAGAGGGTGACTTAAGCTGCCCTCTCCCGCCGGGCAATTAACGCACGCGGATCCCTTCGATAATCATCCGCTGCACGTTTTCGAGTGTGCTCTGGAAAAACGCCTCGTCCTGGAGCGTTTTACCGGTCACCGCCTCAACCTGGGCCGCAAAGTCAGCGTAATGCTGGGTAGCGGCCCAGATCATAAAGATCAGGTGCTGCGGGTCGACCGGGGCCAGCTTTCCGCTGGCAACCCATCCGGCGATAATCGCCGACTTATCGTCCACCAGCTGCTTTAAATCCCCCGTCAGCTCCGCCTGTAGCAGCGGCGCGCCCTGCAGCATCTCAAGACAAAACAGCCTTGACGCCTGCGGGTAATCGCGCGACACCTCGAGCTTCAGGCGAATGTACTCCTCGATAGCCACCAGCGGGGCCAGCTCTTCGCGAAATGCCTTGAGCGGCGCCAGCCAGATATCGAGGATCTGCTGCATCACCGCCACATACAGCGCCTCTTTCGACGGGTAATAGTAGAGCAGATTGGTTTTAGACACCCCGGACTGCTCCGCCACCTGCTCCAGGCGCGTGCCGTGAATGCCAAACTGTGAAAAGGTCTCCAGCGCGGCGCTGAGGATCGCCTGCTTCTTGGCGCTCACCGCCTGCGAACGTTTTCCGGGTGTTTTCACTGCGCCTTGTGTCATTTCCGCTCTCCATTTTCTTTCCTGCGCTCAGCATAGCAAAACCCCCGCCTCGCCACGACCTTCTGCACTCCCATCGCGCATGAGTGCCTGTTTTCTGTGCAATGTTTTTGACCATTTAGTCCACATTTAGCGGCATCAATCCCCCAACCTCTTATTAACACATTAATAACACAAGCGTTTTCAAAACTGGCATTGCCTTTGCAAAACCACCGTTACACCTGCGACGTAATGAAGAGAGGTTCGTGATGAAAATTGGCGTATTTGTACCCATCGGCAACAACGGCTGGCTTATCTCGACCACTGCACCGCAGTACATGCCGACCTTTGAGCTGAACAAAGCCATCGTGCAGAAAGCGGAGCACTACCATTTCGACTTTGCGCTTTCGATGATCAAGCTGCGCGGCTTTGGCGGCAAAACGGAATTCTGGGATCACAACCTGGAGTCCTTCACTCTGATGGCCGGGCTGGCAGCGGTTACCTCGCGGATCCAGATCTACGCCACCGCGGCCACACTCACCCTTCCGCCCGCGATCGTGGCACGCATGGCCTCCACCATCGACTCCATCTCCGGCGGGCGCTTTGGCGTTAACCTGGTCACCGGCTGGCAAAAACCGGAGTACGAGCAGATGGGACTCTGGCCGGGCGACGATTACTTCTCCCGTCGCTACGACTACCTGACCGAATACGTGCAGGTCCTGCGCGACCTGTGGGGCACCGGCAAAAGCGACTTCAAAGGCGACTTCTTTACCATGAACGACTGCCGCGTCAGCCCGCAGCCGTCGGTGCCGATGAAGGTGATTTGCGCCGGGCAGAGCGACGCGGGGATGGAATTCTCCGCGAAATACGCCGACTTTAACTTCTGCTTCGGCAAAGGCGTTAACACCCCTGCCGCCTTTGCCCCGACCGCGGCACGCATGAAGGAGGCCGCCGACAAAACCGGGCGCGACGTGGGCTCGTACGTGCTGTTCATGGTCATTGCCGACGAAACCGACGACGCCGCACGCGCCAAATGGGAACGGTATAAGGACGGCGCTGACGACGAAGCCCTGAGCTGGCTTACCGAGCAGAGCCAGAAAGACACCCGTTCCGGCGCAGACACCAACGTGCGCCAGATGGCCGACCCGACCTCCGCCGTCAATATCAACATGGGCACGCTGGTTGGCTCGTACGCCAGCGTTGCCAGGATGCTCGACGAAGTGGCAGCCGTACCCGGCGCTGAGGGCGTCCTGCTGACCTTCGATGATTTCCTCACCGGCGTGGAAACCTTCGGCGAGCGCATCCAGCCGCTGATGCAGTGCCGCGCCCATATCCCTGCCGTCACGAAGGAGGTGGCGTAATGACGACCTTAAACGCTCGCCCGGAAGCCATCACCTTTGCGCCGCAGCAGAGCGCGCTGATCGTGGTGGACATGCAAAACGCCTATGCCAGCCAGGGCGGTTATCTCGATCTGGCGGGGTTCGACGTCTCCGCCACAAGGCCTGTGATCGAGAACATCAAAACCGCCGTCGCCGCCGCGCGCGCGGCGGGCATGCTCATCATCTGGTTCCAGAACGGCTGGGATGACCAGTACGTCGAGGCCGGCGGCCCCGGCTCGCCCAACTTCCACAAGTCGAACGCCCTGAAAACCATGCGCAAGCGGCCCGAACTGCAGGGCAAGCTGCTGGCCAAAGGCGGCTGGGATTATCAGCTGGTGGATGAGTTGGTCCCGCAGGCGGGCGATATCGTCCTGCCGAAACCGCGCTACAGCGGCTTTTTCAACACCCCGCTCGACAGCCTGCTGCGCAGCCGGGGCATTCGCCACCTGGTGTTCACCGGCATTGCCACCAACGTGTGCGTGGAATCGACCCTGCGCGACGGCTTTTTCCTCGAGTATTTCGGCGTGGTGCTGGAAGACGCGACCCATCAGGCCGGGCCGGAATTCGCCCAAAAGGCAGCTTTGTTCAATATCGAAACCTTTTTTGGCTGGGTCAGTAACGTTGCGGATTTCTGCGACGCCCTGAATCCTCCGCTCGCCCGTATCGCCTGAGGAGACACACGATGCCGAAATCCGTAATCATCCCGCCGGGCACCAGCACGCCCATCGCCCCGTTCGTCCCCGGCACCCTCGCCGACGGCGTGGTGTATGTCTCCGGCACGCTGCCGTTTGATAAAGACAACAACGTGGTATTTATCAACGACCCAAAGGCGCAAACCCGCCACGTGCTGGAGACGATCAAAACCGTGATCGAAACGGCGGGTGGCACCATGGAGGACGTGACCTTCAACAGCATCTTTATCACCGACTGGAAAAACTACGCCGCGATTAACGAAATCTACGCCGAGTTCTTCCCCGGCGATAAACCGGCGCGGTTCTGCATTCAGTGCGGGCTGGTAAAACCGGACGCGCTGGTTGAGATCGCCACCGTTGCGCACATCGCGAAGTGAGGCAGGCATGAAACTTTCCGTCTCGCCGCCGCCGTACGAGGGTGCGCCCGTGGTGGTCTTTATTTCCGGTCTCGGCGGCAGCGGCAGCTACTGGCTGCCCCAGCAGGCCGCGCTGGAGCCGGAGTATCAGGTGGTGTGCTATGACCAGCGGGGAACGGGCAATAACCCCGACACCCTGCCGGAGGGTTACAGCCTTGCGCAGATGGCAGACGAGCTCGCCCAGGCGCTGGCTGACGCAGGCATTGCGCGCTACAGCGTCGTCGGGCACGCGCTCGGCGCGCTGGTCGGCCTGCAGCTGGCCCTCGACAGGCCCGACGCCCTCACCGCGCTGGTGTGCGTCAACGGCTGGCTGACCCTCAATGCCCACACCCGCCGCTGTTTTGACGTTCGCGAGCGGCTGCTGCATTCCGGCGGCGCGCAGGCGTGGGTCGAGGCGCAGCCGCTGTTTCTCTACCCGGCAGACTGGATGGCCGCCCGCGCGCCGCGTCTGGAGGCCGAAGAAGCGCTGGCGCTGGCCCATTTCCAGGGTAAAACCAACCTGCTGCGCAGGCTCAGCGCCCTGAAAAAAGCCGACTTCCGCCGCCAGTCCGCACGCATTCGCTGCCCGGTTCACATTATCTGTTCCGCCGACGACGTGCTGGTGCCGTCCGTCTGTTCCGCTGAACTGCACGCCGCCCTCCCGCACGCCCACAAAACGGTCATGCGCCAGGGCGGACATGCCTGCAACGTCACCGAGCCGGACACCTTTAACACCCTGCTGCTGAACGGGCTTGCCAGCCTGCTGCACAGCCCTGAACCCGCTTTATAAGGAGCTTTAATGAGCGAAGCCATTACCCCCGCCGCGCTGGAAACGCTGTTCACCGGTGCCCGCACCCACAACGGCTGGCTGGATATGCCGGTCAGCGACGAGACGCTGCGCGAGATGTATGACCTGATGAAATGGGGCCCAACGTCTGCCAACTGCTCACCGGCGCGCATTGTCTTTGTGCGAAGCGCAGAGGGAAAAGAGAAGCTGCGCCCGGCGCTCTCCAGCGGCAACCTCGAGAAAACGCTTACCGCCCCGGTGACAGCGATTGTCGCCTGGGACGGGGAATTCTACGAGCGCCTGCCCGAGCTGTTCCCGCACGGCGATGCCAGAAGCTGGTTTACCGCAAGCCCCGCGCTGGCGGAAGAGACGGCCTTTCGCAACAGCTCAATGCAGGCCGCGTATCTGATTTTCGCCTGCCGCGCACTCGGCCTGGACACCGGCCCGATGTCGGGCTTTGACCGACAAAAGGTCGACGAGGCCTTTTTCACCGGCACAACGCTTAAAAGCAACCTGCTGATCAACATTGGCTATGGCGATACGCGCAAACTTTACGGGCGCCTGCCGCGCCTGACCTTCGACGATGCCTGCGGACTGGCGTAAGGAGCGATCGTGATGACACCGGATAAACAAACCTTTCGCGACGCCATGGCCTGCGTCGGCGCGGCGGTCAACATCATCACCACCGACGGCCCGGCGGGGATGGCGGGCTTTACCGCCAGCGCGGTATGCAGCGTCACGGATTCCCCTCCCACCCTGCTGGTGTGCCTGAACCGCGGCGCGTCGGTCTGGCCCACGTTCAGCGAAAACCGCACCCTGTGCGTGAATACCCTGAGCGCCGGACAGGAGCCTTTATCCAATCTGTTTGGCGGCAAAACGCCGATGGCGGAACGCTTTACCGCCGCCCGCTGGCAGACGGGCGACACGGGCTGCCCGCGTCTGGAGGATGCGCTGGCCTCGTTTGACTGCCGCATCAGTCAGGTGGTCAGCGTCGGTACTCACGACATTCTGTTTTGCGACATCGTATCGATTATTCGCCACCCCGCCCCGCAAGGTCTGGTGTGGTTTGACCGCAGCTACCACGCGCTTATGCGACCCGCCTGCTAAGGCGCTTTAAGGAGACAGACCATGTTCGGATTTCCCCACTGGCAGTTGAAATCGACCTCCACTGAAGCAGGCGTGGTCGCGCCGGATGAACGCCTCCCGCTCGGGCAAACCATGGTGATGGGCGTCCAGCATGCAGTCGCGATGTTTGGCGCGACGGTATTGATGCCGATGCTGATGGGGCTCGATCCTAACCTGTCTATTCTGATGTCGGGAATCGGCACCCTGCTGTTCTTTTTTGTTACCGGCGGGCGCGTACCCAGCTACCTGGGCTCCAGCGCCGCCTTTGTCGGCGTGGTGATCGCCACTACCGGTTTTAACGGCCAGGGGATCAACCCCAACCTGAGCGTGGCCCTCGGCGGCATCATCGCCTGCGGGCTGGTCTATACCCTGATTGGTCTCGTTGTGATGAAGATCGGCACGCGCTGGATCGAACGGATGATGCCCCCCGTCGTCACCGGCGCGGTGGTGATGGCGATAGGCCTGAACCTCGCGCCGATTGCGGTGAAAAGCGTCTCCGCTTCGCCGTTTGAAAGCTGGATGGCGGTGATCACGGTGCTGTGCATCGGCCTGGTGGCAGTCTTCACGCGCGGGATGATCCAGCGTCTGCTGATCCTGGTCGGGCTGATTGTCGCCTGTCTGATCTACGCCCTGCTGGCGAACGTGTTCGGCATGGGCAAGCCGGTCGATTTTACCCTGCTTCATCAGGCCGCCTGGTTCGGTCTGCCGCAGGTGACCTCGCCCACCTTTAACACGCAGGCGATGATGCTTATCGCCCCGGTGGCGGTGATCCTTGTGGCGGAAAACTTAGGGCACCTGAAGGCGGTGGCGGGAATGACCGGGCGCAGCATGGATCCGTACATGGGCCGCGCGTTCGTCGGCGACGGGCTGGCGACCATGCTCTCAGGGTCCGTGGGCGGCAGCGGCGTGACCACCTACGCGGAAAACATCGGCGTGATGGCGGTGACCAAGGTCTACTCAACGCTGGTCTTCGTGGCGGCGGCGGTAATGGCGATCCTTCTTGGTTTCTCACCGAAGTTCGGCGCACTGATCCACACCATTCCGTCACCGGTCATCGGCGGCGCGTCGATTGTGGTGTTCGGGCTGATCGCCGTGGCCGGGGCGCGCATCTGGGTGCAGCATCGGGTTGACCTTAGCCAGAACAGCAACCTGATCATGGTGGCCGTCACGCTGGTGCTGGGCGCGGGCGATTTTGCCCTGACGCTGGGCGGGTTTACGATTGGCGGGATTGGTACGGCGACCTTCGGCGCGATCCTGCTTAACGCCCTGCTGAGCCGCCGGATGGCTGCCGCGCCGCAGGCCGCCGCGGCGCATCAGGATTCGTGAAATCGATATGTCGGGTGACGGCTACGCCTTACCCGACCTGCATGCTCCTTAAGAGCGATCACGCCTGCTCAAACAGTCGTTCGATAGCTTTTGTCGGGAAGAACAAAGAATGGCTGTTTTCGCCTGCCAGCGGGATGAACCCCAGCTTCAGATAAAATCGTTTAGCCTGCTCGCTAAGGGCATCAACAAATATTCCGTGTACTCCCACAGCCTGCGACGCCAGGTAAACCACCCGCATAGCGTGTGCAACAAGCGTTGTTCCCCACTCGTTTCCCTGTAGTTCTTTATGAATAGCCAGACGTCCCAGCGTCACGCTGGGTACGTTGAGATAAGGGATCCGACGCTGCTGAGTCTTAGAAGGAAGCATCACTCTCTCAAAGCAACTTCCCGATAGCGTGTAATAGCCCAGCACGCGCGGATGGTCGCGCTCTTTAAGCAGGTAGGCTCGTAGAATACGTCCATTGTGCTGGCGTACCAGGTGTTCTCTCAGGAAGGCATTTAGCGAGGGTTCACCACAATCAAAATCCCCGAAATCATAGTCGGTTCCCTCTGAAAACATTTCAATCGTGAGATTTGCCAAGACGCTTCACTCCATGTTTCGAAGACGTTTTGCCGCTCGCTTGAGGCGTTCATTTGGCTCTGGGGGATTGTCGATGGCATCCATCACCGCATTCCAGGAGGCTTCGTTTAACACGAGACGACGGTGCTGCTCGATGACCTCTGCAGCACGCTCTGACGCACTGTTCACCATAAACTGGGTGATCGTTTGATTCGTCATCGCCGCCGCTTCTTCAATCATTGTTTTGTCTTCGTCTGTTAAGCGAAGATCGATACGCTGTTTTTTAAGTGCTGGCATGGTTTACATCACCGTGTACGGTTTTAATCCGTACACATCCTAAGTAACGTTGCGCTTTTTTTCAATCTAAACCTTTTTCAGCAGTCAAATGACTCGCTTCACGCCCCCGCTTTCTGAGCTTTAGTTCGCTCACCAGCACCCCGGCAACAATAAACGCCGCGCCCACCAGCGCCAGCAGCGGTAAACGCTCGCCGGCCAGTCGTCCGAAAATCCCCGCCCAGACCGGTTCACCGGTGTAGATCACCGTCGCCCGCGTTGGCGATACGCTGCGCTGCGCCCAGTTCATGGTCACCTGGATAATGGCGCTGAAGATGCCAAGCCCCAGCGCGACCACCACCAGCCCCGTGGACATCGGCGGCACGGATTCCCCGGCTGGCACCATCGTCGCGAAGGCCACCAGCGACGCCGTCGCGAGCTGCACCACCGTCACGCGCTTGACGTCCACTTTCCCAGCCCAGGCGCTGATCAAAATAATTTCCGCCGCGATGGCAATGGCCCCGACGAGGGTAATGATCTCGCCCGGCCCCAGCGCCAGCAGGTTATTTTCCGGCCCGGCTAATAAAATCAGGCCGATAAACGCCAGCACGATGCCAATGCAGGACATCAGCCCCGGTAGCCGCCCGAGGCATAACCATTGCAGCAGCGGCACCAGCGGCACGTACATGGCGGTAATAAAAGCGGATTTGCTGCTGGAGATGGTCTGCAATCCCCACGTCTGCAGGCTGTAGCCCATCGCTATCGCAATCCCAATCGCCACGCCGGCCTTGAGTTCCTTCAGCGTCAGACCCCGCAGCGTTTTGAGGGAGATCAGCCCCACGGCTATCGCCGCCGTCGCAAAGCGCAGGCCGACAAAAAAGAACGGATCGCTGAGGGTCACCGCGTACTGGACGGCAAGAAAGGTCCCGCCCCAGAACATGGTGATGAGAATAAGGATGGCTTCCTGCGGTTTTATGGAGAATTTAAAGCGTGAGACGGACATGCGACACCAACAAGTGAGATCAATTCTGTAGTGTGCGTTGCCTTTGGTTACAGTTCAATGTTGCAGACATAAAAAAACCGCCGGGAAACCCGGCGGCAGGGAGTCAACCCGGCGTACTACTTATTGCTGCCGTGGCTATTTTTACCCCCTTTTTTACCAGCCTCTGATGCGCGCTGAGGGTCGTTCTTGAAGTTACCCCCGCTAGACTGGCCACCTTTACGACCTGCTTCTGATGCTCTTTCACGGTCTTCAGCGAAATTACCTGAACCACCACGATGGTTTGCCATCTCTAACCTCCAGAGTGTGAAACATTAGACATCATATTGCATTCAGTAAAAGAGGATTCTTTCACCTCGCGGCTAAAGGACAGGGCCTTTATCTGTGCCGCGTGAAACTAAGCTTAGTGGACTGAGGCTATCCGGCAAGCCACGGGTAATATTCTGCAACATGATATCCGCCTTTCGGGTCAGATAACGCGACGGAAATCCATAAGTCTTTCTTATCATTTTAAAATTCGACGACGAGAAAGTTGTTTCATTTTGCTACAGCACCTTATTGTAACCATGTTGTTATAAATCAAAGAAATGCCGTTCATTTTTGCAGTCTGGCCGTGATGTCATATCTTTAAATGAACGCAGCGATCCGCTGTCAGAAAAACCAACGAGGAGTGATGCAAAATGGCAAAAGTTCTGGTGCTCTATTATTCCATGTATGGACACATTGAAACCATGGCTCACGCGGTAGCAGAAGGTGCAAACAGAGTGGACGGCGTTGAGGTTGTGGTAAAACGCGTACCGGAAACCATGCAGGCGGAAGCGTTCGCCAAAGCCGGGGGAAAAACACAAAATGCCCCGGTCGCCACCCCGCAGGAGCTGGCGGAGTATGATGCCATTATCTTCGGCACCCCGACCCGCTTCGGCAATATGTCAGGCCAGATGCGTACCTTCCTCGATCAAACCGGCGGGCTCTGGGCATCCGGGGCGCTGTACGGCAAACTCGCCAGCGTATTCAGCTCTACCGGTACCGGCGGCGGCCAGGAGCAGACGATTACCTCAACCTGGACTACCCTTGCTCATCATGGGATGGTGATTGTGCCAATTGGCTACGGCGCGCAGGAGCTGTTTGACGTTTCTCAGGTGCGCGGCGGGACGCCGTACGGCGCAACCACCATTGCCGGTGGGGATGGCTCACGTCAGCCAAGCAATGAAGAACTCTCTATCGCCCGCTATCAGGGTGAATACGTCGCGGGTCTCGCTAAAAAACTGAACGGCTAACCCAACAGGAGGAAAAGTATGCCAACACAGGAATCCAAAGCTCACCACGTGGGCGAATGGGCAAGTTTACGCAACACCTCTCCGGAGATTGCCGAAGCCATCTTTGAAGTCGCGAACTACGACGAAAAGCTGGCCGAGCAGATTTGGGAAGAAGGCAACGATGAAGTGCTGATTCGCGCCTTCGAAAAAACGGACAAAGACTCGCTCTTCTGGGGCGAGCAAACCATCGAACGTAAAAACGTCTAAGCGTTTCCCCCCGCCGCAGCGGGGGGTTCTCTTTTACTTCGCCGCGTTATTCATGACCGCATTGAATTTATCAACCGGACAGAAGCCGTTCGCGTCCACCGGACAGCCCTTCAGCTCCAGCGTCACGCGCTGCGCGGGCGACTGCAACGACAGCACGCTGGCGTTGCGCAGCTGCTCCGCGCTCTGGTAGACATACTCAATTTTCATCAGTTCCTGATTGCTGTTTTTGTCGTGCCAACGCTGGAAGACAATCTTGCCGCCAATCGGGGTCCGTTCCTGCTGGTCATGCAGCTGATACGGCTTGAAATCCAGCGCGGTAAGCAGTGAAGCGATGTTCGAATCGTGCCCTACCAGCAGAGTAATCTTAGGCGCTTTCGCCTGTTCGGTGACCAGCGTTTTATCGATATATTTCACCAGCGGCTTCGCCACGTTTTGCGCCACCTCGGTGGAGGTAAACAGCGAGTCCTGATAGCCGTTCTTCAGCTTCGACAGCACGCGCCACTGCTGGTCGGTCTTGATTTCACCCCAGGCCACCTGGTCGGCCGGGAAACCTTCGTAATACTGCAGCGTGAACGCGTCCACCAGCGAGTTACCCACCTTCAGCGGCCCGGATACGCCAGGCTCTTTTTCATAGTCGGCGCTGAAGGTATCTTTCGCGTCCGCCAGGGAGCAGACTTTTTTCTCTTTGCAGGACGGGGAATCGGCGTAATTTGTCATCTGCTCCAGCAGCTTATAGCTTTCGCCAAGCTGCATTTTCTGCCGATCGGACTCCATCGCCTTGAGCGCTTTTTCGCGGAATTCCGGCGAGTTGTCGGTAATCACCGGATTAAAGGTCGGGTCCATGGTGCCCATTTTTTCCTGATGGTGCACAGGAACGTCGCAGCCCGGGAACGCACCGGTAATGAAGAACTGCGCGGTGGCGACGGTACGCTGCAGGCTATTGGCGTAAGCATACACGCTATCTGCTGGCGGGCACTCTCCCGTCTTCACCATCCCCTGCTCTGCCAGCCACTCGCGCATGTAATGGCCCATATAGACTTCCAGCACGCCGCCTTTGGTGGTGAGCTGACCGCCCGGCACGTCCCACTCCGGCCACTGCTTCGGCGTGGACTGCTCCAGCACGCTGCCGTTGTTAGCGAGCGGCGCGCGCAGGTTGTGACGGCTCATGATTAACACCTGCTCCAGCTGATAGCCTTTCGGCGTCTCCTGCGCCTGTGCGCCAAAGGTCATTGAAAGGGTACCTGCCACGGCCACTGCGAGTAGTGCTTTTCTCATCCCTCGTTCCTCACGTTTTTTTAATGTTCCAGTGAGTGTGACAGATTCGTGACAGTTTTTTCGGGAAGCATTTCTCAAACTGATGATTAACGTGCTTACGGTGGGCACTAATTAGTTTTATAATAAAACCACACCCCACCGGAGACCTGACCGTGAAACGCACCCGCCTTGAAGAGAGCACCTGCCCCGTCGCCCGTTCGCTGGATATCATTGGCGACTGGTGGTCGCTGCTGATCGTTCGCGACGCGCTGCGCGGGATTAAACGCTTCGGCGAGTTTCAGAAAAGCCTCGGTATCGCAAAAAACATGCTCACCTCGCGGCTGAAGCTGCTGGTCGATGAAGGCATCCTCCGGCTTCAACCCGCCTCCGACGGCAGCGCCTGGCAGGAATACATTCTGACCGACAAAGGACGCGCGCTCCAGACGGTGCTGGTTGCTCTCTCCCAGTGGGGCAATGAATTTTTGTTCGCGGAAAACGAATGCGGCACCGTTCTCGTCGATAGCGAACAGCGCAAACCCCTGCGTAAACTGGCGCTTATCGCCGACGATGGGCGCGAACTGACGCCTGAAGAGATCGTGGCTAAACTCCCCTCCTGATCGTTCCCAACGGCAAAAGCACAAAATACCCGGCAAAATGGTTGCATTATAAAACCAAATAGCAGAGAGTTAATTAAGTTTCATATTGAAACCAAATAACCCACTTTGCTTTGAGGTAACACATGATGACTACGCAAATCACCACCGCCTTAATTACCGGCGCCTCTTCCGGGATCGGGGCCGTCTATGCCGATCGCCTGGCAGCGCGCGGCGCTAACCTGGTCCTGGTCGCCCGCCGCGAGGATCGCCTGAAAACCCTCGCCGCCGACCTGCGCGCGCGCTATGGCGTGGCCGTCGCTATACTGGTGGCCGATCTCAGCGATGTAGCCGGGATCCGCGCCGTGGAAAATGAACTACGCCGCAATACCGCCATCGATACGCTGGTAAACAACGCGGGCACCGCGCAGATGGCCCCGTTCCTCGCGGGCGATGTGGCGCAGCATCAGGCCATCAATACCCTCAACACCACGGCGCTGATGCGTCTGACCTACGCCATCCTGCCCCGCCTGGCGCAGAACAATCGCGGGACGCTGATCAATATCGCCTCGGTGTTATCGCTCCATGTCCGAGCGGGCAGCGCGTTGTACAGCGCCACCAAAGCCTGGGTACTGAGCTTTACCCGCGGACTGCAGGAAGAATTTGCCGATAGCAGCGTGCGCATTCAGGCCGTACTGCCCGCCGCGACGGCGACGGAGATCTGGAGCCATTCAGGGGTTACGGTGAACGATCTGCCGGAAGGGTCGGTGATGACTACCGACGATATGGTCGATGCGTCACTGGCGGGTCTGGATCAGGGCGAACAGATCACTATTCCGCCGATGCATGACGCCGCCCTGTGGGATCGCTACGAAGCGGCGCGCCTTGAGCTGTTTAACAGCGCGCGCACCGGGGTTCCGGCACCGCGCTACGTTAAACAGTAGCCTAACGCTCAAGCTGGTCGCCGTACTCGCTCATCCAGGCGGCCAGCGGCGAAAGTGCGTCCTGCAGGGTTAACCCCAGCTCGGTAATTTGATACTCCACGCGCGGGGGGATCTCCGGGTAGACCGTCCGCGTCACCAGCCCGCGCTGCTCAAACAGGCGGAGCTGCTTCGTCAGCTCTTTCTGCGTGATGGGGGCAGCGGCACGCAGCAGATCGCCAAAGCGTACGGGCGTGTTGAACACAATCAGGCGATAGAGAATGGGGATCGCCCACTTACCGGATATCAGGTTGACAAACTGCGTCATCGGGCAGGTATACGCCTCAGATTTTTTTTCGCAGCACACCTCCAGCATTTCTGCCATAGCACACCTCTTGCCTCGTTAGTATCCATTTGGTACCTGGTTTCCTTTCGATACTAACGTTTCTATAGTGCTTTCTCCAGTGACATTTCAGGAGAAGAACATGGGTCGTTTAACCGATAAATATACGCTGATTACCGGCGGCACCAGCGGCATTGGTCTTGCCACCGCGCAGGCGTTTATCGCCGAAGGGGCGCGCGTCGCCGTAACCGGACGCAACCCGGACACCCTCGCCGAAGCAGAGCGCATTCTGGGCGATAAGGCCTGGGTGATCCCAACCGACGCAGGCGATATCGCGTCGCAAAAAGCGCTGGCGGAAACTCTCGCCGCCCGCTGGCCACGCCTGGACGCGGTGTTTCTCAACGCTGGCGATGTGACGCACGCGCCGCTGGAAGCCTGGCAAGAGGATGCGTGGGACCGCCTGATGGGCATCAACCTGAAGGGACCGTTCTTTTTAATTCAGGCGCTCCTGCCGCTGCTGAATAACCCGTCGTCGGTGATCCTCTGCGGCTCCGTGAGCGCGCGCATCGGCCTGCCCACCAGCAGCGTGTATGCTGCGAGCAAGGCCGCCCTGCTGTCGCTGGCGCGAACGCTGTCGGCGGAGCTGCTGCCGCGCGGGATCCGCGTCAACGGCCTGAGCCCCGGTCCGGTGGAAACCCCGGCGTTTACGAAAACGGGCTTAAGCGAAGAGGCGCTTAACGCGATGATGGCGGAGATCATCAAGCTGGTGCCGCTCGGCAGAATGGGCACGACGACGGAGCTGGCAAAAGCCGCGCTCTATCTGGCCTCCGACGAGTCGAGCTACACGGTAGGAACGGAACTGCTGGTGGACGGCGGAATGGGAAGCCTGTAACTCAAAAGGCGCTGATGCCGGTGACCGCGCCGACATACAGCGCCGCCCATGCACAGGCGGAAAGCAGGCTGACGGCGTAAACTTTGACGGCGTTCAGCCTGAGCATCCCCGCCGCCAGCGGCACGACATAACGCAACACCGCCAGAAAGCGCGATGTAAACAGTACGATGACACCGTTTTTTTGCAGCTGATGCTGAACCCGTAAAAACGTAGCGGCATGCTTCGCCGTAAAGCGCGCGACCAGCCGGGTGTGCCCCATCAACTGGCCGATATGGTAGTTCAGCACCGATCCCGCCGTTGCCCCCAGCACCACGGCGAGCCACGCCAGCGCCGGGTGCATGCTCCCCTGGCTGACGCCGATGCCCGCCAGCAGCATCACCGAGGCGGGCGGCAGCACGGAGGAGATCAACACCGTGGACTTGCTCAGCGCCATTACGAATAACAGCGCGAACAGATGTGCCGGATAAAGCGCAAAATGATTCAGCAGATTATCAAACCACGCCATTTTCCTTCCCCCGTTAATTAATCCTCCATTTAAAAGGAATAACCTTAAATAAACCCTCAACATTTTATCAATAAGATTTACCTAAACCTTTCTTAAACATTATTTAATTTCCTGAGCGATAAATTTAAACAAGCGTATTATTCCTCACGCTTTACAACGATCTCGTTATGGCGAGGCTCCTGTACAAATACACGTTATCGCTCTGGTGGGTTCGAGAGAACCGGCACAGGGTAAAACAGGCACTGTCGAATCAAGGCTTTGTCAGTATAACTTCCCTTGCGGGATACGGTGTACAGTGCTGAACCCAGGACGTGGGGATCTCCTTTCCGACATGCCCTGTCTTGCTCGCCCCTGAGAGATTTTATTATTCAAAGGGAATTCACTATGTCTTACGCTATTCACAATCACAACCTGGCATTCAATGACCGCGCGGTCGCGCAATATATGAATACCGATTTTATTGTCCTCGACGTTTCATTATGCGTGGCGCTGGCGCGCGAGCAATTCTTCGAAAAATTAAAAGACGATGATATTCCGTCGCATATTTTTATTGAAGACCATGGACGCCTGGCGGGCATGATTGCGGTACGCAAATTATTGCAGGTCACGGATACCGTGCAGCCAATTAAAAGCCTGATGATTTCACAGTTTTTGCAGGTCAAACCGGAAGATGAACGAGCCGATGTCGCCGGACTTCTGGCCCACGGCGACGCAGATGTCGTGCCCGTGGTGACCCACGGCAAACTCGTCGGCTGCCTGACCGAGCGCGAAATCGCCCATCTGCTGGAAGATGACGTAACCGAAGATGCCCAGCTTCAGGGGGCGACGCTGCCGCTGGAGAAGCCCTATCTGGAAACCAGCGCCTTCAGCCTGTGGAAGAAACGCTCCGTCTGGCTGCTGCTGCTGTTTGTCGCGGAAGCCTACACCAGCTCGGTGATTCAGCACTTCGAAGAGGCGCTGGAGTCTGCCATCGCGCTGGCGTTCTTTATTCCGCTGCTGATCGGCACGGGCGGCAACAGCGGAACGCAGATCACCTCCACGCTGGTGCGCGCCATGGCGCTGGGTGAAGTGCATCTGCGCGACGTAGGCCGCGTGCTGCGCAAAGAGATGACCACCTCGCTGATGATTGCCGTGACGCTCGGTATTGCCGGGTGCATCCGCGCCTGGATGATGGGTATCGGGCTGGAAATCACGCTTATCGTCAGCCTGACGCTGGTATGCATTACGCTCTGGAGCGCGATTGTGTCGTCAGTGATCCCGATGGTGCTCAAGCGCTGCGGCATTGACCCGGCGGTCGTCTCCGCGCCGTTTATCGCGACGCTTATCGACGGTACCGGGCTGATTATCTACTTTAAGATCGCGCAGTATACGCTGGGGCTGGAGTAACGCGATCCGCCAGCTGAATCACCGCACGCGAAAACGCCTCAATCGCCAGCGCAACATCCTCAGCCATCACCGATTCCGCCGGGTGGTGGCTGACTCCGCCCCTGCAACGCACGAATAGCATGCCCACCGGCCAGCGTTCCGCGATGGCAATCGCATCGTGGCCCGCGCCGCTGGGCAGCGACAGCGAGCGTCCCTGTACCGATTTGACGGCCTCCCCCAGCACGTTCTGCAGGTGCAGATTGCACGGCGTGGCGGCAATGCGGTAAAACTCCTCGGCGCTAAATGCCAGCCCGCGGCGCGATGCGATCGCCCGGGCATATTCCAGCAGGTCGTTGAGCAACCTGTCCAGCGGTGCATCCTGCGGGCCGCGAATATCGAGCGAGAGCTGAACCTCACCGGGAATCACGTTCACCGCTCCCGGCAGACAGCGCAATTCCCCGACCGTCGCCACCAGGTTGCCGCCCTGCTGTCGGGTAGCGTTTTCAATGATAACCATCCACTCGGCGGCGGCGGCCAGCGCGTCCCTGCGGTGGAGCATCGGCACGGTTCCCGCATGTCCGGCCTCGCCGGTGAAGCGACAGTTCAGGCGACGGGCACCGTTAATGGCTTCCACCACGCCAAGCGCGAGCGCCTCCTGCTCAAGGCACGGCCCCTGCTCAATATGCAGTTCGAGATAGGCGCTGAAATCTTCCTGACGCCTTGCGGCATGCGACACGCGGGCAGGATCGAGCCCCGTCTGGGTCATCGCCTGCGCCACGCTGATGCCGCTGGCGTCGGTTTTTTCCAGCCAGCCCTGCGGCCAGGTGCCCGTCAGCCCCCGGCTGCCTAACAGCGTAATGCCGAAGCGGGTGCCCTCTTCATCGCAAAAGCCGACAATCTCGATGGCCTGCGCCAGATGCACACCCTGCTGATGCAGGCTGTCCACCACTTCAATGGCCGTGAGCACCCCAAGCATACCGTCGTAGCGTCCCGCGTTGCGCACGGTATCCAGATGCGATCCAAGCAGCACCGCCTGCGTCCCTTCCTGCGCCCCCTCATAGCGTCCACAGATGTTGCCCACGCTGTCCTGCCAGACGGTCATGCCCGCCTGGCTCATCCACTGCCCCACCAGCTGATTGGCCTGCTGATGCTGCACCGAGAGATAGACCCTGGTCAGCGCATCCGGGGTTTCGCTGATGGCGGCCAGCGCGTCGGCGCGGGCCATCACCCGTTCTGCCGCCGGGCTCATTGCGGCGTCTCGCGGCGATAGTGGTCCCACGCGGCCTGCATCGCCGCGCCCTGCGTGGTGGTGAATTTCAGGTAGTTCAGCACCGACTCCAGCGCGCTCAGGGTGGTCATCACGCAGTCCTTGCGCGCGTTGTAGCCCATGGTGCCGATGCGCCACACCTTGCCGTGCAGCGGGCCAAACGAGGTGCCGATCTCAATCCCGAAATCCTCCAGCATCAGCTTACGCACCTGGTCGCCGTTGATGCCCTGTGGAATAACCACGCCCAGCACATTGTTCATCTTGTGCTTCAGATCGCCAAAGGTCTCCAGCCCCATCGCCTGAATGCCCTTCAGCAGCGCATCGCCGTGCAGCCTGTGGCGGGCGATGCCGTTATCCAACCCTTCCTGCAGGATCAAACGCGCGCACTCGCGGGCGCCAAACAGCGCAGTGGTCGCTTCGGTGTGGTGGTTGAGGCGCTCCGGCCCCCAGTAGTCCATCACCATGCCGAGATCGAAGTAGTTGGAGTAGATCATCTCCTCGTCGCCGTCGCGGTGGGCGTCGGTGCGAATGCCCTCCTCAACGCATTTGCGGCGGCGGATCGCCTCCTCCATGCGCGCGCTCAGGGTGATCGGCGACGTGCCCGACGGGCCGCCGAGGCACTTCTGCATCCCGGCCGAGACGGCGTCCAGCCCCCATGCGTCGGTCTCCAGCGCGTTGCCGCCGAGCGACGCGGTGGCATCGGTGTAAAACAGCACGTCGTAGCGGCGGCAGATGGCGCCGAGCTCCGCGAGCGGCTGCAGCATGGTGGTGGAGGTGTCGCCCTGCACGGTCAGCAGCAGGCGCGGACGAATACGCTTAATCGCATCCTCCACCTGGTCCGGGGTGAATACCTCGCCCCACGGCACCTCGATGGTATGCACCTCCGCGCGGCAGCGGCGGGCAATTTCGCACAGCAGGTGGCCAAAGCGGCCAAAGACCGGCACCAGCACTTTATCTCCGGGGCGGATGGCGGAGACCAGAATGGCCTCAATTCCCGCGCGGGAGGTGCCGTCCACCAGCATCGTCCAGCGGTTTTCGGTGCGAAACACGCCGCGATAGAGCGCCATCACCTCATTCATGTAGTGGGTCATGGCCGGATCGTACTGGCCAATCAGCTGGCTCGACATGGCGCGCAGTACGCGCGGGTCGGCGTTGATCGGCCCCGGCCCCATCAGCAGGCGCTGGGGCGGGTTGATTTGCGGAAAGCGTGCGATATCCATTTTTCAGTCCTTATCAGTTGAGGCCGCGCACGGAGGAGATGAACTGCTTCAGTTCCGTGGTCTGCGGGTTGGCGAACAGCGTTTTGCTGTCGCCCTGCTCCCAGACTTTCCCCTGGTGCATAAACACCACGCGGTCGCCCACTTCGCGGGCAAAATTCATTTCATGGGTCACGAGAATCAGGGTCATCCCCTCGGCCGCCAGCTGCTCCAGCACCTTGAGCACTTCGCCCACCAGCTCCGGGTCGAGGGCGGAGGTGATCTCGTCGCAGAGTAAAACTTTAGGCGACATCGCCAGCGCGCGGGCAATCGCCACGCGCTGCTGCTGGCCGCCGGAGAGGCTCGACGGGTAGTAATCCAGACGATCGCCAAGCCCCACTTTCTCCAGCATGCGCTGGGCCAGTTCGCGGCATTCGGCGGCGCTTTTCTTCAGCACCCGACGCGGGGCGAGCATCACGTTCTCCAGCGCCGTCATGTGCGGGAACAGGTTGAAGCTCTGGAACACCATCCCGACCGAGCGGCTGATTTCGCGCGCCTGAGAATCCCGGTCGGTAATGGTCATGCCGCCCAGCTTGATGCTTCCGTCCTGATACCCTTCCAGACCGTTGATGCAGCGCAGCAGCGTGCTTTTGCCCGATCCGCTGCGCCCGATAATGGAGATCACCTGGCCCATATCGATATCCAGATCGACGCCCTTGAGCACGTGGTTATCGCCGTAGTACTTCTGCACCTGATTAATGGTGATGAGAGGCATTGAATTTGGTATCCAGATAGCGGCTGTAGCGCGACAGCGGATAACACAGAATAAAGTAGCCCAGCGCCACCAGCGCAAAGACCTTAAACGGCTGATAGGTCACGTTGGTCAGCATGGTGCCGGCCTTGGTCAGCTCGATGAAGCCGATAATCGACGCCAGCGCGGTACCTTTGATTACCTGCACCGCAAAGCCCACCGTCGGGGCGATGCCGATGCGCAGCGCCTGCGGAGCGACCACGCGAAACAGGGTCTGGCCGAAGGTCAGGCCCAGGCAGCGCGAGGCTTCCCACTGCCCCTTCGGCAGGGCGCGAATGCTGCCGTACCAGATATCGAGCAGAAATGCGCTGGTGTAGAAGGTTAACGCCAGCGAGGCGGCGGTCCACGGCGAAACGTCGATGCCGAACAGCGCCACGCCGAAAAAGGCCAGGAACAGCTGCATCAGCAGCGGGGTGCCCTGAAACAGCTCGATATAGCCGCGGATAATGCGCTTCACCGTGCGCCCGCCCGTCAGGCGCAGCAGCAGGAGCGGCAGCGTTACCACCGCCCCGCCGACAAACGCCACCAGCGACAGCAGTACCGTCCAGCGTCCGGCCAGCAGCAGGTTGCGAATAATGTCCCAGTCGGTAAAGGTGGTCATCATGCCTGCACCCCCAGCCATTTGCGTCCTGCCGCCATCATCAGCTGGCGCAGGGTAATCGACAGCGCCAGGTAAATCCCGGTTGTCACCAGATAGACCTCAAAGCTCAAAAACGTTCTGGACTGGATCAGGTTAGCGGCGAAGGTCAGCTCTTCATACGAGACCTGCGACACCACCGACGAGCCGAGCATCACGATGATGCACTGGCTCACCAGCGCCGGATAAATGCGCTGCAGCGCGGGCGGCAGCACCACGCGAATAAACGTCTGCAGACGGGTTAGCCCCAGCACGCGCCCGGCCTCCCACTGTCCTTTCGGCGTGACCTGAATGCCCGCGCGGATAATTTCGGTGCTGTACGCGCCCAGGTTCACCACCATTGCCAGCAGCGCCGCCTCCCCCGCCGTCATCTTCAGGCCAAGATTCGGCAGGCCGAAGACGATGAAAAACAGCTGCACCACAAACGGCGTGTTGCGGATGATCTCCACGTAGCCGCCCCAGATCCGGCTGTACCAGGTGGTGCGTCCGCTGCGGATCGCCGCGCCGAAAATCCCGATTGCCAGCCCGCCGACGGTTGCCATTACCGTCAGCTGAATGGTGACCCACAATCCCGCCAGCAGCTCCGGCCAGTGCGGCCAGAGGGCTGAAAAATCAAGTTGCTCCGTCATCGGCTCAGGCGCCAAGGTTTGCCGGCAGCGGGGCCTTCAGCCATTGCTCGGACAGGCCGTTCAGCGTGCCGTCCTTGATGCCCTGCTCAATCAGCGCATCCACTTTCGCCTTCAGGGCCGGTTCGTTCTTCTTCAGGCCGATAAAGCACGGTGAGTCTTTCAGCATAAAGCTCGGCACCGGGGCTTTATCCGCGTTCTGGCGCGAAATGGCCGCCACCACGAGGTTGCCGGTCGCCACGTACTGCACCTGGCCGGAGAGGTAGGCCGAGAGCGTGGTGTTGTTGTCTTCGTAGCGTTTCACGTTGGCGTCTTTCGGTGCCAGGCCGGTCAGCACCATATCCTCCACCGCCCCGCGCGTCACGCCGATGGTTTTTCCGCTCAGCGCGGCGGCGTCCTTCAGCTCGGCCCCTTTCGGGCCAAACACGCCGAGGAAGAACGGCGCGTAGGCGCGGCTGAAGTCGATCACCTTCTCGCGTTCCGGGTTTTTACCGAGGCTGGAAATGACCAGATCCACCTTGTCGGTTTGCAGGTACGGCACGCGGTTGGCGCTGGTCACCGGCACCAGCTGCAGCTTGAGCTTCATCTGTTTCGCCAGATAGCGCGCCATATCGATGTCGTAGCCCTGCGGCTGCAGATCGGTCCCCACCGAGCCAAACGGCGGGAAGTCCTGCGGAACGGCAATGCGAATGGTGCCGCGCTTCTCGATATCCTGAAGCTGGTCAGCCTTTGCCGGCAGCTGAGTGAAGAGACAGGCGGCCCCGGCCAGTGCAATAAACAGTTTTTTCATGGTGCTTCCCCGTAACGTTAACATGAAACAAAAGATTCTTTGAATGTGATTTTGCAACTAATGTGCCAGATAAGGCGAAGCGGGGAATTTTCTCTTAAAGCCTGATAAAACGTGGACGGGGCGAAAATACTCTCTATTTTCGCCCCGTTCATTTGCACCATTTCAATGCAAAGCACCAGTCTGATGCCCCATTATCGTTGTTCGAGTTCGTCCAGCTGCTGGTAGAGGGAGGCAATCTCGTGAATGCGCGGACGGCCTTTATCGAGAATGTCATGCAGGAAGGCGTTTGCCAGCAGGTTGATCAGGCTGTTGACGGAGGAGTAGCTGTCATAGGCGGAGACGCTGTCCAGCGGGGCGCAGAGCTGCCAGCTCGCCAGCGGAAACAGGCTGTGGGCCTGCGGCTCGCACATCAGCAGCACCGGAATACCGCTACTCTGAAGCTGCTGCATCAGCGGACGAATGATGCGCGGGCGGCGGCGGAAAGCCATCATCACCACCAGATCGTCCGGCGTTAAGTCCACCAGCTCCTCGCTCAGGCTCTGGCCCGGCTGCGGCAGGACCAGCACCTGACCGCGCGCCTGCAGTAGCTGCTGGCGCAGGTGGAGCGCCGCCGGATAAGCGTTACGCATGCCGATAATGACGATGCGCCGCGCCTTGACCATGCAGGCCATGGCGTCGGCAAACTGCTGCGCGTCAAGGGCATTGACCCACTGGGTCAGGTTCGCCATCTCCTGCTTGTAGTGGCGCGCCAGCAGCGTGTTGCCCTGCACCGCGTCGCGGTTATCGGTGAGCGGCATCCCGCTCTGGCGCAGGGTGCGCAGCTCGTCGCGCATATCCTTATATTTCTCATAGCCCAGACGCTTAAACAGGCGGCTGACCGTGGCTTTCGACACCCCGCTCAGCTGCGCCAGCTCGGCGCTGTTGTAGCTGATCAGGTCGTCAAAATGGTCGAATATAAAGTCTGCCACCCGTTGCTCCTGCGGCGACAGCGACGGGTATTGTGCTTTCAGACGTTCATCCAGTTGTTCCATAGCGCCTCTGTAACTTTTGTTTCATCACATTATACCTTTCTTTATACGTATTCATTATACGTGCCAGTTTACTGAAACTTTTCTTTCAGAACTGGAACAGCTTTTGCAGCGCCTTGTGACTTTCAGTGTTACGAGGAGTTCTCATGCAAAGCAACGTCTCCACGCACGGCATGGCCGTTGCGCCCCACCATCTTGCCAGCCAGAGCGCGCTGGCGGTGCTGCGCGAAGGCGGCAGCGCGATTGAAGCGATGGTCGCGGCGGCGGCCACCATCGCCGTGGTTTACCCCCACATGAACGGGCTGGGCGGCGATGGCTTCTGGCTTATCGTGCCGCCAGAAGGCGACCCCATCGCCATTGATGCCAGCGGCGCGGCGGGATCGCGCGCGACGCTTGCCGCCTACGACGGGCACACGCACATTCCCCATCGCGGACCGCAGGCGGCGCTGACCGTCGCTGGCACGGTGAGCGGCTGGGACGAGGCGCTGAAGGTCTCCCGCGAGATGACCGGCAAGTCGCTGCCGCTGGCCCGCCTGCTGGCCGACGCTATTGACTATGCGCAAAACGGCACCCCGGTCACGGCCTCACAGGCCCATGCCACGGCCAGTAAATTCGACGAGCTTAAGGCCATCCCCGGCTTCGCGGAAACGTGGCTGGTGAACGGTAAGCCGCCCCAGGTCGGGAGCCGTTTTTACCAGCCCGCCATGGCCTCAACCCTGACGCGCCTGGCGGAGGACGGTCTGGACAGCTTTTATCGCGGCCCGCTGGCGAACGTGCTGGCGCACGGCTTGGAGACGCTGGGCATGCCCGTGACGCTGGCCGATCTTAACGCGCACGTTGCCCGGCGCACCGCGCCGCTGAAGTTGCAGCATCAGCAGGGGGAGATCTTTAACCACGCCCCGCCGACGCAGGGGCTGGTCTCGCTGGCGATACTCGGCATCACCGACCGCCTGAATATGGCGGAGGCCGACGACGCGGACACCATTCACCGCATCGTTGAAGCCACCAAGCTGGCCTTTGGCCTGCGCGATGCCCACATTACCGACCCGCGTGAACTGAAAACCGAGATTCAGAAACTGCTGGATCCCGCCGCCCTGCAGGCGCTTGCCGACAGGGTTGACGACGGCCACGCCGCGCCGTGGGGAACCGGAAAAGGGCCCGGCGATACGGTGTGGATGGGGGTGATGGATAACAGCGGGCTTGCCGTGTCGTTTATCCAGAGTATTTATCACGAGTTCGGCAGCGGCGTGGTGCTGCCCGATACCGGCATCGTCTGGCAGAACCGGGGAGCGTCGTTCAGCCTCGACCCCGCCCATCTTCTGGCCCTCGCGCCGGGCAAACAGCCTTTCCATACCCTGAACCCGGCGGCGGCGCGTCTTAAGGACGGGCGCGTAATGGTCTACGGATCGATGGGCGGTGACGGACAGCCGCAAACCCAGGCCGCGCTCTTTACCCGCTACGTGGTTCAGGGCGTGCCCTTGCAGGAAAGTATTTCCCGCCCGCGCTGGCTGCTGGGGCGCACCTGGGGACAAACCTCAGACACGTTAAAGCTGGAAGGACGCTTTACCGCTGAGACGGTCTCACGGCTTCAGGTACTCGGACATGAGGTAGAAATATTCCCTGACTTCAGTGAAGCGATGGGCCACGCGGGCGCGATTGTCCGGCACCCCAACGGGCTGTTTGAAGGGGCGTTTGACCCGCGCAGCAACGGCGCGGCCGCCGGATACTGAGGAGAAAACAATGACGACACAACAACCCGACTGGCAGGCGTATCTTGCGCAAATGGAGTCCGTGCTCGGCGTGACGCTGGACGATGCCCGCCGCGCCGAGCTGCAGTTGCAGTTCAGCCGCATTGCCAGCATGGCCGCCCCGCTGATGGCGCTGCCGCTCGACGACCGTCTGGAGATCGCAGGAGTGTATAAAGCATGACGCTACACGAGATGAGTATCAGCGACATTCAACAGGCGCTGAGCGCGGGCGAGCTGAGCGCCCATGAGATTGCCCGCCAGACGCTGGAGGCGATTGGGCGCGTTAATCCGCAGATCAATGCCTGGACCACCGTGACGGAAGCACGCATGCTCGCCGAGGCCGAGAACATCGACACCCTGCGCCGCGAAAAGCGCCCCCTGCCGCCGCTGGCGGGCGTGCCCTACGCGGTGAAAAACCTGTTCGACGTTGCCGGACACACCACCCTCGCGGGCGCCGGGCTGTTCAGCCAGCGTCCCGCTGCGGCCGCTGACAGCTTCGCCGTGCGCCAGCTGCGCAGCGCGGGCGGGCTGCTGTCCGGGATGGTGAATATGGACGCCTACGCCTACGGCTTTACCACCGAGAACAGCCACTACGGCGCGACGCGTAACCCGCACGACCTGACGCGCATTGCGGGCGGGTCCTCTGGCGGTTCAGCCGCCGCCGTAGCCGCCGGGCTGGTGCACTTTTCGCTCGGCACCGACACCAACGGGTCGATTCGCGTTCCGGCCTCCCTGTGCGGCATCTATGGCCTCAAGCCCACCTTTGGCCGCCTGTCACGATCCGGCAGCCATCCGTTTGTCGCGAGCCTGGATCATATCGGCCCCTTCGCCCGCCGCGTGTGCGACCTGGCGTCCGTGTACGACGCGCTGCAGGGCCGGGACAGCAGCGACTGTTTTCAGGCAGAGAGCTCACGCGAGCAGACGCGCCCCCTGCTAGACCGCGGGCTTGACGGCCTGCGCTGCGCGGTGCTCGGCGGCTACTTCACCACCTGGTGCGACGCACAGGCCAGAGACGCCGTGGCGCGGGTGGCGAAGGCGCTCGACGTGCAGGATGAGCTGCAGTTTCCGGACGCCGAGCTGGCGCGCTCCGCGGCGTTTATCATCAGCGCCTCCGAAGGGGGAAATCAGTACCTGCCCGCGCTTCGCCGCGAGCCCGAGCGCTTTGAGCCGCACTCCCGGGAGCGACTGCTGGCAGGCGCGATGATCCCCTCCGCCTGGTATATTCAGGCCCAGCGGTTCCGCGCGCAGGCGCGGCAGGCGTTTCACGCGCTGTTTGCCCAGGCCGACGTGCTGATCGCACCCGCGACGCCGCGCAGCGCCACGCGGATCGGCGAGCAAACCATGGAGATTAACGGTCAGCCGCTCCCCATCCGCGCCAGCATGGGGATGCTGACCCAGCCGATTTCATTTTTGGGCCTGCCCGTGACCACCGTTCCGCTGCGCACCGCACATGGCGCGCCGATTGGCCTGCAGCTGATTGCCTCGCCGTTTAACGAGCAGGCCTGCCTGCGCGTCGCGCGCGTGCTGGAAGAGAGCGGCATCACCGATGCCCGCCCGGCGGAGGTTGCAGCATGATCAATCACGATGACATTAACCTGCCGTGGGTGGTTGCCGAGGTGACCGCCGCGTTTTATCGCTACGAGGACGCGCTGGTGAGTAACAACATTGCCGTGCTGGACGAGCTGTTCTGGCACGACAAAAACACGGTGCGTCTGGGGGCGGGTGAAAACCTGTACGGTATCGATGAAATCCGCGCCTTTAGGGCAGCGCGCCCGTCTGCCGGGCTTCAGCGGACGCTGCGCCACACCGTGATTACCACCTTCGGGGAGGATTATGCCGTGTGCAGCACCGAGTTTACCCGTGAAGGTACGGAGCGGATTGGCCGCCAGCAGCAGACGTGGGTAAGGTTTGCCTGCGGGTGGCGGATCGTGGCGGCGCAGGTGAGTTTGATGTCGTAGCCGTAGGCCGGGTAAGGCGCAACCGCCACCCGGCAAAACATCGCACAATTACTTCTGAAACGGATGCACTTCCCGCCAGTGGTCAGCAATCTGCTGGCGGGTACAGACCCACACCCGATCGTGCTGCTGCACGTAATCCAGAAACCGTTGCAGCGCGCGAAAACGCCCCGGCCTTCCCAGCAGGCGGCAGTGCATGCCGATGGACATCATCTTTGGCGCGCTCTCCCCCTCCTCGTACAGCACGTCAAAGCTGTCCTTCAGGTACGTATAAAACTGCTCGGCGGTGTTAAACCCCTGCGCGGTCGCAAAGCGCATGTCGTTCGCATCCAGCGTATAGGGCACGATCAGGTGCGGCTTTTGGGTGCCGTCGCCGCAGGCCACTTCCGTCCAGAAGGGCAAATCATCGCCGTAGTAGTCGCTGTCGTAGTCAAAGCCGCCGTGCTCCACCACCAGCTGGCGGGTGTTGGGGCTGTCGCGCCCGGTGTACCAGCCCGTCGGCGGCTTGCCGAACAGGTCGGTCAGAACGTGCACCGCCTTGTGCAGATGTTCGCGCTCCTGGCTGATGTCCATGTTCTGATAGTGGATCCAGCGCCAGCCGTGGCTGACCACGTCGTAATCCGCGGCTTTGATCGCCTCAACAATCTCCGGGTGACGCGCCAGCGCCATCGCCACGCCAAAGACCGTCAGCGGCAGGCCGCGCTTTTGAAATTCATTGTGGATCCGCCAGAACCCGGCGCGACTGCCGTATTCGTAAAGGGAGTCCATCGACATGTGTTTGTCCGGGTAGCTGGCCGCGCCGATGATGTCCGACAGGAACTGCTCGGATCCGGCATCGCCGTGCAGAACGTGGTTTTCCGCCCCTTCTTCATAATTGAGCACAAACTGCACCGCGATGCGCGCCTCATTCGGCCACCGCGCATGCGGCGGGTTGCCCGCATAGCCGCGCAGATCCCGCGGATAATCCTGTTCGAAAAGCCCCATACCACCCCCAAAAGTTAAAATGGATTCAATGCCTGAAAATGCCCGCTTAACGGTTTGCTCTCCGGGAAGGCCAGATCCCCATGCTTGCTGGTCGTGAGTCCCAGCGCCACCAGCGATTCCACCATCTTCACCGCCGCGCTGACGCCGTCGATCACCGGCACGCGCAGCTCGCGGGTCAGCTCCTGCGCAAGGGTCGCCATGCCGCCGCAGCCGAGCACGATGGCGCCGCAGCTATCCTCTTTCAGCGCCTGTATACAGCGCGCGCGCACCTTCTCCTGCGCCAGACCGCTGCCGTCCTCCAGCGCCAGCACCGGAAGGTCGATGGCGTGCAGCGCTGCGCAGTGGTCCTGAAAGCCATACTGGTGCAGAAGATGGCGGGCAATAATCAGCGTGCGCGGCAGCGTGGTGACCACCGAAAAGCGCGTCGCGACCAGCGTCGCCATATGCATAGCGGCTTCAGCAATGCCGATAACCGGCCCCTGCGCCAGCTCGCGCGCCGCCAGCAGGCCCGGATCGCCAAAGCAGGCAATCACGTGACCATCCACGCCCTGCTCCCTGCCTTTTTTGATCTGTTCCAGGACACCAACGGCGGCGATGGCCTCATCAAAGTGGCTTTCTATAGACGGCACGCCCGCGCTCGGGCAAACCGCAAGGATCTCCGTTCCCGGTGCCGCCACCGCGCGGGCCGCCGCGCCGATGGTTTCCGTCATCGCGAGGCTGATGTTGGGGTTGATCACTTGTATACAGACAGATGACATTACGACTCCTTGTGGCCGGCAAACAGCCGGGCAAAATCAGGCAGGCACTCGCCCGCCCGCTCGAAGCAGAGGCTGGCAACGATGTGTTCAAAATGGTGCATGAGGGCATCGCTTAGCGGCTGCTGCGCCTTCTGACGCAGCAGATCCACAAGCTGTTCGTGATCGTTGCAGCGACAGCCCTGACGCCACGGCGCGCCCCAGGTAGCAATCACCAGCGAGGAGCGCTGGCTCAGGCTTGTCACCATCTCGGTGAGCACCTGGTTGCCGGAGATGGCCTGCAGCTGAATGTGGAAACTGGCGGAATGTCGGATTGCCGCCGGGCCGTCGTACGCCTCGTGCGCCTGCTGCTCCTGACGAATAATGGCCTCCAGCGCGGCAAGGTGCGGCGGCTGACAGTGCGCCAGCACGTCCGGCAGGTTAGCGACCTCCAGCAGCGCGCGGGTGCGGAAGATGTGCCGCGCCTCTTCCACCGTCGGGCTGGCGACGTGTGCACCACGTTTGGGCGTCAGGGTGACCATTTGCACAGCGGCGAGTCGTTGAAGCACCTTGCGGATGCCCGTGCGGCTCACGCCAAACACCTCGGCCAGCGCCTCTTCCGGCAATTTGCTCCCCGGCAGCAGCTGATGTTCCACAATCGCGGTCATCAGCGCCTGGAAGATGGTTTCGTCTTTGTCATGCAGGCCTGGCGCGGTCTGCAGGGCGTTTATGTTGTTCATTCACCACTCCGAATTTTACTTTCCGTTATCGAATCGTATACATAAAAATAAAATATTGCATACAAGATTTATTATTTTGGCCTGGATCCTGCAACACCGTTTGCACTCCCACTCAACGGGTTTTCATTCACAGGAGCAGGTTTCATGCCAAACAGTCAAAACGCACAGCAGAGTACGGCCGCTGATTCCGGTACGGTTTACAGCCCACGTCTTTGCAATGAGGATCTGGCACCGACGCGTGACCAGAACTGGAGCTGGTACAACATCTTTTCTTTCTGGATGTCCGACGTTCACAGCATGGGGGGTTACGTTGTTGCCGCGAGCTTCTTTACGCTCGGGCTGGCAAGCTGGCAGGTGCTGCTCTGCCTGCTGGTGGGGATCTGCATTGTGCAACTGTGCGCCAACCTGGTAGCCAAACCGAGCCAGATGGCGGGCGTGCCCTATGCGGTGATCAGCCGTCAGGCGTTTGGCGTCTTCGGGGCCAATATTCCGGCGGTGATCCGCGGGCTTATCGCCTTTGCGTGGTACGGCATCCAGACCTGGCTTGCCGCCAACGCGCTGATGCTGGTGGTGCTGAAGTTCTGGCCTTCTCTGGCGAGCCTTACCACCGGTGCCTTCCTGGGCCTGTCGCCGCTGGGCTGGATCTGCTTTGCCATCATGTGGGTTCTTCAGGCGATGGTCTTCTGGCACGGCATGAACGCCATTAAGCGCTTTATTGATATCGCCGGTCCGGCGGTCTATGTGGTGATGCTGGCCCTCGCGGGCTGGATTGTATACAAGACCGGTTTTGATGGGATCTCTTTCACCCTCGCCAGCAAATCCCTGAGCGCGGGCGAGCAAACCTGGCAGATGATCACCGCGACCGCGCTGGTGGTCTCCTATTTCTCCGGCCCGCTGCTCAACTTTGGCGACTTCTCCCGCTACGGCAAAAGCATGGGTGAGATCCGCCGCGGCAACCGCTGGGGGCTACCGTTTAACTTCCTGCTGTTCTCCATCGTCACCGTGGTGATTGTCTCCGGCACCCAGTCGCTGTTTGGCCGCATGATCACCGACCCGATCGAAACCGTCAGCCGCGTAGGTAACGATCTGGCCGTGGCCATTGGCCTGCTGACGATGATCACCGCCACCATCGGGATCAACATCGTCGCGAACTTTGTCTCACCGGCGTTTGATTTCTCTAACTGCTCGCCGCAGAAGATCAGCTTCCGCACCGGGGGGATGATTGCCGCCGTCGGCTCGATCCTGCTCACCCCGTGGAACCTGTTCAACTCGCCGGAGCTCATCCATTACACCCTGGACGTGCTCGGAGCGTTTATCGGCCCGCTGTTCGGCATTCTGATTGCCGATTTCTACCTGATTAAGCGCGGCAAGGTGTCGGTAGACGATCTGTTCGACGACACGCCAAAGGGCAAATACTGGTACCGCAACGGCTTTAACCCGAAGGCCATTGGCGCGCTGATCCCATCTGTTGCCGTAGGTCTGGTGATTGGCTTTATCCCGGCCCTGCATGAAGTGGCAAACTTCAGCTGGTTTATCGGCGTCTTCCTCGGCGGCGTGACCTACCGCTGGCTGGCGCGGGAAGAGCGCGAGACGGCAGGCGCGGCCTCGTTCAGCTCCCGCGTGGCGACGCAAAAAGAGTAACCCCTCCCTCCGGCCGCAGTTTATCTGCGGCCCGTTCATTCTGGCACCGTTCTTGCTGAGCTTTTTCACCCCGCTACGCAAACACTAAGGCAGGACCCACGATGGAATACCAGGCTGCGATACGCGGTGCATTTTTCGATATCGCGCAGGTCTGCGACAGCGCAGACGCGATTGCCCAACACGCCCGCTACCTTGAGGACGGGCTGCTGTTTATCCAGAACGGAAAAATTCTGGCGCAGATGGCGTGGCAGGAGGGCGAGCAGTATCTCGACCCCCACAAAGGCTACACGGACCTCCGCGGCAGGCTGCTGCTGCCCGGTTTTGTCGACACCCACGTTCATTATCCACAAACGGAGATGATCGGCGCCTTTGGCGAACAGCTGCTGGAGTGGCTGACCACCTACACCTTCCCGGTGGAGAGCCAGTTTGCCGATGAAGCCTACGCGAAAGAGATCGCCGAATTTTTCATTAACCAACTGGTGAGCAACGGCACCACCACCGCGCTGGTGTTTTGCACGCTGCATCCGCAATCGGTCGAAGCGCTGTTTACCGAAGCCCTGCGCCTCAACATGCGCCTTATCGCCGGAAAGGTGATGATGGACCGGCACGCGCCGGACTACCTGAGCGAAGATGCAAAGCAGAGCTACCGGCAGACGCGGGAGCTGATCCAGCGCTGGCACCACCGGGAGCGGCTGGGGTATGCCATTACGCCGCGCTTTGCCCCAACGTCCTCACCCGAGCTGCTCGCCGCGGTCAGCCTGCTCAGAGAGGAGTTTCCGGATACCTGGCTGCAGACCCATCTCAGCGAAAACCCAAACGAAGTGGCCTGGGTGAACGATCTCTGGCCGGAGCACGAGCGCTATCTGGACGTATATCACCACTACGGCCTGACCGGCGAGCGCAGCGTGTTTGCCCACGCGATTCATCTGCACCACAGCGAGTGGCAGTGCCTGCACGACACCGGTTCGGCGGTGGCGTTTTGCCCCACCTCGAACCTGTTTCTCGGCAGCGGGCTGTTTCGCCTGCCCGCCTGCTGGCAGCACAAGGTGCGGATGGGCATCGGCACCGACGTCGGCGCGGGCACCACCTTCAGCATGCTGCGCACCCTGGGAGAAGCCTACAAGGTCGGCCAGCTGCAGAGCTACCGCCTGCGCGCCAGCGAGGCGTTTTATCACGCCACGCTGGGCGGCGCGCACGCCCTCAGGCTGGACGATAAGATTGGCAACTTCGCCCCCGGCAAAGAGGCGGATTTCGTGGTTATCGATCCTGACGTGACGCCGCTGCAGCGCCTGCGCAATCGCCGCTGTCAGGATATCTACGAGCAGCTATTTGTGCTGATGACCCTGGGCGACGAGCGCAACATCAGTGAGACCTGGGTCAACGGCGAGCGGGTGTGGTCAACTGCCCCGGTAGGTTGACCATCCGCCTGGCGCAATCACAAACGGCAGATGGAAGTGCTCGTCTGCCGCTTCTCCCGTCACAAACTCAATTTGCGCGCAGGGGTAGATCGTCTCCCGGCCGGTTGCGCGAAACCACCCGCCGATCTCCGCCACCAGCCGATAGCGTCCTTTTGGCAGGAATGGGACAAATTCGGTGATGCGACCATTAACGTTGGTCACGCCCGTCGCCATGATTTCGCCCTCCCGTTCAAGGTGAACCGTCACGCCCGCGGCGGGTTTGCCCGTTGAAATATCGAGAATATGGGTGCTGAGCGTGCTCATTCGCTAATCACTCCTTCCAGCCGCAGCAGCGTAATTTCCCGCAGCTGTTCCAGCGCCGCCTGAACTTCCTGCGCGTCGCTGTTTTCCAGCCGCGCGCGCAGGGCCTGTAATATCTCCTCGCCGCTGCGGCCCTTCGCGCGGATCAGAAATACGCGCCCAAAGCGGGCCTCGTAGCGGGCGTTACCCTCGCGCAGCGCCTGCGCAAGCGCCGCGTCACGGTCATTCACCGCGCCCTGCTCCTGACGCGACAGCGCCGCCTCCACATGTGCACCCGCGGGCTTTTCCCCGATGCGCGGGTGCGCGCTCAGGGCTTGCGCTAACGACGCCTCATCCCAGCGCTGCATCAGCGCCTGCGCCGCGATCGTCAATTCACTCCGGCTCGGGTAAGGCCGTCCATAAACCAGCGCCTCAGCCCAACCGGGGAGCGCCACGCAGGGGGTGAGCAGCGCGAGAGCCTCTTTCTCAGGAAGATAATTGAAGTCGTGCAGTGCGATCATAGTGTCTCCTTTATTGTCCTCCTCCGGGTTGTTGCACAAACCACGCCACTCTTGTCGCCGATGTGAAACAGTCGATTCTGTATGGCTGGACAGGAAATTATTGATTCATAAAAAGGCATATTCACCGTGTTTGCGCACCTTAGCAGTGCAAACTCACCTCCCACAACGCCGTTTTCGCCACTCTGCAGCCTGGTACGCAAATTGCTGAATGTTTTTACACCCTGCAAAAGGAGAGAAGCATGAAAGCAATCGTCATTGGCGCGGGTATTGGCGGCCTGAGCGCTGCCGTCGCGCTAAAGAAAGCGGGCATCGACTGTACCGTGTTCGAAGCCGTAAAAGAGATCCGGCCCGTCGGGGCGGCCATCTCCATCTGGCCTAACGGCGTGAAGTGTATGCAGCACCTCGGCATGGGCGACATTATCGAAACCTACGGCGGTCCGATGCGTTTTATGGCCTACAAGGATTACCGGCGCGGCGACACCCTGACCCGCTTCAGCCTCGCCCCGCTGGTTGAGCGTACCGGCGGGCGCCCCTGCCCCGTCTCGCGCGCTGAACTCCAGCGCGAAATGCTGGACTTCTGGGGGCGCGACAAGGTGCAGTTCGGCAAGCGCGTGGAACACGTCCACGAAGACGACGCGGGCGTAAGCGTCACCTTTACCGATGGCAGCACGGCAGCCGGAGATTTCCTGATTGCCGCCGACGGCAGCCACTCGGCGGTTCGTCCGTACGTGCTGGGCTATACCCCGGAGCGCCGCTACGCCGGATACGTGAACTGGAACGGGCTGGTGAAGATTGATGAAGAGATTGCCCCGGCGCACCAGTGGACCACCTTCGTTGGCGAGGGTAAACGCGTGTCGCTGATGCCCGTCTCCAACGGACGCTTCTATTTCTTTTTTGACGTGCCGCTGCCCGCGGGCCTGGCGGAGGATCGCACCACCCTGCGCGCCGATCTTACGGGCTACTTCCGCGGCTGGGCGCCGCCGGTGCAGAAGCTTATCGCCGCGCTGGATCCCGATACCACCAACCGCATTGAAATCCATGACATTGAGCCGTTCGACAGCCTGGTTCGCGGCAACGTCGCGCTGCTCGGCGATGCCGGGCACAGCACCACGCCGGATATCGGCCAGGGCGGCTGCGCGGCCATGGAGGACGCCGTGGTGCTGGGCGAATGCCTGCGTGAAAACCACAACATTACGCTGGCGCTGCGGCAGTACGAAGCCCTGCGCTGCGACCGTGTGCGTGACCTGGTGCTGAAAGCGCGTAAACGCTGCGACGTCACCCACGGGAAAGATATGGCGTTGACGCAGGCCTGGTATCAGGAACTCAAAGAGGAGACCGGGGAACGCATTATCAACGGTCTGTGCGAGACCATTCAGGGCGGCCCGTTAGGCTGAACAAGAGGGACAACGATGAAAAGAGAACCGACACCACCCGCCCACTGCACGTTTGAGCCAGAGGACTGGCTGCGCCTGGCGAAATGCTGGCATCCGGTTGCGCGCGCCTGCGACGTCGGCCCGGCCCCCGTCAAGGCCACCCTGCTGGATGAACAGCTGGTGATTTACCGAATTAACGACCAGGTCGTGGTTGCCCGGGACGTGTGTCCGCACCGCGGCGTGCCGCTGACGCTCGGCTTTCACGACGATCACGGGATTATCTGCCCCTACCACGGCTTACGCTTTGGTGAAGACGGCCGCTGCAACCGCATTCCGTCCAGCCCCGACCAGCCCGTTCCGGCGAAGCTGAACCTAATTAACTACGCGGTGGAAGAGCGCTTCGGCCTGATCTGGACCTGCCTGGCGTTTGACCCGGACAATCCCGTGCCGCTGCCCACCATGCCGCACTGGAGCGACGACGGATTTCAGCAGATCAACTGCCCGGCGTTTGAGGTGAACGGCTTCGCCGGGCGCCAGGTGGAAGGGTTTCTGGATGTTGCCCACTTTGCGTGGATCCATACCGATACCTTTGCCGACCCCAATAATCAGCTTGTCCCTATCTATCAGCCGCAGGAGACGCCCTTCGGTTTCGTGGCCGATTACTGGAGTTCCGTGAGCAACTATCCCGCCAGTTCACCCGTGCAGGCGCCAGAAGGGTTCCAGTGGCTGCGCCATTTTGAAATGCATCTGCCGTTTACCGCCACTCTGACGATTCATTTTCCGGGTGAATCGCGGCTGGTGATTATGAACGCCGCCTCGCCCGTCTCGTCACGGGTGACCCGCATGTTCGCGCCCATCGCGCGCAACTTTGATCTGCATATTCCGGTGGAGGACGTGCATGCCTTTAACCTGCGCATTTTTGAAGAGGATCGCCTGATGGTCGAAACCCAGCGCCCGGAAAGTCTGCCGCTGGATCTCACTCTGGAAGCCCATATTCCGGCAGATAAGAGTTCGATTGCCTACCGTCGGGGACTGAAGAAGATGGGCTTTGGCGAATTTTTCCTGGTATAACGGAGGCCAATATGCTGAACGTGATCGTTGACGGGCTGTGGCGCGAGGGGGATAAAAGCCTCGCCGTCAGGCTGGTGGCCGAAAACGGCGACGCGCTACCGGCGTGGCGACCCGGCGCGCACATTGATGTCCACCTGCCCTGCGGCGTGGTCCGCCAGTACTCTCTGACCGGGGCATGTGGCGACGAGAGCTATCTTATCTGCGTGGGGCGAGAAGCCGCCTCGCGCGGCGGGTCGCGCTACGTTCACGAAACGCTGCGTCCGGGCCAGAGGCTTTCAATCTCGGCCCCGCGCAATCTGTTTCCGCTGCATCAGGCTGAGCGGGTATTGCTGCTGGCAGCAGGGATTGGCATTACGCCGCTGTATGCGATGGCATTGCAGCTGAAAGCGACCGGAACGCCGTTTACGCTGCACTATTACGTCAGAAACCGGGAAAACGCGGCGTTTGCGCGCGAACTCTCGCAGTGCGGTGACTGCATTATTCATACCAGCACCCCACGAACCACGCTTGCGGAGCATTTCCCCGCGCCTGAAGCGGGGCTGCACGCGTGGGTGTGCGGACCTGCGGGGTTTATGGAGAAAGCGCGCGATGTGGCGGCGGCGAAGGGATGGAATGACGCCCATATCCACAGCGAGGCGTTTCAGCCCGCTCCCCCTGTCACAAGCGGCGTCGCAGGCGAGATCTTTACGGTCAAGCTTGCCTCCACCGGCGAGCGCTGGCCGGTGCCTGCGGATAAGACCATCGCTCAGGTATTACAGGAAAACGGCGTGGACGTGCCGCTGTCCTGCGAAATGGGGATCTGCGGCGCCTGCCTGACGCCGGTGATTGACGGCGTGGTGGACCACAGGGATAGCGTGCAGTCGGAGGCAGAAAAAAGCGCGGCTGACCAGCAGGTGGCGCTCTGCTGTTCGCGGAGTCACTCCGGGGAGCTGGTAATTGCGCTGTAAAACGAAAAAACCCTGCGATATAGCTATCGCAGGGTTTTCGAATTTGGCGGAAGCGTAGAGATTCGAACTCTAGAACCCTTTCGGGTCGCCGGTTTTCAAGACCGGTGCCTTCAACCGCTCGGCCACGCTTCCAAAGTGAGGCGCACTATAAACATCTATTAGCGCCTTGTAAAGCAGGAATTTTTCTATTTTTGCCTGCAGGCGTTTGACTGCGCAAAAAGTCACCCGGACGCTTACCAGCCCTCCCCCCTTCTCCCCTTGTACATACCGTTACACAGCAACGCTCATCCTTTTAAATCACCGTGGTATAGAATGCCAAAAAAAATAGACGGCCATGTGTTTTGTAATGGTAATAAATCCGGGTAATGCGGGTTTTAACGCATTACTGTCATAGCGCCTTATTGGTTGATGATGAAAATCAAAAATACGTTTTGCTTACATATCCTGATGGCCGTTTTGGCCATTTTAGTCCTGAGTTTTCACCCGCTGGTGACAAGCTTTGATCCGCCGCTTAAATTCCAGCCGCTGATCAAGTCCATGGCAGGGACGACAAAAGAACAGGCGGAAAAAATAGCCACTATTTCCCATGCTTTAAAAGGGAATGCTATTTTCTTCCTTGGTGCGTCTGAGGTCGCCACCTCAGAAGAGGAACATTACGCCGTATTTAATTATTTTAATAAGCAATTGCACCAGCCCGTCGTGGCCTATGGCGATGCGTTTGTCGATGACGAAACGCAATTTTTACTTCTCTCGCGTTTTAAAGATAGCCTTAACGCAAACAGCAAAGTGGTGCTGCTTCTGGCGCCTGACGGCTTTTATTCAAAAGGCCTGCCGCCCGCTATCTATGCGGATAATTTTCCGGGCTCGATTTTTAATCCCCTGATGAAGGATCCGCAGGCGCGCCCGTTCCTGGTTAATTACCTGAAGCATATTGATGCGAAAGAGATAAGCCATTTAACCTTCGGGCAAATGCGTGTGTATGGCTGGCATCCGGCGCTGATGTGGGACGAGCTGAGTTTTCAGTTTGCAAACTTCTGCACCCTGATTAAAAACGACTGGCTGTCGCTGCTCAACATCAGGCCACAGACGGCGCAGCCCTGGCCTCAGCAGCCAACCGCCCGTCTTTCCCCTGACTGGGATAAAGCGCTGGCGAATGCCCGGGAGTTGAATAAAAAACGCCATCAGAGCGCGGCAACGCTGTGGATGGACAAAACGATTTACGACGAGGACGGTAAGCCGCAGCAGTGGGATGACACGCCGGTGGTGCCGGGGCAGTTCGCCGCGTTCAGGAAAACCGTTCAGCTTTTGAAAGCGCATCACGTGCAGGTGATTGCTATCGTCGACCCGGTTAACCCATGGGCGCTTTACAATACCGACACCTTCCGCCCGTTCGATAAGCAGATTCAAACCATTCTGAAAGAGAACCAGATCCCGTATTTGGATATGTACGCCATGCCGTATCAGAACGGCTGGAACTGGGATCGTCTGCACCCTACCGAACTGGCCTGGGTGCCAATGCTTCGCTTTATTGCACAGAGTTTTAAATAATGAAAATCGCGATCCGTCTTTTTTGCCTTTATTTACTGCTGGCGATCACCGTCGTTGCATGGACCGCTGTCGATGACAGCATGAGTATGCAGCTGCATTTTGAATATCAAAAATTCTGAGGCGAAATGATGTACAGCTCAGGAATGTTTTTTGTCTGTTTATTTTCATCCGCGCTGGCGTTTGCGATGGTTAATCGTGTTTTACGCCACCGTCTGACCTGGCTAGTTTCCTTATCCGTAGTGACAGCATTAGGCTGGGGTTATATTTTTCAGGGCAATTACAGTGTTCCCGTGGCCGTCTTTTGCTGGTTTTATCTTGTCGCCACGTTAAAAGAAAAAGGCAGATTAAAAACCTGGCAGGCGGTCGTTTTAACGCTGCTGCCCCTGGTTCTGGTGAAATTACATTTTAATTATCACCTCGGCACAATCGGTCTCTCTTTTATGACCTTCCGCGCTGTGGATGTACTGCTGTATCGCAGTAAAAAAGAGGGCCAGAATTTCCTGCACTATTTCTGCTATCTCTTTATGCCCTTTATTATTCTGGCCGGCCCGATGTATCGCTGGCGGACATGGATGAGCGATGTGAATAAGCCGGCATTTGTCCTTAACCGCGAACAGTTTTTAACGGCGCTGGAGCAAATTATTACCGGCATCATTCAGAAGTTCCTGTTTGCCATGCTGATCGATTCGCTCGTCGTGCAGCCCTGGAGCCATAAGCCGTTTACCCTGACCGTGGGCGTGGTGATGTCGATTGCCTACAGCGCCTATCTGTACTTTGATTTTGCGGGCTACAGCAATATGGCCATCGGCGCGGGCCGGCTGTTTGGGCTGAATATTCCGGCAAACTTCAACATGCCGCTCCTTGCGAAGAACCCGCAGGATTTCTGGCGCCGCTTCCACATCAGCCTGTCCGAATGGCTGCGCGACGTGGTCTTTATGCCCGTCTATATGAACCTGATGAAGTTTAACTTTTTCCGCCAGAACAAAACGCTGGCGCAAAATATCGGTATTTTTTGCACCCTGTTCTGCATGGGGGCGTGGAATGGCCTGGAACGCCATTACGTCATCAGCGGCGCGCTGTTTGGCGCGATTTCCGTCGCGCACAACATGCTGCTGTGGTCAGCCAAACGCAGCCCATCGTTACACCGCGGATTGCAGTATCCGGCCGTTGCGTTTTTGGGACGAATTCTGACGCTGGGAAGCGCCGCAGGATCCCTTTACATCTTCAGTGGAATGTCACCTCTATGAAAAATCACTCCGATCTTCAGGAACTGCAGTATTTCTTGCGTGCGGCACTGCGCGATCCCGCCTCCCCGCAGCAGCTGGCCATCAGCGGCAGCGACGAAACCTTAAGCTGGCTCCAGCTTTCCTCTGCCGTGACGGACTGGGCAGAGCGTTATCGACGCTGCCAGCCCGCAGACGGTACGCCGATCGTGCTGTACGGCCATCAGCAGGCCGAGTTCGCCGTGGCGATCTATAGCTGCCTGCTGCACAACATTCCGTACATCCCGGTGGACTGCATTTACCCGCAGGAGCGGCTTCGCGAGATCTGCAACCTGACCGGCGCCCCTTACTACTACGACGTGGCGACGCGGCAGTTCATCGCCACCGGCGAGGCGGGCAAGGTGCTGGAGGAGCAGGATCTGGCCTATATCATGTTTACCTCAGGCAGCACCGGAAAACCGAAAGGCGTGCAGATTGGACGTGAAAGCGTATGGCACTTCATGAAGTGGGTCAGCCAGGACTTTTCGCTGCCGGAAAAACCGGTGCTAATGAACCACGCGGTGTTCAGCTTTGACCTCTCCCTGATCCCTCTGCTGGCGAACCTGGCGATGGGAGGCCACATCGTGCTGAATGCCAAAGAGGATATCCAGAAAGAGAACTGGCTCGAGCGACTGCAAAGCAACGCGGCCTCCGCCTGGGTTTCCACCCCCTCTTTTGCCTACCAGCAACTGCTTTCTCCGCACTTTAACAGCGAGTATTTGCCTGCACTTAACGTCTTTATCTTCATTGGTGAAGTGCTCAATAAAGCGCTGGTGAAACAGCTCCGCCGCCGTTTCCCGCAGGCCAAAATCATCAACTCCTATGGCCCAACGGAAGCGACCATTGCGACAACCGTGGTTGAGATCACGGATGAGATCCTTAACAGCGACAGCGCGGTGCTGCCGGTGGGCGTGATGATGCCGGACAGCAGAATGGAAATTTCCGCCGAGGGCGAGCTGATTATCTGGGGCAAAAACGTCATGCGCGGCTATTTAGGCCTACCGCAGGAGAACGCGGCAAAACTGCTGCGTCGGGAAGATGATGCGTTCCGCGGCTACCGGACCGGCGATCTGGGTTATGAAGACGGGCTCATCTACTGCCAGGGCCGCAACGACAGCCAGGTCAAGCTGAATGGATACCGCATCGAGATCGGCGAGATTGAAAACCGCCTGCTGGCCATGTCCGGCATCAGCGAAGCGGTGGTGATGCCGCTGATGAAACCCTGCGGCAGCGTGCTGCGCATCGCCGCGTTCTGCGTGACGGAGCTGGCACCGGAGGCAATCAAAACCTCGCTGGCAAACGTGGTGCCCCACTACATGGTGCCTTCACAAATTATCGTAAAAGACGCTTTGCCGCTAAATCCTAACGGCAAAATTGACCGCAAGCTGCTGGACGCTTACGCCCGCACACATTAATTATCCCAGGAAAAATGATGGAACACGATATTCTCGCCCTGTTTGAAAAAGTGTTATCCCGCAAGGTTGGCTTTCACGATGAGCTGATTGAATCCGACATTCTCGACTCCATTCTGGCAGTCGACATGGTGCTGGAGGTGCAGGACGTTTACGGCTGTATGATCCCGCCTACCGACGTGGCGACGGTGCTGAAAACCCCGGCCGATCTCGCCCGTTATATTGAAGAGAACCGTTAACGCCTCCTCCTCTGATGGCTCTGGGACTCACTCCAGAGCCCATCATTCGCTTTCCCCTTCTGGATACCATTCACACGAATGAAACCCACCGGTTTTACTATTTCTCCTACACTTTAGGGGTACTGTCGGTACGGGAAACAAAACAAGCCAACATCATGAAGACAATAATGGTTCGCTCTGCGCTCAGCCAGCGATCGTTGCGTCTTTAACAGAGGAGTCTGCGGTATGGCATTCGTAACAACGAAAGACGGCGTCAATATTTACTACAAAGACTGGGGTCCGAAAGAGGCTCAGCCCATTGTTTTCCATCACGGCTGGCCATTGAGTGCCGATGACTGGGATAACCAGATGCTCTTCTTCCTTGCGGAAGGCTATCGCGTTATCGCAATCGACCGCCGTGGTCACGGGCGTTCGGACCAGGTCAGCGAAGGGCACGATATGGATCATTATGCGGCTGACGCGTCGGCCGTGGTCGAAAGCCTGGATCTGCACAATGCGGTGCACGTCGGCCACTCAACCGGCGGTGGCCAGGTGGCCCGCTATGTTGCGAAGTACGGCCAGCCGCAGGGGCGCGTTGCCAAAGCGGTGCTCGTGAGCGCCGTTCCACCGTTGATGGTGAAAACAGAAAACAACCCCGGCGGGACACCTGTAGAGGTTTTCGACGGCTTTCGTAAAGCGCTGGCCGCGAATCGCGCCCAGTTTTACCTCGACGTCGCCAGCGGTCCTTTTTATGGGTTTAACCGGGCGGGGGCCGAGGTTTCACAGGGCACCATTCAGAACTGGTGGCGTCAGGGCATGATCGGCAGCGCCAGGGCACACTATGAGGGAATTAAGGCGTTTTCAGAAACCGATCAGACAGAGGATTTGAAAACAATTACGGTTCCCGTTCTGGTGATGCAGGGGGATGACGATCAGGTCGTGCCGTATAAGAATGCTGCCCTGCTGCAGGATAAGTTGCTGGCGAACAGCGTACTGAAAATTTATCCGGGCTTCCCGCACGGGATGCATACCACCCACGCGGATACCATTAACGCGGATATTCTGGCCTTTATCCGCTCATAGACGTCAGGTTTACAGATACGCGCAAAAAGAAAAACCCCAGCTTAACGAGTAAGCTGGGGTTTATATCTGGCGGAAGCGCAGAGATTCGAACTCTGGAACCCTTTCGGGTCGCCGGTTTTCAAGACCGGTGCCTTCAACCGCTCGGCCACACTTCCTGAGTGAGGCGAACTATAAACACCTCACCGCATGCTGTAAAGAGTGGCTGCAATCGTTCGCTTTAAAATTAGCCAAAAGGTGCTTAATCGGTTGAACTGACAACACATCGGCGATTTTATCAGCATAAAATCCAGCCCTCTCGCTTAGTGCTTTTTGATGTACATATCTTTTGTGAAATAGTACCCCAGCTTATCCGGCGTAAAGCCACCCACCCACGGTTTCACCAGGTGCGTACGGACGTAGTGATAAACCGGAATGGCAGGCACATCACGCCCAAGCAGATCCTCTGCCTGCTGGTAGAACTTACCCCGCTCTGCCGGCGTTTTGGCCTTTGCGGCGTTGATCAAGGCTTGATCGTAGTCCGGGTTGCTGTACTGGCTGGTGTTTTCACTGTCGCCGGTACGGAAGTTGTTCAGGAAGGTCGCCGCGTCGTCGTAGTCGGCAATCCAGGCGTAGCGCACCGCGTCAAAGTTGTGGGTGTGCATGGTATCCAGCATGGTTTTCCACTCCTGATTTTGCAGCTTCGCGTCTACGCCGAGGTTTTTCTTCCACATAGAGCTGGCCGCAATCGCGATGCGCTGGTGCGATTCAGAGGTGTTATAGAGCAGGTTGAAGCTCAGAGGATGGCTTTCGTTATACCCGGCCTCGTTGAGCAGTTTTTTCGCCTCAGCAATGCGCTTGTCCAGCGGCCAGCTGGCGTAATCCGGATTCTGCAGCTTGACCCCGCCGATGTCCGGCTGGCTAATCAGCCACGCCGGGCGCTGCCCCTGCCCCATCACCTTCTCAGCGATGATGTCTTTATCCAGCGCCATGTTCAGCGCCTTGCGCACGCGGGCATCGTTGAACGGCGGACGGGTGGTGTTGAATTCGTAGTAATAGGTCGCCAGCTGCGGGGAGACGTCCAGCTGGCTGCCCAGCGTTTTCTTCAACTGAGCAAACTGGTTAATGGGTACCGTATACACAATATCAATTTCGCCCGCTTTATAGCGGTTCACATCCGAGGCCTCGGAGGTGATCGGCAGATAGGTGACTTTGTTAATAACGGTATGCGCGTTATCCCAGTAGCGCGGGTTACGCTCCGCCACAATGCGTTCGTTGACCACCCACTGGGACAGCTTATACGCTCCGCTGCTGACGAAATGCTCCGGTTTGGTCCACTTTTCGCCGAAGCGGCCAATCAGCACTTTATCCACCGGCACCAGCGACGGGTGCGCCAGCATCGCCAGGAACGCCGCGTTGGGCTGGGTGAGCGTCACTTCCAGCGTGGTATCGTTAATTGCTTTTACGCCCAGCGTGTCGGGGGATTTTTTCCCCTGAGCGATATCGGCCGCGTTGACGATATGCATGTTGCCGGGATAGCTGGCGTACGGTGAAACGGTTTTTGGATCAACCAGGCGCTGCCAGCTCCAGACCACATCCTCTGCGGTAATGGCCGTCCCGTCGCTCCAAGTGATGCCCGGACGTAAGTGGAACGTCCAGACGGTGTTGTCCTTGTTCTCCCATTTTTCAGCCAGCCGGGGTTGGATTTCTCCTGACGGGGAGACGCTCACCAGCCCTTCGAATAAATCGCTGATAATATTGAATTCGACATCGCTTTCGACTTTGTGCGGGTCGAGCGAGGCCGGTTCGCTGCCATTGTTTCTGACCAGTTCCTGTTTTTCGGCCAGCGCTGTTCCTGCTGGCACGTTAGCCGCCCAGGTCGCCGTGCTGGCGCACAGGATCCCGGCGGTGAGTAAAGAGAGCGTAAAGCGCGTGCGTGTTTGTGGTTTCATTTCCTTCGCCTTATTGTCTGTTTTATGACGATCCGGAGATAACTCTTAGCGCCCGAAATGCAATAACGCAATATTTTTCAGTAACCTATAAGAGGTTGATCTGGTAAATACTTTTAAACCGCCGTTCATACTAGTTACACATGCTTTTGCAGAAGAAACAACCACCTTCAGCGCTAACGTGCTGAGTAAAGATGGGTAAAACCACTTTGAGACTGGCGCGCCGTTTCCTATTCTTTCCGTTAATTACATCTGTCATAAGAGAGTGACTCATGGATCGTATAATTACTTCCTCACGCGACCGCACATCGCTACTGAGCACCCACAAGGTGCTGCGCAATACCTATTTCATGCTCAGCCTGACGCTGGCGTTTTCGGCTATCACCGCTACCGCCAGCACCGTGCTGATGCTGCCGTCTCCGGGCCTGATCCTGACGCTGGTGGGGATGTACGGTCTGATGTTCCTGACCTACAAAACCGCTGATAAACCGGTCGGTATTCTTTCCGCGTTCGCCTTCACCGGCTTCCTGGGGTATATCCTGGGGCCGATCCTGAACGCGTATCTGTCTGCCGGTATGGGTGACGTGATTGGCATGGCGCTGGGCGGTACCGCGCTGGTGTTCTTCTGCTGCTCGGCCTACGTGCTGACCACGCGCAAGGATATGTCCTTCCTCGGCGGTATGCTGATGGCGGGTATCGTGGTGGTGCTGATTGGTATGGTGGCAAACATCTTCCTGCAGTTGCCTGCCCTGCACCTGGCGATTAGCGCGGTGTTTATCCTGCTGTCATCCGGCGCGATCCTGTATGAAACCAGCAACATCATTCACGGCGGTGAGACCAACTACATCCGCGCGACCGTGAGCCTCTATGTGTCGCTGTACAACATCTTCGTCAGCCTGCTGAGCATCCTGGGCTTCGCCAGCCGCGATTAAGCAGACCTGCTGAAACAAAAAGGAGAATGCCTCAGGCATTCTCCTTTTTTTATGCCCTAGTCACCGCGGCAAATATAGGTGGGATAGAGCCGGTCCTGTATGAGCCACACGGCGGGCGCAAGCTCAGAGATCGTCAGGTAATAGCGGGCTGTCGGCCTCGCAAAGCCTCCCCACTTTTCGTCCGGGGTATTGTCATTATGCCGACGCCAGGTTTTGGTGTAGCTCAACACGATAACGTTATCATCATCCCGTCGCGACCAGGTAAAATCCACATCCCTGTCAACGATCATGCCCCGGCCTTCAGCCATAGCTGCACCTTTGTACGTTGTTAAGCCGGTGCCGTCCCGATGAAAATAGAACTGGGCCAAGGTATTGACCCGGACCTCATTCGCTTTTCCCTCGTTACGCGTAAAGTTAAATTCCGTACTGCAGGCCAGCGCATCACGCTTATATATGCCCCCGGAATAAATAAAGAGCGCCAGCGCGCCGCCAGCAAGCGCTCCACCCGCAGCAAACAGAAGTCTCATTTTCATTTTTCTGCCCCGCTTTTATAGCGAATGGTTTTGCACAGGCTGGTTTTATTGACCGGGCATGCACCAATGAACACTTCATCCGCAACTGCAAGGTTAAAGCGGGCGCTGAAATAGTAGATATTGTACGCTTCGCGCGCGCACGCCACGTTATTCGCCTCCAGCAGCACCGCCAGTTTCGAGAGCACCAGCGGCCGGCCATGATCGTTAATAAGCCAGATGCTACAGCCCGCTATTTTCTGCGCGACGGGCTTTGGCGTCATCGGTATAGCGATCTTCTGCTGCTGGTTAAACAGCAGGCCTAACCCCAGTGCTGATGCTAACAATGCCGCTGCCGCGGCGCCCCATTTAAGGGAAATACGCTGACGTTTTGCCTCTGGCGGCACGACGGAAGAGAACGGCTGTGCTTCAGCGGGTTGAACAATTTGCGCAGGCTGGCAAATCACATCGGCAACAAAACGGAATCCATACCGGGGTATCGTCACAATGAAATTATGATGTTCCCCAAGAGACTGGAAGCCTTTGCGTAATTCACTGACCGCTTTGTTGAGGTTATTTCCAGACGGCGTAAAGCCATACTCCTCCCAGACGCGTGTAATTAATTCCTCCCGACTCAGATCGTGCCCTTTATGACGAATAAACTCCTGTAAAAGGCGAACGGCTGGCGCCGAGAGCGTTAATACAGACTCCGGTTGACCAACAAGACTAATTGCATGTGCTTCAGGATCAAATAACAACGAATTATTGCATATAAAAAACATATTTCACTCTCAGCTATTACCGCAGGCTTTTTTATCCCTGTGACATCGGCAAGAAAATCGCTTCCTGAGCTGGTTCTTTTTTCATCAACAGGAATTTTCTTCCCATCCTGGGTAGCGGCATTTTCTTTTAACTATACAACTTTAAGACCAGCAAATCAGGATAAATCACTGTATATCAGCGGTTAACTAATACAAATTTTCACAACCTGCTGTTCTGGTTAAAGTTTCCCTGCCCTGAAGCGATACGAAAGCAGACGGTGTCCTGGTGTTAAAAACCGCACAAGAACTCAGAGCAGGCAGGCTGAATGTGAAACAGAAACAAAAAGTGAATATGACAACCGCGTTTTATGTCGCCGCGCTGTCGCTGTCATTTTTCTCAGAAATGACAATGGCCAATATGAGCGTCTATCCAATGGAACTTAACGTGGATAGCGCCGGCGCAGCGCAAATAAAAGTGGCATCGAAAACGGATGATATTCAGTTCATTCGGGTGAGGCAAAAGAAAATTCTTAACCCCGGAACGGCCCAGGAAAAAGAGATTGACGTTGCTTCGTGGAAAGAAGGCGGCGTCGTGGTGACGCCCGATAAATTTGCCCTGGCTGCAGGCGCAATGCGCGTGGTGCGCCTTGTTTCACTGACGCCGCCGGAAAAAGAGACCACCTGGCGAGTCTATTTTGAAGGGGTGAAACAGCCGGACAGCATTATTCCCGGCCAGCCCGAAAGCACGGCAGCGACGGCAAAGCTTGGGGTCAATGTTATCTGGGGGGCGCTGGTACATCTGGCCCCTGCCACGGAGCGCGTTTCGCTGCATATCGATCCCGCACGGGGGACCGTCACCAACGCCGGCACCCTGCGCGTGCCGCTCAGGGAGATCGGTATTTGTCAGTCAGACGACGTCTGTAAATGGATTAAAGAAGACGCCACGATTTATCCGGATACCGAGCGGAAATTAAAAACGCTTAATCAGGTAAACGGCAAGAAATACAAATTCCGCTACTTCAACTGGGTGAAAAAAACCGCTGAAGAAGCTGACTTACCCGTCGTGCAATAACACGACGTCACTGTAAAAACCCTTGTGGTTTGTTTAAAGAGCCAGGGTGCTCATTTGTAAAATATGGAGATATCAATGCGTAAATTTATTAAACCTCTGATGATCGTTGCCGCGATGACCACATCTGCCAGCGCGCTGGCGATCCAGAAAGATATTACCGTCAACGCCAGCGTTGATTCACAGCTGGATATGACCCAGGCCGATAACACGCCGCTGCCAGCCAGTATCGACATGCAGTATCTGCCGGGTCGGGGCCTGGAAAGCTACCGCCTGAACACCAAGGTATGGTCCAACTCTGCTACCAGTAACGTCAAAGTACGCCTCGTTAGCGCAGCTAAGCTCACCAACACGGATGGGGATCAGATTGTACCGATGACGGTTCTTCTGGGTGATAAAACTCTGTCCACCACCGATGCCGAATTTACCGGAACCGAACTGTTCCCGGGCAGCATTGAAAACGGTTCTGCGGTTCTGCCTCTGACCATTTCCCAGACCACCAAAGGCATTCTGAAAACCGGCCAGTACAGCGGCGTTGTAAGCCTGATGCTGACTCAGGCGACCACCACGGAAGGCGGTGCGTAACACCATAGCACCTAAGGAATAACGTCAGAGGGCGCCCGCCCTCTGACGTCAGGATGATGTCGAGGCTCGTTCATGGCGTTTCACAGAAATACTCTCCTTTTTGTTGCTTTATTACCCGCATCTGTCCACCTCGCCTGCGCTGAGATGGCCGTCCCGGCCGGATTCGAGGATCTGGCGAAAACGCAGCGCATGTGGACAGAGGTGAGCTTATACGGCGAGTCGCTTGGCCTTTTCGAAACCGATATCAATCTTGAAACGGTCAGTTTTGTCGCACCTGAAACCGTGGTCGCGGCCATCAAACGTCAGTTTAACGACGATCCTGCCCTTATCGGCTCCGTTTCCGCAGCGTTGGCCGTTCCGCTTGCCCGTAACGGCAACCTGGCCTGCAGCAGCAACGGCTCCGCGACGGGGTGTGATTATCTCGAAACCCGCCGTGCGGCCATCATCTATGACGAAAACAATGCTCGCATAAACCTGTTTTTTGATAAGCGCTTTTTGCCAAAGCCCTCGGAGGAAAACCAGTGGTATCAGCCCACCCAGGACAGCGAAAACGCGTTGATTCATCAGCAAAATATCAATTTCGTTGCCGACAGGGATTATCAGTCTGCCACCGTTCAGGGCAACGGGGCGCTGGCGCTGACCCAGGACGGCTATCTTAACCTCGACTGGACCTGGCTGGGACAACGCTCGCGTCATCAGCAGCAGCAGGAAATGACCGTTAACAATGCCTGGTTCCGCCAGGATTTATGGCGTGAATATTATCTACAGATAGGCGAGATGGATACCCGCGACCTGTTCAGCAACGCCGGGGGGAATATTAACCTCAGCCAGCTGCCGCTGGGCAAAATACGTGGCCTGCGCACGGGCTCGACCCGGGCATGGATCAACCCGGTTCAGCAATCGAAGGGCACGCCCATTACGGTGCTGCTTTCGCACGATGCGCGTATCGACGCGCGCCGCGGCAAGGAGCTGCTGGCCAGCTTTTACCTCAATGCCGGGGCACAAACTCTGGATACCCGCGCGTTTCCGGATGGAAGCTATACCGTGACGCTGTCAGTTTACGAAAACAACCGCCTGACGCGTACCGAGCAGGTTCCGTTTACCCGTACGGGCATTACGCCATTCGACCGCGTCGAGTGGTTTATGCAGGCAGGGGAAACGGCTAATAACGATCGCAACGATGAACGCAGCCCGGTCGCACAGGCGGGTATACGCCTGCCCGTCACCCCGACGCTGGCGCTGACCAGCGGCGCAACCGTCATGAAAAGGCAGCACTTCCTGGAAAATGCCCTCGACTGGAGCCGCGGCTTTAACGCGGGCCCGATCGACGGGGTATTAAGCACACGCTTTAGCTACCTCTACGGCAGCAAGGGCCAACGCGGCAATATTCAGCAAATCAGCTATAACGACGGGTTTTCGCTGAGCTTCTACCGCAACGCGTTATCCGCAGAAAATTGTGATACCCGCAGCGCAGGTTTTGACGCCGTCAACGGCTGTTATCGTAGCCTCTCGATCATGTTCTCCGTGCCTGTCGGCTCGTGGTACGCCAACCTGGGGTATTCGGATAACCGCAACGAAGGGCGCTACGTTACGCGCCGGGAACTGCCTGACCATGACGATCGTCACGATGCCGGCCTGCCGTGGGAGCCGGTGTATATGACCCGCTCCCGCACGCAGGCCTGGCAGGGCGGGCTGAGTAATACCTTTAGCGCGCGCGGTCTGAACATCAACAGCAGCATTAACCTGTTTATGCGCAACGACCACTCTCGCGACGGGAAAGACAAAGGCGGCTATCTGAGCGTTAGCCTCTCACTGGCGCATAAGCGTCAGGGTGATGCGTCAGGCTATACCTCGCTTGGTGCAACCTGGCAGCACCAGCAGCATCAGAAAAACCAGCTGAGCTACAACGTGGCACACAACTGGTATGCCGACGCGCGCGGCGAGAATGAATACGGGCTGAGCGCATCGGGGATTAACAGCGATTCGCTCAATGCCTCGGCGTATACGCGCCAGGGTGGACGTTTTGGTAACGCCAGCCTGACGGTGAGCGACGCATGGGACCGCCAGGATGGGCGCCATACGTTAAGCAGCAGCGGCAACTACAGCTCCACCCTCGCCCTGTCGCGCTCAGGGCTGTGGCTTGGCCGCTGGGGCGATGGACGCCCGGCTTCTGCCGTTGCGGTAAACGTGGCTACGCCTGAGGATTCCCGGGATTCACGCGTCGCCGTCTCGCTGGATAACGGCGGCACCGCGGATATCCCGGCCAACAGCCGTGCCCTTTTTGCGGTGCCGGGTTATCAGCCAACAACGCTGACGGTTAATGAGTCGCTGAACGTCTCATCAGGCGCAAGCAGTGAAATCACGCAGGGTTCCGGGAGCCGGACGCTCTTTATGGTGCCGGGCAAAATGCTTCGCCGGGACGTGCAAACCACCACCCGCTACACCTGGCTCGGCCAGCTCACTGACGAACATCATTCGCCGTTCGTGGGCGGCGTACCGCTGAACGTGAACGGCTGGAACGATCTCGGCAATGGCGGTTTCAGCGCCCAGAGCGACGCCCTGCTGCGCAATCTTTATCTGGTGCGTCAGCAGCAGTTTTATCAGTGTGAACTGAGCGTGAAAAGCATGCGCGACGTGGTGCGTTACGTCGGGTCGATCCCGTGTCGGGAACTCACTTTCTCCGCCCTGCCGGATTCGGTCCAGCACCAGGCGCAACTGATGCTCGCCGGGCGGAACGTGCCTACGGGGCCAACGGCCATGAATGCAGAGCACCTCACCAAAGGGAAATGATGTGAACAACTACCTCTTTATTTTACTTTTTTTGACGCTGTGGAGCTGTCAGACGCTGGGGGGCGTCCCTGCCGGAAGAAATTCCAGCGTAGGGATTAGCTACGATCGCGCGGTGCCGCCTGCGCGTTTTGATATCTGGGTCCATGAACCGAGCGGTTACGACACTATCGACCCGCAAAAGTGGGGACGCAACACCCTGACCTGCGAGTCCCGCACCGACCCGACGAACGGAGCGTGTATGACAGCGCCGGTCTGGTTTAGCGCGAACCCGGCCGCCCCCTACGCCATTACGCTGCGTTTTACCCACACGTCGACAAATAAAACAGCAGATGTGAAGGTCTATGGGGAAAAACATATGTTTATCAACAACAAAATTTTCACCTTTGCCAGCTTTGTCAGCGGCGGTACCGCCGATCTCTCGGCCTGGAACCGGGAACCCTATTTTGATTTTTACATCGTTAAAGGCGAACTGGATAAGCTCGCCCAGCCGGGCATCTGGACCGCAACGCTGAAGCAGAACCTGCGCGAATGGGGAAGCGCCGACTGCGGGGGCAACTTTAACGATGTCAACGTCGGGTGTCCGGGCTACCTCACCATAGCCCGCTGGCAGGCGACGATACGCATTGAGGTGGTCGATCCGGGTAACCAGCAGATTTATCTGCCGGCGTTCCCCCACTCAACCCCGATGGTTAACCTCAATCTGACCAATTTTCCGGGGCGGCCCGGCGGCAGCGAAATCCAGGGCGAGAGCGCGCTGGATATGTGCCTGTATGACGGTAAAAACAGCGCCAGCACGCGCGTCTATCTGCGCTTTGAGGATGACGGTTTAGCGGCCACGGGCCGTACTGAGGGAGCGTTTTCCGTCAGACGACGCGGTGGAAGCCAGACCGAAGCACGGGATCGGCTCGATTATCAGGTTACGGTGATCAACCCGGTAACGGGCGCAGCAGAAACCGCGGCGAATGGCAAAACGCTGATCTGGCAGAGCACTAATGACCCGCAATATCTGCGTCAGGTTGTGCTGCCGGGTGGACGGGAGAGCGTACTTTGTGTCCCCGCCCCCATCATTCTGAAAACGCCCGCGTTTGCTGCCAGCAGCAAAAATGCCGGGGATTACACCGGCACCCTACGCGTTATCTACACGCCCAGTACCTTATAAAGAGGCCATTGTGAGTTACGCCATCCTCGACAACAATCGTTTTTATGCCGAAGGGTTGCGCTACGCCCTTCTGCGCCGTAACGCTCAGACTCAGGTTGAGAGCGGTACGGTAAAGTGGTGCCGTTCGCTGCTGGTCTGCGACACCCTCGTTGTTCGCTGCCGCTTTTCCGTCGCGGGGACGCATCTGGCGCTGGTCGACATTCTTCTGGAGCTGGAAGCCAGGCGCTGGGAAGGAACGGTGTATCTGGTATGCAATGAAAAAGGCTGGGCACTGGCTACCCATCTGCGAAAGCGGTTTGCCACGCTGACCTTATATATCATTGATGACCGGATTGCCGTTGCGGATGCGGCGTATCTGCTTGCCAGAGAGCCCCGCCGGGTGCGCACCCTGAATTGTTGCCTGACAGGCATGGAGTTCAACGTGCTCGACAGGCTGGTGAACGGACAATCGGTACGGCATGTCGCGCATATGACGCAGATGAGTGAAAAACAGGTGTCGACGTATAAATGCAACGCGCTGAAAAAGCTTAATGCCAACAATCTGCTCCAGCTTCTTCTGTAGGTCGAGGTTTCTCACGCCGCCCCTTATTTGCTAGACTAGGGGCGTTTTTTACTTTATCGACAGAGCACTATGTTCATTTTTGCAGGCCAGGAAATTGAGACCGATAGCGAAGGCTATCTGAAAGACACCACGCTATGGAGCGAGCCGCTGGCGGAGAAAATCGCCGAAAACGAAGGTATCGCCCTCTCCCCCGAACACTGGGAGGTGGTCCGTTTTGTGCGCGAGTTTTATCTCGAGTTCAACACCTCTCCGGCCATCCGCATGCTGGTCAAGGCGATGGCCAACAAATTTGGCGAAGAAAAAGGCAACAGCCGCTATCTGTATCGCCTGTTCCCGAAAGGCCCGGCAAAACAGGCCACCAAAATTGCCGGCCTGCCTAAACCGGTGAAGTGTATTTAATACCGAATACCGAAGTTCACATATTCCCTGCCGGGTTGATGCGGTTCCGTTAAGACCTTATCAACCCGGGCGCTGCGCGGCCCGCCTGCTTTCAGCCACGCCATCAGTTTTTCAACCTGCTCCGCGTCGCCGCAGGCGACCACCTCAACGCTGCCGTCGTCCATATTTCGCGCGTATCCCGTTAGCCCAAGCTGAACGGCCTCACGCTGAGTGCTGTAGCGGAACCCGACGCCCTGAACAAGGCCGTGGACCCAGGCAATGGTGCAGACTTTTGACATTCTTCTTCTCCTTAACGTAGCGTTTTCGGTAAACAGCCATAGTGCTGCCGGAAACGGGCGGTGAAACGAGAGCTGGAAAGATACCCACATTGTACTGCGATTTCACCGATCGGTAAGCGAGTCGACTGTAACTGTGACAGCGCCACGGCCATTCTCACCTCCTCCACGATCTGCCGAAACGCTCAACGACATCCGCAGATGATTGCGCCTGGCTGAATGTGCTACTCTACGCGCCATTTCCCTGAAATCGACAGAACAGCAAATTATGAGTGTACGTTTAGTGTTAGCCAAAGGGCGCGAGAAGTCATTACTGCGCCGTCATCCCTGGGTCTTTTCCGGTGCGGTTGCCCGTATGGAAGGCAAAGCCAGCCTCGGTGAAACCATTGATATTGTTGACCATCAGGGGAAATGGTTAGCGCGAGGCGCTTACTCGCCAGCGTCTCAGATCCGCGCGCGCGTCTGGACCTTCGATAAAGACGAAACCATCGATATCGATTTCTTTGTCCGCCGTCTGCAGCAGGCGCAGCAGTGGCGCGAGTGGCTGGCAAAGCGCGACGGGCTGGACAGCTATCGCCTGATTGCCGGTGAGTCCGACGGTCTGCCGGGCGTAACCATCGATCGCTTCGGCAATTTCCTGGTGCTGCAGCTCCTCAGCGCCGGGGCGGAATACCAGCGTGCCGCACTGATTAGCGCCTTGCAAACCCTGTTCCCGGAATGCGCTATTTACGACCGCAGCGACGTGGCGGTGCGCAAAAAAGAGGGCATGGAGCTGACGCAGGGCCCGGTCACGGGTGAGCTGCCGCCTGCCCTGCTGCCGATTGAAGAGCACGGCATGAAGCTGCTGGTGGATATTCAGGGCGGGCACAAAACGGGTTACTACCTTGACCAGCGCGACAGCCGCCTGGCTACGCGTCAGTACGTTGCCGACAAACGCGTGCTGAACTGCTTCTCCTACACCGGCGGTTTTGCCGTTTCGGCGCTGATGGGCGGTTGTGCCCAGGTGGTCAGCGTGGATACCTCGCAGGAAGCGCTGGACGTGGCAAAACAGAACGTCGAGCTGAACAAACTGGACTTGAGCAAAGCCGAATTTATACGCGACGACGTCTTCAAGTTGCTGCGTAAATATCGCGATCAGGGCGAGAAGTTCGACGTCATCGTGATGGATCCGCCAAAGTTTGTGGAAAACAAAAGCCAGCTGATGGGCGCCTGCCGTGGATATAAGGATATCAACATGCTGGCGATCCAGCTGCTGAACCCGGGCGGGGTGCTGCTCACCTTCTCCTGCTCCGGGCTGATGACCACCGATTTATTCCAAAAAATCATCGCCGATGCCGCAATAGATGCTGGTCGTGATGTACAATTTATAGAGCAGTTCCGTCAGGCAGCCGATCACCCCGTGATTGCTACCTACCCGGAAGGACTGTATCTGAAAGGGTTTGCCTGTCGCGTCATGTAACTTGAAAAGAGAAATATTGCCCGCACTTAATGTGTAAGTCGTATTTCCCGGGAGGTGACTATGATTGCCAGCAAATTCGGTATCGGCCAGCAGGTCCGCCACACTTTGCTTGGGTATTTGGGTGTGGTCGTGGATATCGACCCGGAGTATTCCCTTGATGAACCGTCAGCGGACGAACTGGCGGTGAACGCAGAGCTTCGCGCTGCACCCTGGTACCATGTGGTGATGGAAGGTGACGACGGACAACCCGTACATACCTACCTTGCCGAAGCGCAGCTGAGTAGCGAGCTGCAGGAAGAGCATCCGGAACAACCCACAATGGATGAACTTGCTCAGACTATCCGCAAACAGTTACAGGCTCCGCGCCTGCGGAACTAAGCGTGTAAAAAAAGCCCGATGAACGGGCTTTTTTTTATTATTTCGCCAGCCCCAGACGGGGGATATCGATCGCCGGACAGCGATCCATAACCACCTTCAATCCCGCATCCCGCGCCAACACGGCAGCCTGCTCGTTAATCACGCCCAGCTGCATCCACAATGTTTTCGCCCCGACGGCAATCGCGTCCTGCGCCACTTCCCACGCCGCCTCGGAATTACGGAAGACATCGACCATATCAATTTTTTCCGGCACGTCAGCGAGCGTGGCATAACCCTGCTGGCCCAGTAAGGTTTTCCCCGCCACTTTTGGTGAGACCGGGATGACGTGATAGCCCTGATCGAGAAGGTATTTCATCACCCGATAGCTGGGACGGTCGGGTTTATCGCTCGCGCCCACCAGCGCAATGGTACGCGTGGATGTCAGAATCTCGGCAATATCGTTCTCTTTCATGGTTTTTCTCCTGGCTTTTTTAAAAGTGTACGCCAAAGCGCACATCTCAACCATCCATCCCATACAGATGTATGAGGGCAAAACGGCAAAATATGTCTATATGTTAGTAAACGTGATTATCGAAAGATTTAGATACATTAATGCGGCGACAGTATCTCTGACGGGAGCCTTCTATGAAAACCGGTTTTGCCACTGCTCTGATTGCGTTAGTGATGCCGGTTTGCGTTTTTGCCACCACGCTTCGGCTTTCTGGCGACATTGATCTTCTGGTTCTGGACGGGAAAAAGGTTTCCAGCTCGTTATTGCGCGGGGCTGACAGCATTGAGTTAGATAACGGGCCGCATCAGCTGGTGTTCCGGGTCGAAAAAGCGATCGGCCTGACTAACCATGAGCAGCGGATGTACATCTCTCCGCCGCTGATTGTCAGCTTTAATACCCGGCAAATCAGCCAGGTGAACATTACCCTGCCTCGCCTTGAAACGGAGAAGGAATCAGCGGCCTTCGACGCCTCGCCGCGCGTTGAGCTGCTGGACGGGAATGCAATGCCGATCCCGGTCAAGCTGGATATTCTGGCGTTGACCAGCGCCACAAAAAGCCCGGACTACGAGGCCGCAACGCAGGTCTATAACAAAGCCGGCAAACGCGCCTCCCTTCCGCAGTTTGCTACCATGATGGCGGACGACAGTACGCTGCTATCCGGCGTCTCGGAACTGGACGTCATTCCACCGCAGTCCCAGAGCCTGACGGAACAGCGCCTTAAATTCTGGTTCCAGCAGGCCGATCCCGACACGCGGGCCCGGTTTTTACAGTGGGCAAAGCAACAACCTTCATCTTAAGCCACATTTTTTACGCCTTTCTCTTGCAGCGTCAGACGGTTCCCGTCATCGTGTAGTCAGTTAACCTGATGGATATGATTATGGAACTGACAACACGCACGCTGCCTGAACGCAAACACATTGCGCTGGTGGCGCACGATCACTGTAAACAAATGCTGCTTAACTGGGTTCGCCGCCATCAGCCGCTGCTGGAAAAGCATGCCCTCTCGGCGACCGGCACTACCGGTAACCTGATCCAGCGCGAAACGGGTCTGGAGGTGAATGCGATGCTGAGCGGCCCGATGGGCGGCGATCAGCAGGTCGGGGCGCAGATTTCCGAAGGGAAAATTGATGTGCTGATCTTCTTCTGGGATCCGCTGAATGCGGTTCCGCACGATCCGGATGTCAAAGCGCTGCTGCGTCTGGCAACGGTGTGGAATATTCCGGTGGCGACGAACCTGTCGACGGCGGATTTCATCATTGAATCACCGCAGTTTAACTCGCCGGTTGAGATCCTTATTCCGGACTATCAGCGCTATCTTTCCGAGAGACTGAAGTAGCTTTTTTGCCGGGTGGCGGCTACGTCTTACCCGGCCTCCCCCTCGTTGTCTTGGTCGTTATGGCTTCCGCGCCACCGGCACATCAATACTCTTCAATATATCGACAAACACGGATGGCTCCTCTTTATTGAACAGCAGCCACACGCGGTGACGCGCGCGGGTGATGGCCACGTACAGCAAACGCCGTTCTTCGGCATCCGGGAAGTCTTCCGGCACCGGCAGCAGGGCCTCTTCCATGACCGACTCGCGGGCCGGAGCCGGGAATCCGTCGCTGCCCTCCTTCAGCCCCACCACAATCACATAATCGGCCTGCTGCCCTTTGCTGGCGTGAATGGTCATAAATTCAAGCTGCAGTTTCGGCCAGCGGGTAGCGGCTTTTTCCAGCGCAGCAGGCTTAAGGTGATGATAACGCGCCAGCACCAGGATACGTTCATCGGGTTTCGCATAGCCGCTGAGCTTGTCCAGCAGCGGCTCCAGCTGGTCATCCGCCAGCAGGGTGACCGCTTTTTTATCCCCTGCCCGCAGGCTGTTTAGCGGCTTGGCCAGCTGGTGCGGGTTCTGCTGGATAAAGCGGTTGGCGATCTCACCAATCCGTGAATTGAAGCGGTAGGTCGTGTCCAGATCGCTACGGTCGCCTTCGCCAAAATAGTGGTGGAAGGCGGTCGTCAGCGAGAGCTGCGCCCCGCTGAAACGGTAGATGGCCTGCCAGTCGTCCCCCACCGCGAACAGCGAGGTATGTTTATTTTGCGCCCGCAGCGCCGAGAGCAGTGCCGCACGCTGGGGTGAGATATCCTGGAACTCATCCACCAGAATATGCTTCCACGGGCTGACAAAGCGCCCCTTCTCCAGAATGACGATCGCCTGATGGATAAGACCGGAGAAATCAACGGCATTTTCCTCTTTCAGCGCGGTTTTCCAGGCTTTCAATAGCGGAGCCATCAGCTTGACCCGTTTTGAAAATAGATCGCGGATCGCCTCCGGCGCGCTTTCAATCATCTCTGCCTGCGAGCCGCCGTGCATCCGCATCAGGCTGACCCAGCGGTCAAGACGCGAGCCGAGCCGACGAGCCAGTTTTTCATCCTGCCAGAAGCTGCCCTCCGGTACCTCCCAGTTGAGTTCCTCTTCCAGCCATTGACGCCACCCTTTCGCCTGCGCCTTTTTCTCACTGCACTGCTGACGCCACGTTTTAATAAACAACGCCTGTCGCGCCTGCGCGTCGTTTTCCAGTTTACTGATGGCAGGCACTTTTTTACTGCCCTGCTGAATGATATGCAGCGCGAGGGCATGGAAGGTTCTGGCGGTAATATCCCGGGTGTGCAGCCGTTCCTGGATGCGTTCGTCCATCTCCTGTGCCGCCTTACGGCCAAAAGCCAGAAGCAGGATCTGATCGGCAACGGCCTCCCCGGTGGTGAGAAGCCAGCCCGCACGCGCCACCAGCACCGACGTTTTACCGCTTCCGGCCCCCGCCAGCACCAGCAGCGACTGCTCGCCGTTCACCACCGCGCGCGCCTGAGCAGGGTTGAGCGGTGAAGACTCCACCGTACTGAAAAAGTCGGCGTATTGGGTGAGCATGGCGTCCGTCCAGGCCTGGTTATGCGCCAGCCGGCTTTTATCCATATCGTTCAGCCAGGCCTGGCACTGACGCCAGGCATCGCGACAATTGTCGAACTCATCAAGACGCGTCACGGAGAGCGGCAGCGCCGAAAGTGCCTGTCGAATCTTTTGCTGCAGACCGGCGGTCTGCTGGCGCGTCAGCCACGTTTGCTGCGCGTTGCTTTGCGCGATATCGTCCAGCACCTGCTGCAGCACCTGAGCGGCAATCACGCTCATGTCGTGGCTCCACTGCTGCCAGAGCGCGTTCAGGTGATGGTGGAAACGCTGGGTTTCCGCCCACTCGGTACCGTGAAGGCGCACGACTTTGTCGTCAGGCAGAACGAACTCAAGCTCGCCCCACACCAGCCCGCGCTTGCAGTGAATAGCCAGAAGCTGATTAAACGGAATAAGGTATTCGTGGCGTTCTCCGGAGACTTTAACCCCGGCGTTGAGCAGAACAACTCTGTCATAGGGGTGTTGCGCCAGGCGTTTGCCTAAAGAAGTTGCTTTCAGTTCCATGTCCCGCCAAATCCACGAAGAGATAATTTACCTGACAGTTTAACTGCCAGTTTTAAGGTGCTCCAGCCTAAAAAAACGTTACAATCATTGGGCGTTAATTTTATCGAAAGGAAGTGAGGGTTTATGCGTACCGTTCTGAATGTGTTGAATTTTGTGCTGGGCGGTTTTGCCACCACCCTTTCCTGGCTTTTTGCCACGCTGGTGAGCATCGTCCTGATCTTCACCCTTCCCCTGACCCGTTCCTGCTGGGAAATCACGAAACTCTCGTTCATCCCCTACGGTAACGAAGCTATCCACGTTAACGAGCTGAACCCGGAGAGCAAAAGCGCCCTGATGAATACGGGGGGAACTTTGCTGAACATTCTGTGGTTGATTTTCTTCGGCTGGTGGCTGTGCATCATGCATATTTTTGCCGGTATTGCGCAGTGCATCTCAATAATTGGTATTCCGGTCGGGCTCGCGAACTTTAAGATCGCCGCCATCGCCCTTTGGCCCGTCGGGCGCAGGGTGGTTCCGGTCGAAGTGGCCCAGGCGGCGCGTGAAGCGAACGCACGTCGTCGTTTTCAGTAAATAAGGACTGGCCGCGTTTATGCTAAGTCCACTGCTTCGCCGTTATACCTGGAACAGCGCCTGGCTCTACAACGTCAGGATATTTATCGCGCTTTGCGGCACGGCTGCCCTGCCGTGGTGGCTGAATGATGTCAAGCTCACCATCCCCCTCACGCTGGGGGTGGTGGCCGGAGCGCTGGCGGATCTGGACGATCGCCTGGCCGGGCGTTTGCGGAATCTGGTCATTACGCTCGTCTGTTTTTTTATCGCCTCCGCGTCCGTTGAGTTACTTTTCCCCTGGCCGTGGCTGTTTGCCCTTGGCCTTACACTCTCCACCAGCGGGTTTATTTTGCTGGGCGGTCTGGGGCAGCGCTATGCCACTATCGCCTTTGGGGCCCTGCTGATCGCCATCTACACCATGCTGGGCGTTTCCCTGTACGACCAGTGGTATCAGCAGCCTGTGCTGCTGCTGTTGGGCGCCATCTGGTATAACCTGCTGACGTTAACCGGCCACCTAATCTTCCCGGTTCGTCCTCTGCAGGATAACCTTGCCCGCAGCTATGAGCAGCTAGCCCATTATCTGGAACTGAAATCCCGGCTGTTCGACCCGGATATTGAGGAAGAAAGCCAGGCGCCGCTTTACGATCTGGCGCTGGCAAACGGCCAGCTGGTCGCCACCCTTAACCAGACGAAAGCCTCGCTGCTTACCCGTCTGCGCGGGGATCGCGGCCAGCGCGGCACGCGCAGAACCTTGCACTACTATTTTGCCGCTCAGGACATTCATGAGCGCGCCAGCTCCTCGCACGTTCAGTATGCCGCCCTGCGCGAGAAGTTCCGCTACAGCGACGTCATGTTCCGCTTTCAGCGCCTGCTGTCCATGCAGTCACAGGCATGCCAGCAGCTCGCGCGCTCCATTCTTTTGCGCACGCCCTATCAGCACGACTCCCGCTTCGAACGCGTGTTTAGCCATCTCGATGCGGCGCTCGACCGCGTGCAGGCCAGCGGAACGTCACCGGAACAGATCAAAGCGCTGGGTTTTCTGCTCAACAACCTGCGGGCGATTGATGCTCAGTTGGCGACGATTGAGTCCGAGCAGGCGATGGCACTGCCGGGCAGCGAGATGGATAACCAGCTTGCAGATGACAGCGTGCACAGCGTGAGCGATATGTGGCTAAGGCTGAGCCGCAACTTCACGCCGGAGTCGGCGCTGTTTCGTCACGCGGTGCGGATGTCCCTGGTCTTATGCGTGGGGTATGCTTTTATCCAGATAACCGGTTTGCACCACGGCTACTGGATCCTGCTGACCAGCCTGTTTGTCTGTCAGCCGAACTATAACGCCACCCGACACCGCCTGGCATTGCGTATTATCGGCACCCTGGTCGGCGTCGCCATTGGCCTTCCGGTGCTCTATTTCGTGCCGTCCATTGAAGGACAGCTGATCCTGATCGTGATCACCGGCGTGCTGTTCTTCGCGTTTCGCAACGTGCAGTACGCCCATGCCACAATGTTCATCACGCTGCTGGTTCTGCTCTGCTTTAACCTGCTGGGTGAAGGGTTCGAGGTCGCCCTGCCCCGCGTACTCGATACCCTGATTGGCTGCGCTATCGCCTGGGCCGCCGTCAGCTTTATCTGGCCGGACTGGCGTTTCCGTAATCTACCGCGCGTGTTAGACAGGGCTATGAACGCCAACTGCCGATACCTGGATGCCATCCTTGAGCAGTATCATCAGGGCCGCGATAACCGCCTGGCTTACCGGATAGCGCGCCGCGATGCGCACAACAGCGATGCGGAACTGGCCTCGGTGGTCTCTAACATGTCAACGGAGCCTCGCGCCACGGCCGAGATTCGTGAGACGGCTTTCCGGCTGCTCTGCCTGAACCATACCTTCACCAGCTATATTTCCACGCTGGGCGCCCACCGCGAAAAACTCACCAACCCGGGCATCCTCAACCTGCTGGATGACGCGGTCTGTTATGTCGATGATGCACTGCATCACCGGCCAGCCGATGAACCGCGCGTGAGACAGGCGCTGGATGAACTTACCCAACGTATTGCGCATCTTGAGCCTGGAAACGACAGCAAAGCGCCTCTGGTGTTGCAGCAGATTGGCCTGCTTATCGCCCTGCTGCCAGAAATTTGCCGGCTGCAACAGCAAATCGCTACCTGGAGGAGTGATTCTCCAGTGGCTCAGGCAGCGCATTAAACCACTCCGTCAACTCCCGGCGAATGCCGGCCGGGAGTGCCGCCTCATGCAGCCCCTCGATCGCCCCTTCCAGCGCGAATAGCACTTTGATACTCAGCGCTTTATTTTTCGCCCGCATCTTCAGCCAGCTCTCCCTTGCGCCAAGCGCCCGCAGCGTTTCTTCGTTGGTGATGCCCGCTTCAAAGAGCAACACTTCCAGCTGAAAGGTCAGGTTTGGCAGGTCCTTAAGTCGATTGCGCTGATGCCGCTGGTAACGCTCTTTTCTTGCCGCATTAAGTGCGAAAGTGGAGAGCTGAAGCAGACGCTCCCTGTCCTGCCATAGCCCGTCATCCACCCTGTAATAGTTGAGAAGCACCGGACGGCCCCGCTTCATCAGGGTCAAAAAAGACGCGGCATTTTTCACACAGTATTTCGCACTTTCTTCACAGGCACGGAGGTAGAGCTCACCTTCTGACACCATGGCAAAAACCGCATCATCCACTGCCAGGGTATAGCCGCCGAACAGCGCGCGATGATGAATTTCACCCAGCGGTGACAGGTATTCCTGGGATTTATAAATCCGTTCATAAGATATCTTTTTCATGATATTTCCATTCAAAATCATAAAGTAACAACGAAATTTCTTACTAGCGGATCCGTTAGCAGGAAAATAGGCAACTTAGCGTCGTTGAGCAAGATGATTTTTCGAAGGGCATCAACATTGAATGAATTTTGCGAGTCGCTTTCCGAAAATGAGGTTGATCTTTATGCATACAGGGGTTACTGTATATCCATACAGTAACTACAGGGCTGGAATGAATATGTACACTTCAGGCTATGCAAATCGCTCAACTTCTCTCTCCTCTACCGCGGGCACTGTCGCGCAGAACACCGTTGGGGGTGCTTCGACGGGGCTTATTAGTGAAGTGGTTTACCGTGAAGACCAGCCTCTGTTGACCCAACTCCTGCTGCTTCCGTTATTACAGCAGCTTGGTCAGCAATCACGCTGGCAGCTCTGGCTGACGCCACAGCAAAAACTGAGCCGCCAATGGGTGCAGTCTGCGGGCCTGCCGCTGGCAAAGGTTATGCAGATCAACCAGCTTTCTCCCTGCGATACCGTCGAATCGATGATTCGCGCGTTACGCACCGGAAATTACAGCGTGGTGATCGGGTGGTTACCGGAAGAATTGACGGAAGAGGAACATTTTCGTCTGACCGAAGCGGCTGAAGAAGGGAATGCGATCGGGTTTATCATGCGCCCGGTTCGTCCAGATTCTTATCGCAGAGGACAACTTTCTGGGCTAAAAATTCACTCAAATTTGTATCATTGAGTGAAATTAAGATTTTTCCTGGAATTTTTTTTGACCGCAGGATGCGGTTTTAGTTCCCGGCCTCAAAATTGCGGCAAGGCTTGTCTGGTGCGGTTCTCCTTAATTTTATTGCACAAAATTCGTTCTAAAAATGTTAAATAATAGGTATACGGAACTTTTTTTTTCATATGCCTGACAGACTTCACACTTGTAAGTTTTCAGCTACGTTGTAGACTTTACATCGCCAGGGGTGCTCGGCCTAAGCCGAAGATATCGGTAGATTTATATTTGACCACGCCCCCCGGTGAAGGATTTAACCGTGATTCTCTCTTGAGACCTTCATGGCGAATTTTGGATGATAACGAGGCGCAAAAAATGAAAAAGACAGCTATCGCGATTGCAGTGGCACTGGCTGGCTTCGCTACCGTAGCGCAGGCCGCTCCGAAAGATAATACCTGGTATGCAGGTGGTAAACTGGGCTGGTCTCAGTTCCATGACACTGGCTGGTACAACAGCAGCCTGAACAACGATGGCCCTACTCACGAGAGCCAGCTTGGTGCAGGTGCGTTCGGTGGCTATCAGGTTAACCCGTATGTTGGCTTTGAAATGGGTTACGACTGGTTAGGTCGTATGCCATACAAAGGCGACACCATCAATGGCGCTTTCAAAGCTCAGGGCGTTCAGCTGACCGCTAAACTGGGTTACCCAGTAACTGACGATCTGGACGTGTACACCCGTCTGGGCGGCATGGTATGGCGTGCAGACTCCAGCAACAACATCGCTGGCGACGACCATGACACTGGCGTTTCCCCAGTATTCGCTGGTGGCGTTGAGTGGGCTATGACCCGTGACATCGCTACCCGTCTGGAATACCAGTGGGTTAACAACATCGGTGACGGTGCTACCGTTGGCGTTCGTCCAGACAACGGCATGCTGAGCGTAGGTGTTTCCTACCGTTTCGGCCAGCAGGAAGATGCAGCACCAGTTGTTGCTCCAGCGCCGGCTCCAGCTCCAGAAGTACAGACCAAGCACTTCACTCTGAAGTCTGACGTTCTGTTCAACTTCAACAAAGCGACCCTGAAACCAGAAGGTCAGCAGGCACTGGATCAGCTGTACACCCAGCTGAGCAACCTGGATCCTAAAGACGGTTCTGTAGTGGTTCTGGGCTTCACCGACCGCATCGGTTCTGACGCTTACAACCAGAAACTGTCTGAGAAACGTGCTCAGTCTGTTGTTGATTACCTGATCTCTAAAGGTATCCCAGCTAACAAGATCTCCCCACGTGGTATGGGCGAATCTAACCCAGTTACTGGCAACACCTGTGACAACGTTAAAGCTCGCGCTGCACTGATCGACTGCCTGGCACCAGATCGTCGCGTAGAGATCGAAGTTAAAGGCGTTAAAGACGTTGTAACTCAGCCAGCGGCATAAGTTATCGTCTTATAAAAAAACCCCGCCATGCGGGGTTTTTTATTGTCTGAAGAAAACTAAAATCTATTTTTTGCCCAACAACGCCTGAAGGTCGTTTTTTAGCGACGACATCTGGTTGGCGTACTTCTCTTTATGTTCGGCATCCTCAATCAGCTGCACGATGGTTTCCGACAGGGTCTTACCACGCCGTTGTGCCAGCCCGGCCAGACGCTGCCAGACCACGAACTCCAGGTCGATGGATTTTTTCCGGGTATGCTGATGCTCAGCATTAAAATGCCGTTTACGTCGCGCGCGGATAGTTTGCTTCATCCGGTTTAACAACGCAGGATTAATGTGCTTCTCAATCCAGCCATTGACCTGTACCGGTTCATTTTCGAGGGTCAGCAAAATATCCACGGCTTCTTGCGCAGCGCTGGCTTCTATGTAGCAGGTGATCAGCTCCCCTTCACGGTGCTTTTTGACCAGGTACTTCCATTTCCAGCCGCTTTCGAGATTTTCCAGTTGTTGATATTTCATTGCGATCTCAGTGTTACCACGTAACTCTGTTCAGAATATCAGTTTTTTAGCAATCTGCTGAAAAGAAATCATATCCTGTGAGTGACTGCAGCCAATCCGCCTGCTGAAACACCAATCCTGCTTGGGTAGAGCCCCCCGCTTACGGTATACTCCACGCTTTTACATCTGACTAAAAAACATCAACTTTGACCATTACGAAACTAGCATGGCGTGACCTTGTTCCGGATGCCGAGAGCTATCAGGAACTGTTTGCACAGCCCGATCTCGCAAAAGAACACGAATTCATCCTTAGCGATACGCAACCACGCTTACATTATGCGCTGGAGCAGACGTTAAGCCCGTGGGCGACATCGCCCTTCATGCTGCTGAAAGCCCCGGAAGAAGCGGAATATCTGTCGCTGCTTGGGGATGCCACGCGCCAGCTGCGGCCAGACACCACCGCGGTATTTGGCGGCCAGTATCGTATCGCGGGGCATAATATTACCTTCGGACCGGCGGACCAGGCCGACGGTCGTTTTGCTGCTAACGGCGAGGTAATTACCGCTAATTGGGTCGAGGCTGAACAGCTGTTTGGCTGTCTGCGCCAGTTTAACGGCGAGCTTTCCCTGCAGCCGGGGCTGGTGCATCGTGCAAACGGCGGCGTGCTCATCATCTCTCTGCGCACTTTGCTCTCGCAGCCGCTGCTGTGGATGCGTCTGAAAACCGTTGTGACCCAACAGCGCTTTGACTGGGTCGGTTACGACGAGTCTCGTCCTCTTCCTGTCTCCGTGCCGTCAATGCCGCTGTCGCTGACCGTCGTGCTGATGGGTGACCGCGAATCGCTGGCGGACTTCCAGGAGATGGAGCCGGAACTGGCCGAACAGGCAGTTTACAGCGAATACGAAGACAACATTCAGATTGCCGATGCGGACGACATGGCGCAGTGGTGTCAGTGGGTGATGGCCGTGGCGGAACGTTTTGCATTGCCAGCGCCTGCCGCCGACGCGTGGCCGGGTTTAATCCGCGAAGCCGTTCGCTATACCGGTGACCAGGAAACCTTGCCGCTCTGCCCGCTCTGGATCGGCAAGCAGCTGCGTGAAGTCGGTACGATCAGTGGTAACGGTGCGTTTACTGGTGAACAGCTCACGCAGATGCTGGCGCAGCGAGAGTGGCGCGAAGGCTATCTTGCTGACCGCATGCAGGATGAAATTCTGCTGGAACAAATTCTGGTCGAGACAGAAGGCGAACGCGTTGGGCAGATCAACGCCCTCTCGGTGATCGAGTTTCCTGGCCATCCGCGCGCGTTCGGTGAACCCTCGCGAATCAGCTGCGTTGTGCATATTGGCGACGGCGAGTTTACCGATATTGAACGCAAGGCCGAACTGGGCGGCAACATTCACGCCAAAGGCATGATGATCATGCAGGCATTTTTGATGTCTGAGCTGCAGCTTGAGCAGCAAATCCCCTTCTCCGCCTCGCTGACGTTTGAGCAGTCCTACAGCGAAGTGGATGGCGATAGTGCCTCAATGGCGGAGCTGTGCGCCTTAATCAGCGCCCTGGCGGACGTGCCGATCAACCAGAACATTGCTATTACCGGTTCGGTCGATCAATTTGGTCGTGCTCAGCCCGTTGGCGGTCTGAACGAAAAAATTGAAGGCTTCTTCTCTGTCTGTCAGCAGCGCGGTTTAAACGGCAAACAGGGTGTGATTATTCCGGCGCCTAACGTACGCCATCTCAGCCTGTGCCAGGATATTCTGGACGCGGTTGAACAGGAACAATTCGCCATCTGGGCCATCGAAGGGATTGAGGATGCACTACCCTTACTGACAAACCTGGTTTGGGATGGCGAAGGTCAGACAACTTTGATGCAGACTATCCAGGAGCGCATTGCTCAGGCGACGCAGCAGGATGCTCGCCATCGTTATCCATGGCCGTTACGCTGGCTGGGCTGGTTCAGTTCGAACTGATCGGACTTGTTCAGCGTACACGTGTTAGCTATCCTGCGTCCTTCACTAAAATAAGGCTTACTGAGAACATGGTAGATAAACGCGAATCCTATACAAAAGAAGATCTTCTTGCCTCTGGTCGCGGAGAACTGTTTGGCGCGAAAGGCCCACAGTTACCGGCCCCGAACATGCTGATGATGGACCGTGTCGTGAAAATGACCGAAACCGGCGGCAACTTCGATAAGGGTTACGTAGAAGCAGAACTCGATATCAACCCGGACCTGTGGTTCTTCGGTTGCCACTTTATTGGCGATCCGGTAATGCCTGGCTGCCTGGGCCTGGATGCCATGTGGCAGCTGGTTGGCTTCTATCTGGGCTGGCTGGGTGGTGAAGGTAAAGGCCGCGCGCTGGGCGTGGGCGAAGTGAAATTCACTGGTCAGGTTCTGCCTACGGCGAAGAAAGTCACCTATCGTATTCACTTCAAGCGCATCGTTAACCGTCGCCTGATTATGGGCCTGGCGGATGGCGAAGTGCTGGTAGACGGTCGTCTGATCTATACCGCGAACGACCTGAAAGTGGGTCTGTTCCAGGACACTTCCGCGTTCTGATATCGCTTTAAGCGACCCCGGAAAGGCGAAACCTCCGCAGTGCGGAGGTTTCTTTTTTTAAAGAGACGTTATCAGGCTATAAGTGCCCTGTCGCCGATGGCTTCTCGCCAGCCTCCAAGCCATTGTGACCTTTGATTTATCGTCTGATAAGGACACATTTCTTTCGAACGTCCAGCGATGCCGGCCTGATAACCACGTTGATGAGCCCGTTCCAGGCGATCTCGTTTCTGTCTCTTCATGCCTCGTTTCCCTCATTCTTTTGTCTGGTGGAAAGAAAACAGTGTCCGCGCCAGATGCGCAGGCACAGATAACGAATACCCCGAATTAGTCCCAGCGTCAATGTTCAAAATTCATACGGGTGTCATATTTGTGAGCTAGCCAGAAGATCATTTGTACAAAAAATGTGACCCGGCACAAGTAACAACCTGACGCAAAAACGAAAAAAAAACCGCAATCAGCCCCAGGCCGATTGCGGTTTTTGACGATGAATTTTTCTTATGGCAGTCGGGAAATTTCCCTGGCGATACTGGCTGACTCCTGCGCCCAACCCTGAGCCAGCACTTTCACCATTTCATCATAGCCATCCTTCTGCTGCTTCAGCTCCAGATGGAAAGGACGCTTAATCAGCTGTCCCTGATGATTCAACAGCCACTCGCCGCTGATGACAACGGCACCGTCATAACGGCCGTGGAAGCCCGTTACCGTGACGTTCAGCGTGTCCTGATCGCTTCCCAAAGGCTGGGAGGCAACAACCCAGCCCGGAAGCTGGCTGCCCAGATTCGCCACCAGCGTATTGCGTAACTGCTGGTCCAGCGGGCTGGCCCACAGGTTGTTGTTGGCGATAACGTACTGTACATCGCTGGTCTGATAGACCACCCCGTTGCCGGCCAGGTAATCCGGCACGGCGACCTGCTCAACCCACAGCAGACGGTTGCCCTGCGAGGCGGAACTTTGCGTAACCGCCTGCGTCACCAGAGGCAGCTGGTAGTAGCTTTTCGTTTCGCTCCCGGAGCTACAGGCCGTGAGTACCATCGCTCCTGCAATCGCTAGCCATTTTTTCATTGTTTCGCCCTCTTCGGCTCAGGATCCTTTTTATCTTTCGCTTCGAACACCAGCGCGTTGCTCTTCTCGTTGAGCGTTTTCAGAACCGGCTGCAGTTCACGCAAGACCTGATCGAGACGCTGCATATCTGCCACCATCTTGTTGTACGCCGCCGAGCCAGGCTGGAAGCCCTGCATACTGCGGTTCAGCTCGCGCAGCGTTTTCTGCATATCCTGCGGCAGCTGCTGCATACTCTGGTTTGCAGTGATCTTGTTGATGTTATCCAGCGTGGTCTGCAGGCGCTGCATTGTCGCCTGGCTTTGATGTAACGAACCTGTCGCCGCCTCAATCATTGGGTTCAGAGGCAGATTGTTAATTTTATCCAGCGTTTCCATGAGACGCTGCTGGATCTGGGCCAGACCGCTGCTTACCGTTGGGATGATCTTGTAACCACCAAATTCACGCATACCGGTAATCGGCGGCGCTTTTGGATAGAAGTCCATATCGACATACAGTGCGCCGGTCACCAGGTTCCCGGTTTTCAACGAGCCGCGCAGACCGCGATTCATCAGGTCGGTGATGTGCTCGCCGATATCCTGATTCTCACCAATCTGGTTGATCAGGCGCTCAGGCTCAATGCGGATCAGCACCGGAATACGATAATCATCATCAAGCATCTGCTTAAGGCCTGGAACAAAGTAAGGCACTTGTCCCACCGTCCCCAGACGAATACCGCGGAACTCAACGGGCGCCCCAGGCTGCAGGCCACGAACAGAGTCCTTAAAGAACATCAGGTAGTCGATGTGATCGGTATAGAGTGCATCCTGAATGCTTTTTTGATCGTCGAACAGGCGGAAAGCGGTGTTCTCCGCAACCGGCTGCCCCAGGTCCAGACCTTCGGGTACGTCAAAACTCACGCCGCCGCCAAACAGTGTTGTCAGCGAGCCCATTTCTACACGCATGCCCGCCGAGGTCAGATCCACCGCGATGCCGCTGTCTTTCCAGAAGCGGACGTTGCTGGTAACCAGACGATCGTTAGGCGCATTGATGAACAGCTGATAGCTGATGGATCTTTTCTGAGGATCGAAGGTGCTTTTCTCCACCGAACCCACGCGATAGCCGCGGAAAAGTACCGGGTCGCCCGCCGTGAGCTGGCCCGCTTTTTTACTGTCGAGGATCACGCGGATACCTTTTGCATCAGGCGGTGCTAGCGGCGGTGAATCCAGAAGCTGGTACTGCGCCGGCTGGCTGCCTTTTGCACCCGGCTGCAGTTCGATGTAGGCACCTGAGAGCAGCGTTCCTAAGCCGCTGATCCCTTCACGTCCCACCTGCGGTTTAACCACCCAGAAAACAGAATCGCCGTGCAGGAGTTTTTCCATGCCGGCATTAAGACGCGCCTTAATCTCCACATGGGTTAAATCGTCAGTCAGGGTTGCGCTTTCCACCACGCCCACATCCACGCTGCGGCTTTTGATGGTCGTTTTACCGCCCTCAATTCCTTCGGCATTGGTGGTAATCAGCGTCACTTCCGGTCCCTGATGGCTGTAGTGATAAAACAGGATCCATGCACCGATCAGCGCGGTCACGATGGGGAAAATCCACACCGGCGACCAGTTTTTGACCTTCTGCACTTTCGCCTCTCCACTCTTATTTTCCATGCTCTTACTCTTCCTCATGGCTTGATTCAGGCTCACGATCCCACGATAAACGAGGGTCGAAGGTCATGGCCGCAAACATGGTCATAATCACCACCAGTGCAAACATTAAAGCCCCCATCGCGGGATAAATACTCATCAAACCGCCCATCCGCACCAGCGCAGAGAGAACGGCAATCACAAACACGTCGATCATTGACCATCGACCGACAAATTCGACCACTTCGTAAATCAGATGCATGCGTTCGCTGTCGCGTTTTCCGTGGCCTTTTGCATCCCAACAGAGCCAGGCAATGGCGATCATTTTTAAAGTGGGCACCATGATACTGGCGATGAAAATCACGCCGGCGACAGGATAGGATCCTTCGCTCCACAGCAGTATGACCCCGGCGAGGATCGTCGAGGGCATTTTATCGCCGAGCAAATCGGTGATCATAATCGGCAGAATATTAGCGGGCAGATACAGCATGACGGACGTGACCAGCAGCGCCATCGTCCACTGCAGGCTATTTTTACGGCGAACATGGCCCTTCGTTTCGCAGCGCGGACAAACCTCAAGATCGGCGGGCAGCACGGCGGTACAGCACGGACAAGAACGGAGCCCCTGGCGGATACCCGGCACGCCGACCTTCACCGTCTGCGCGAGCGTCGGAGCCGGGGCGATATCGTCCCAGGCCCAGCGCCTGTCCACGCACTGGAAAGCACGCAGCTGCAGGACACAGTACAGACACCAGGGAATAAAGCTGCTGCCTATCCCCACGTCGCCGTACGCCATCAGCTTCACGAAACTGACCAGTATCCCTGCGAGAAAGATCTCGGCCATCCCCCAGCTTTTGAGCTGAAAAAGGATGCGCGCGAGCCGGATTTTCAGCGGTGACGGCATCCTGACGCGGTTAACCAGCAGCAGGATGATGACCAGGCAAAACGCCGGGACTATCTGGACGAAGAGCAGAAAAAAGGTGCCGAGGCTGGCGTAATCTTCCGAGAACATCACGCCCGGGATTTCAAGCAGATCCACCTGGCTTGTCATCCCGCCTACCTTCATATAGACGAAGGGGAAGAGATTGGAGAGCAGCAGCATGAACAGTGCTGCCAGCGCGTAAGCGGTGGGACGCTGCCGCGGCGCGTCCCACTCGGTTGTCAACGTCGCGCCACAGCGTGGACACTGGGCTTTATGTCCGTGACCAAGCTCTGGCAACGCCACGAGCATATCGCATTGCGAGCATAATATATGCCTGTCGGCATGGTGCTGGTCACACATATTTAATCCCTGTTATGCGCCGTTTTTCAGAGACTCAAGGTACTCCCAGCGCTCAAATGCTTCTTCCAGGGCTTTTTCAGCCGCGGACATTTCAGCCAGTACTTTCTGAGTATAGTCATGCGATTGGGTAAAGAATGACGCATCCGCAACCTGCGCTTGCAGCTCCTCAAGCGCGCCCTCCAGCTCTTCAAGACGCTGAGGTAGCCCCTCCAGTTCGCGCTGCAGGTTATAGCTTAGTTTAGCCGAGGTTTTCTTGACAGTTTCTGCTTTTGTTACAGCAGGTTCAGAACTTGTTCTGGACTTCGACTGTTTCTGCGCCAGAGACTGCGACTGCTGCCCTTTTGCGTCGTGATAACCGCCCACGTACTGGCCGATTCGCCCTTCACCTTCGAAGATCCAGCACTCGGTCACGGTGTTATCCACGAACTGACGATCGTGGCTAACCAGCATCACGGTTCCCTGATACCCATCGATCAGCTCTTCGAGTAATTCCAGCGTTTCGACATCCAAATCGTTCGTCGGTTCATCGAGGATCAACAGATTACTTGGCTTCAGGAACAGACGGGCCAGCAGAAGACGGTTACGCTCCCCGCCGGACAGCGCGCGCACCGGTGTCATGGCGCGTTTTGGGTGGAACAGGAAGTCCTGCAGGTAGCCCAGCACGTGACGCGGCTTGCCGTTTACCATCACTTCCTGTTTACCTTCGGCGAGGTTGTCCATCACCGTGCGGTCCGGATCCAGCTCCGCGCGGTGCTGGTCGAAGTAGGCCACTTCCAGCTTGGTGCCACAGTGTATGCGACCGCTGTCGGCCTGCAGCTGGCCCAGCATCAGCTTCAGCAGCGTGGTTTTGCCGCAGCCGTTCGGGCCGATGAGCGCAATTTTGTCCCCGCGCTGAACCTGCGCAGAGAAATCTTTCACCAGCACCTTGCCGTCAACCTGGTAGTTAACGTTTTCCATTTCGAAGACAATCTTGCCGGAGCGGGACGCCTCTTCCACCTGCATTTTGGCGCTGCCCATGACTTCGCGGCGCTCGCTGCGCTCGCGACGCATCGCCTTCAGGGCACGCACGCGGCCTTCGTTACGGGTACGGCGGGCTTTGATGCCCTGGCGGATCCAGACCTCCTCCTGCGCCAGCTTGCGGTCGAACTCGGCGTTCTGCAGCTCTTCCACGCGCAGGTTTTCTTCTTTCTCCAGCAGATAGGTGTCGTAATCGCCGGGATAGGTGACCAGCTTGCCGCGGTCGAGGTCGACAATGCGCGTCGCCATATTGCGAATAAACGAACGGTCGTGCGAGATAAAGATGATGGTGCCGCTGAAGGTTTTCAGGAAACCTTCCAGCCAGTCAATTGCTTCGATATCCAGGTGGTTGGTTGGTTCGTCCAGCAGCAGTACCTTAGGGCCGCTGACCAGCGCGCGCCCCAGCGCCGCTTTACGCAGCCAGCCGCCGGAGAGCGCCGACAGCTCCATGTCGGGTTCCAGCCCGAGCTGCGCCAGCACCTCGTTAATGCGGTTTTCCAGCTGCCACAAACCGTGGTGATCGAGCATCTCCTGCACTTTCGCCAGTTCGTTGAGATTCTTGTCGCTCGGGTCGGTCATCACCAGATGCGAAATCTCGTGATAGCGCTTCAGGTACTCCGCCTGCTCGGAGATGCCTTCCGCCACGAAATCGTACACGCTGCCGGTCACATGACGCGGCGGATCCTGCTGGAGGCGGGAGACGATCAGATCCTGCTCGTATACGATGCGCCCGTCATCCAGCCCCTGCTCGCGGTTGAGGATTTTCATCAGCGTGGATTTACCCGCGCCGTTACGGCCCACCAGACAGACGCGCTCGTTATCTTCGATATGCAGTTCCGCATTATCGAGAAGCGGTGAGTCGCTGAAAGAGAGCCACGCGCCGTGCATACTAATTAATGACATTTATTTTTCCTTTCAGACCGCGGTAATCAACCAGCAGTTATGAATTTGACGGTTACGGGCGAAGTCCTGAGACAGCGTTTTTTGACTGATTTCTTGTGCTTTCAGTCCCAGGGCTGCCAGGCCGTCATGATCCATACGGAAGCCGCGTTTGTTATTCGAGAACATAATGGTGCCGCCTTTGCGCAGCAGGCGCTTCAGGTCGGTCATCAGGCGCAGGTGATCGCGTTGAACGTCAAAGCTATCCTCCATGCGCTTGGAGTTAGAGAAGGTCGGCGGATCGATAAAGATCAGGTCGAACTGCTCGTCGGTATCGCGCAGCCAGCCCAGCACGTCGGCCTGCATCAGGCGATGCTGACGCCCGGTTAAGCCGTTCAGACGCAGGTTACGCTCGGCCCACTCGAGATAAGTGCGGGACATATCCACCGTGGTAGTGCTGCGCGCGCCGCCGAGACCGGCATGCACGCTGGCGCTCCCGGTGTAGGAGAAGAGATTCAGGAAGTCCTTGCCCTTGCTCATCTGGCCGAGCATGCGGCGGGCGATGCGGTGGTCGAGGAACAGGCCGGTATCAAGGTAGTCGGTCAGGTTGACCCACAGGCGCGCGTTGTATTCGCCCACTTCGATAAAGTCACCCTTCTCGCCCATCTTCTGGTACTGGTTTTTACCTTTCTGACGCTCGCGGGTTTTCAGCACCAGCTTGTTCGGCGCAATCCCCAGCACGGCAATGGTGGCCGCAATGACGTCCAGCATGCGCTGGCGCGCTTTTTGCGCATCGATGGTTTTCGGCGGAGCATATTCCTGAATCACCACCCAGTCCGCATAGCGGTCAACCGCCACGTTGTACTCCGGCAGGTCGGCATCGTACAGGCGATAGCACTCGATCCCTTCCTGCTTCGCCCATTTTTCAAATTTCTTCAGGTTTTTGCGCAGGCGGTTGGCGTAATCCTCTGCCACGCCGGTTGGCTTGCTGTCCGCCGTTTTCTCTGCCAGATGGTAGTTTTTCTGCACGCAGTCCAGCGGGCCGTTCTTCGCTTTAAACTGGCGATCGGCACGCAGCTGCAGGCAGCTCAGCAGCTCCGGCGAGGCGCTGAACAGAGACAGGTTCCAGCCGCCGAAGTAGTCCTTCATATTGCGGCCCAGCAGGCTGTGCAGGGCAATCAGCGCAGGCTCGCTGTCCAGACGCTCGCCGTATGGCGGGTTGCTGATTACGGTCCCGTACGGGCCCTTCGGCAGCGGGTTGGTCAGGTTCGCCACGTCTTTCACCTCGAAGGTGACCAGCTCGCCGATACCGGCGCGACGGGCGTTGCTGCGCGCGCGTTCAATTACGCGCGGGTCGCTATCCGAACCGTAGAAGTGAGAGGTATACTCCGCCAGGCCCTTACGCGCGCGGGTCTGCGCGTCGTCTTTAACCTCTTTCCAGAGCGCTTCGTCGTGCTGCGCCCAGCCTTTGAAGCCCCAGTGGCCGCGGTGCAGCCCCGGCGCACGGTCGGTTGCCAGCATTGCGGCCTCAATCAGCAGCGTACCGGAGCCACACATTGGGTCAAGCAGCGGCGTGCCCGGCTGCCAGCCGGAGCGCATCACGGTGGCGGCGGCCAGGGTTTCTTTGATCGGCGCCATACCGGTGCGATCGCGGTAGCCGCGCAGGTGCAGACCCGCGCCGCTCAGATCGAGGGAGATGCTCGCCGTGTCGCCGTTCAGCCAGACGTTGATACGCAGGTCCGGGTTTTCGCGATCGACGTTCGGACGTTCCTTATTTTTACGCGTGAAGCAGTCCACAATGGCGTCTTTTACGCGCAGGGCGCCGTACTGGCTGTTGCGGATCTCGTCGTTCACGCCGTTGAAATGCACCGCGAAGGTGGCGTTAGGCGTGAAGATCTCTGTCCAGTCGATCATCTGTACGCCGGTGTAGAGATCCAGGTCGCTATAGACCTTGCATTCTTTCATCGGCAGCATGATGCGCGACGCCAGACGGCTCCACATCAGGCTCTGGTAAATAAGCCGCGTGTCGCCCTCAAAATGGACACCACCCTGAACCACCTGGCACTCTTGCGCGCCCAGGGCTTCCAGTTCAGTTTTTAACAGCTCTTCCAGCCCACGGGCCGTACTGGCAAACAGAGAATTCATATCGTCACTTTTACTCTTAGAAAATTGTCGCGCATTATAGCTAATATGGCGTGTATGTCATAAAGTTGAAGGCTTATTTTCATTCGAGGGAGTGTGCAGTGGCGACGTTATCCAGGCTTTTTATTCATCCGGTGAAATCCATGCGCGGCATCGGCGTCACTCACGCGCTGGCAGACATGAGCGGGTTCGCCTTCGATCGTATTTTTATGGTCACCGAGCCTGACGGTACGTTTATCACCGCACGCCAGTTCCCTCAGATGGTTCGCTTTACCCCTTCCCCGCTTCACGACGGTTTGCATCTGACCGCACCGGACGGTTCCAGCGCGGTGATTCGCTTTGCGGATTTTGCGGCTGTCGACGCGCCAACGGAAGTATGGGGCAACCATTTCACCGCGCGCATCGCCCCGGATGAAATTAACCGCTGGCTGAGCGGCTTCTTCTCCCGCGACGTGCAGCTGCGGTGGGTTGGGCCGGAACTGACGCGTCGCGTAAAGCGCCACGACGCCGTTCCCCTCTCCTTCGCGGATGGCTTCCCGTTCCTGCTCACCAACGAAGCGTCTCTACGTGATTTACAGAATCGCTGTAAAGCCAGCGTACAGATGGAACAGTTCCGCCCGAATCTGGTCGTGACCGGAGCGGACGCCTGGGATGAAGATACCTGGAAAGTCATCCGCATCGGCAGCGTCATCTTTGATGTCGTCAAACCCTGCAGCCGCTGCATTTTCACCACGGTAAGCCCTGAGAAAGGCCAGAAGCATCCTTCTGGCGAGCCGCTGAAAACGCTGCAATCGTTCCGTACCGCGCAGGACAACGGCGATGTCGATTTCGGCCAGAACCTGATCCCGCGCTCCAGCGGCGCAATCCGCGTAGGCGATGAGGTTGAAATTCTCGCCCGCGGGCCGGCGCGAGTGTACGGCTCAGGCCAGGAAGAAGAAATGGTCGAGGTTGAGACGAATGTCGCCACTGCGGTAGATATTCACTGGCAGGGCAAGGTTATTCGTGGCAACAATCAGCAGGTTTTACTGGAGCAGCTGGAGCAAGCCGGTATTCGCGTACCGTATTCCTGCCGCGCGGGAATTTGCGGATGCTGCCGCATCAAGCTGCTGGAGGGAGAAGTGAGTGCGCTGAAAAAATCTGCAATTGGAAATGACGGCACAATCCTGTGCTGTAGCTGCGTACCGAAAACGTCGGTACAACTGGAAGCTTAAACCGCTTGTTCGAGGCTGAAGGCATCGACGCGCAGCTGTGGCTTCAACCTGTCATTCATGACTTTGATCGCATCACCTAACTGCATTACGCGCCCGGCAATCGTCACGCCGGGCTGCGCCAGCAGACAGAGTGCGGCATTTTCGCCCGGCTCAACCACTAACAAACTCACCTCTTCGGCGGTATCGCTCAGGTTAACGCTGGCCGCATCGCCCGTTGCTGGCGTCCAGTCCATGCCGTGAGGCAGGAAATGCCAGCTTTTCGGCATTTGCGGTTTCAGGAAACGGATAGCCACCAGCGCATTTAATACCAGTTCGGCACGCTGCTCTTTAGAGAGCATCAGGTCGCGGCATTTTTCTTCAAAGGAGAAATAAAGCGCCGCATCGTCAACGCAAAAGCCCGATGGAGAAAACGCGTCCGGGGTTAACATTCGGCGGGCAAAACGAGAACGAAACAACATGCCATTGGCTAAATCGAGCATCATACGGTCATGCTCGTCGCAAAAATACCAGCGCCAGTTATCGTCAGGTTTAATTCGCATGTGTCTCTCCCGTCCCCAAACGTCCTGTACTAAAAATGTCCTGTTCGCCGCTTCGTTTATAACACTAGTAATAAAAGACGATAATGTCTAAATAAGCAACAGTGACGGAATATAAAACAACCAGGGCTGGAAATAAAGCCCTGGTTGTCTGATTAAGAAAAAAGATCAGATATGCGTAACGATTTCTTTAATCAAAGGCGGGCCTTTAAAAATAAAGCCGGAATAGATTTGCACCAGTGACGCACCGGCCGCCATCTTCTCGCGCGCAGCAATCACCGAGTCGATACCGCCGACGCCAATAATCGGTAAACGGCCTTTTAATTCCGCAGACAGCGCGCGAATAATTTCGGTGCTTTTTAATTGTACCGGACGGCCACTTAACCCACCCGCTTCGTCACAGTTTTTCATTCCCTGAACGAGCGAACGATCGAGCGTGGTATTCGTTGCAATCACCCCGTCAATATTATGGCGAACCAAACTGTCGGCAACCTGGATCAATTCTTCGACAGAAAGATCCGGCGCGATCTTCACCGCGACCGGAACATATTTATGGTGGATTGCCTGGAGTTCATTTTGTTTATTTTTAATGGCACTCAGAAGATCGTCCAGCGCTTCGCCATATTGTAAGGAGCGCAGCCCCGGGGTATTGGGTGAGGAAATATTCACCGCGATATACCCGGCATAGGCGTAGACTTTTTCCATACAAATCAGATAGTCATCTTTACCCTGCTCAACCGGCGTATCTTTATTTTTGCCAATATTGATGCCTAACACCCCATCAAAATGGGCTTTCTTCACGTTCTCTACCAGATGATCAACGCCGAGGTTATTAAAGCCCATGCGGTTGATCAACCCTTCGGCTTCGACCAGGCGGAACAGGCGCGGCTTGTCATTTCCCGGCTGCGGGCGCGGCGTGACGGTACCAATTTCGATGGAGCCAAAGCCCATCGCGCCCAGGGCATCAATGCACTCGCCATTTTTGTCCAGACCGGCCGCCAGACCCAGCGGATTTTTAAAGGTCAGCCCCATGCACTGCACAGGCTTTTCCGGCACGTTTTGACGCACCAGGGCCGCCAGCGGCGTTCCTGTAATACGACGTAATTGCTGGAATGTAAATTCATGAGCGCGCTCGGGGTCGAGCTGGAAAAGGGCTTTACGAACGAAGGGGTAGTACATGAACTCTCCTGGATTCCCGGTGTGCAAACCGGGAGGGGATTATGGGCGATCCCGTCACGAAAGGGAATTGACCTGCGGCAAAAAAATCGGCGTAAAACGCAATCGTTTACCTCCCACTCTCTTTCTTATGCAGTTTTTCGCAGTTTAATTGCGGATAAATCATTTAGTGGAATAACCGCGCGGTGTCACACTCCTGAAAATTGTTATGAATGTTAGACAAAAGCAAACAATTAGTTATAAGGAGGAAGTATGCGCGTCATTACCCTGGCCGGAAGTCCACGATTCCCTTCGCGTTCCAGCGCCCTGCTGGAATATGCCCGCGACAAGCTCAATGCCCTGGACGTGGAAGTGTGCCACTGGAATCTGCATAACTTCGAACCTGAAGATTTGCTGTATGCCCGCTTCGACAGCCCCGCGCTGAAAACCCTCACTGAGCAGCTCAAGGAAGCGGACGGCCTCATCGTTGCGACCCCGATTTATAAAGCCTCTTTTTCGGGCGCGCTGAAAACGCTGCTCGATCTTCTCCCCGAGCGCGCACTGGACGGCAAAGTGGTTCTGCCGCTGGCAACGGGCGGCACGGTGGCCCATTTACTGGCGGTGGATTACGCCCTGAAGCCGGTGCTAAACGCCCTGAAGGCGCAGGAGATCCTTCACGGCGTTTTCGCGGATGATTCGCAGGTCATTGACTACCAGCATAAGCCGCACTTCACGCCGAATCTGCAAACGCGCCTTGATGCCTCGCTGGAAACTTTCTGGCACGCGCTGCATCGCCGGGATATCCAGGTTCCTTCTTTTAATCCGCCGCAGGGAGTCGCACATGTTTAAAACCTTAACCCGCCTCGGACTGGCTGGCCTGATGGCGTTTACCGCGCTGGCACATGCCGCAGAAACCGCACCGGACAGTTTACGGATTGGCTACCAAAAAGGCAGCGTCAGTATGGTGCTGGCAAAAAGCCACCAGCTGCTGGAAAAACGCTTCCCGGACACCAAATTCTCATGGGTGGAGTTCCCGGCAGGGCCGCAGATGCTTGAAGCCCTGAACGTCGGCAGTATCGATCTGGGCAGTACGGGCGACATCCCGCCTATTTTCGCTCAGGCTGCCGGGGCAGACCTGGTATACGTCGGTGTAGAACCCGCTAAGCCGAAAGCCGAAGTCATCCTGGTACCTGAAAACAGTGACATTAAAAGCGTCTCCGACCTTAAAGGGCGTAAGGTCGCTTTCCAGAAAGGTTCCAGCTCGCACAACCTGCTGCTGCGCGCCTTACAGGAAGCCGGGCTCAAGTTCACCGACATTCAGCCCGTTTACCTGACGCCCGCCGACGCGCGCGCCGCGTTCCAGCAGAAGAACGTTGATGCCTGGGCTATCTGGGATCCGTACTACTCTGCGGCATTACTGCAGGGTGGCGTACGGGTGCTGAAAGACGGTACCACGCTGAAGCAAACCGGTTCGTTCTACCTCGCCTCACGCCCTTACGCCGAAAAAAACGGCGCGTTTATTCAGGGCGTACTGGATACCTTTACGCAGGCAGATGCCCTGACCCAGAGCCAGCGTCAGGCGAGCATCGCCCTGCTGGCAAAAACCATGGGCTTACCTGAGCCGGTGATCGCGAGCTACCTCAGCCACCGTCCGCCCACCACCATTGCGCCTGTCGACGCGCACGTCGCCGCGCTTCAGCAACAGACTGCTGACCTCTTCTATCAAAACCGCCTGGTACCAAAACAGGTCGATATTCGCGAACGCATCTGGCAGCCCGCTGGCAAAGAAGGAGCTAAATCATGAGTCTGAATCTTTTCTGGTTTTTACCCACCCACGGTGATGGACACTATCTTGGTACAGAAGAGGGCTCGCGCCCGGTTGACCATGGCTATCTTCAGCAGATTGCCCAGGCGGCGGACCGAATCGGTTTTACCGGCGTGCTGATCCCGACCGGACGCTCGTGCGAGGATGCCTGGCTGGTGGCCGCGTCGATGATCCCGGTCACCCAGCGCCTTAAATTCCTGGTTGCATTGCGTCCGAGCGTCGTTTCACCCACCGTGGCGGCGCGTCAGGCAGCAACGCTTGACAGGCTCTCCAACGGCCGCGCTCTGTTTAACCTGGTGACGGGCAGCGATCCGCAGGAACTGGCGGGTGACGGCGTGTTCCTCGACCATACCGAGCGCTATGAGGCCTCCGCGGAATTTACCCGCGTCTGGCGACGCCTGCTGGAAGGCGAAACCGTCACCTTTGAAGGTAAGCATATTCACGTTCGCGACGCGAAGCTCTACTTCCCGCCGGTGCAGCAGCCGCGCCCTCCGCTCTATTTTGGCGGATCGTCGGATGTGGCCCAGGATCTGGCCGCCGAGCAGGTCGATCTCTATCTGACCTGGGGCGAGCCGCCCGAGCTGGTGAAAGAGAAAATTGCCCAGGTCCGCGCCAAAGCCGCCGCCCATGGCCGCAAGGTGCGCTTCGGGATTCGCCTGCACGTGATTGTGCGCGAAACCAATGAAGAAGCCTGGCAGGCGGCAGACCGTCTGATCTCCCATCTGGACGATGAGACCATTGCGAAGGCGCAGGCTGCGTTTGCCAAAACCGACTCCGTCGGGCAGCACCGCATGGCCTCTCTGCACAACGGCAAGCGCGAGAATCTGGAAATCAGCCCGAACCTGTGGGCGGGCGTGGGTCTGGTACGCGGCGGCGCGGGCACGGCGCTGGTCGGCGACGGGCCAACCGTGGCTGCACGTATTAATGAATACGCTGACCTGGGCATCGACAGCTTTATTCTCTCCGGCTATCCGCACCTGGAAGAGGCCTACAGGGTGGGCGAGCTGTTATTCCCGCATCTGGACGTCGCCGTTCCGGAAATTCCGCAGCCGCAGCGGCTCCAGCTGCAAGGCGAAGCCGTGGCAAACGAGTTTATTCCGCGCAAAGCCGCACAGAGCTAAGGAGTGACCATGTCTGCCACCTCACAAAAATGGCTGCTGCGCGCCGCCCCGTGGTTTTTGCCCGTCGGCATCGTGGCGCTCTGGCAGCTCGCGTCGACCACCGGCTGGCTGTCGAGCCGCATTTTGCCCTCTCCAGAGGGCGTTATCGAAGCGTTCTGGTCGCTGAGCGTCAGCGGAGAGCTGTGGCAACATCTGGCGATCAGCTCCTGGCGCGCGGTGATTGGGTTTTCCATCGGCGGCAGCATCGGTCTGGTGCTGGGTCTGATCAGCGGCCTTTCACGCTGGGGGGAAAGGCTGCTGGATACCTCCATCCAGATGCTGCGCAACGTGCCGCATCTGGCGCTGATCCCGCTGGTCATTTTGTGGTTTGGGATCGATGAGAGCGCCAAAATCTTTCTCGTGGCGCTGGGCACGCTGTTCCCGATATACATCAACACCTGGCACGGCATCCGCAATATCGATCGCGGTCTGGTGGAGATGGCGCGCAGCTACGGCTTATCGGGTTTTTCCCTCTTTGCTCACGTGATTCTGCCGGGCGCCCTGCCCTCCATTATGGTCGGGGTGCGCTTTGCGCTCGGCCTGATGTGGCTGACGCTGATTGTAGCGGAGACTATCTCAGCCAACTCCGGTATTGGCTACCTGGCGATGAACGCCCGCGAATTCCTGCAAACGGACGTGGTGGTGGTCGCCATCATTCTGTATGCACTGCTCGGCAAACTCGCCGACGTCAGCGCACAGTGGCTGGAGCGCAGCTGGCTGCGCTGGAACCCGGCCTATACCCTTCAGGAGGCGAAAGCATGAATACCGCACGACTAAATCAGGGCACGCCGCTGCTGCTGAACGGCGTAACCAAACGCTACGGTGAAAACACCATCCTTAACGGGCTGGATCTGCACATTCCCGCCGGCCAGTTTGTGGCTGTAGTCGGGCGCAGCGGCGGCGGAAAAAGCACGCTCCTGCGTCTTTTAGCCGGGCTGGAGGCCCCCAACGGAGGAGAGATTCTGGCAGGAACCACGCCGCTGGCCAATATTCAGGACGATACGCGCATGATGTTTCAGGATGCGCGCCTGCTGCCGTGGAAAACGGTGATTGATAACGTCGGGCTGGGGCTCAAAGGCAACTGGCGGGATGAAGCCCGTCAGGCGCTGGCCGCCGTCGGGCTGGAAAACCGTGCAGGTGAATGGCCTGCGGCGCTGTCGGGCGGCCAGAAGCAGCGCGTGGCGCTGGCGCGAGCGTTGATTCACCGTCCCGGCCTGCTGCTGCTTGATGAGCCGCTCGGCGCTCTTGATGCCCTGACGCGGATAGAAATGCAGGATCTGATTGAATCCCTCTGGCAGGCGCACGGCTTTACGGTACTGCTGGTGACGCATGACGTGAGCGAAGCCGTGGCGATGGCAGACAGGGTGCTGTTAATAGAAGAAGGTAAAATTGGTCTGGATCTGACGGTGGACATCCCGCGTCCTCGCCGCGTGGGATCGGCCAGACTGGCGGAGCTGGAAGCCGAAGTGCTGGATCGGGTGATGAAACGTGGGGAAGCGGAGATTCAGCGGATAAAGGCCAATGCCTGATGCCCTCACCCCGGCCCTCTCCCACAGGGAGAGGGAGAAAACCGATGCCCCGCGCCCCCACGTAGGCCCGGTAAGCGTAGCGCCACCGGGCTTTTTACATCAGGCCAGCGCCTTAGCAATCTTCTCGTACAGATCGCCAGACAGATTTTCCAGCCCTTTCAGCTGCTCAAGCGCGGCGCGCATCTTCGCCTGGCGCTGCGCATCATAGCGTTTCAGGCGGATCAGCGGCTCAATCAGACGTGATGCAACCTGCGGGTTACGGCTGTTCAGCTCGGTCAGCATTTCCACCATAAACTGGTATCCGCTGCCGTCTTCGGCGTGGAACGCGGCCGGGTTACTGCTGGCAAATGCGCCAATCAGCGAGCGAACGCGGTTCGGGTTGCTCATGGTGAACGAACGGTGCTTCAGCAGGCTGCGAACCTTACTAAGCGCATCGGCCGCCGGGCTGGTCGCCTGCAGAATAAACCACTTGTCCATCACCAGGCCATCCTGGTGCCACTTGTCGTCATACTCCTGCATCAGCGCATCGCGGCACGGCAGTTCAGCGGCAACGCTTGCTGCCAGGGCCGCGAGCGCATCAGTCATGTTATCCGCTTCGTGATACTGCTTGCTCACCAGCGTGTTCGCCAGTTCGGCCTCACCAAACGCAAGATAGCGCAGGCAGGTATTGCGCAGGGTACGCTTGCCGATATCCGCATGCTCCACGCGATACGCGTCAAGCTTGTTAGCGTTGTAGAGCGCCAGGAATTCATCCGCCAGTTCGGTCGCCAGCGTGCGGGTCAGCGCTTCGCGCACCGCCACGATGGCAATCGGGTCGATGATGTCGAACAGCTCCGCAATTTCAGTCGCGGACGGCAGCGTCAGAATTTCAGCCGCCAGCGCCGGGTCAATCTTCTCGTCCAGCAGGATAGCGCGGAACGCGTCTGCCACATGCACCGGCAGCGTCAGCGGCTGGCCCTGCTGGTAGCGGTTCACGTTAAGCTTGATGTAGGTTGCCAGCAGGCTCTGCGCCGCGTCCCAGCGGGAGAAATCGTTGCGGGCGTGACGCATCAGGAACGTCAGCTGCTGGTCGCTCCACTTGTACTCCAGCTTCACCGGCGCGGAGAACTCGCACAGCAGCGCAGGCACCGGCTGGAAGTAGACGTTATCGAAGATAAAGGTCTGCTCTGCCTGGGTCACGTTCAGCACGTGGTGCACCGGGTGGCCGCCCTTCTGCAGCGGGATGACGTTGCCTTCGTTGTCGTACAGCTCAATGCTGAACGGAATGTGCAGCGGATATTTTTCTTCCTGCTCGGCAGTTGGCGGCGTGCGCTGGCTGATGGTCAGAGTGTACTGCTCGGTTTCCGGGTTGTAGTCGTCCTTAACGGTGACAATCGGGGTCCCGGCCTGGCTGTACCAGCGGCGGAAGTGAGAAAGATCAACGTTGGACGCGTCTTCCATCGCCTGCACGAAGTCGTCGCAGGTAGCCGCGCTGCCGTCGTGACGTTCGAAGTAAAGCTGCATCCCTTTCTGGAAATTCTCTTCACCCAGCAGGGTGTGGATCATGCGGATAATTTCAGCGCCCTTCTCGTACACCGTCAGGGTGTAAAAGTTATTCATCTCAATGACTTTATCCGGACGGATCGGGTGCGCCATTGGGCTGGCATCTTCCGCAAACTGCAGGCCGCGCATGGTGCGCACGTTGTTGATGCGGTTGACCGCCCGCGAGCCCAGATCGGAGCTGAACTCCTGATCGCGGAAGACGGTTAGCCCCTCTTTCAGGCTCAGCTGGAACCAGTCGCGGCAGGTGACGCGGTTACCGGTCCAGTTATGGAAATACTCGTGGCCGATAACGCGTTCGATATCGAGGTAGTCTTTATCGGTAGCGGTATCGGTACGCGCCAGCACGTACTTGGAGTTAAAGATGTTAAGGCCTTTATTCTCCATCGCGCCCATGTTGAAGAAGTCGACGGCGACGATCATATAGATGTCGAGATCGTATTCAAGGCCGAAACGCTCTTCATCCCACTTCATGGAGTTAATGAGTGAAGTCATCGCCCACGGCGCGCGATCAAGGTTGCCGCGGTCAACGAACAGCTCCAGCGCCACTTCGCGGCCAGAGCGGGTTTTGAAGGTATCGCGCAGCACGTCGAAATCACCCGCCACCAGCGCAAACAGGTAGCACGGTTTCGGGAACGGATCCTGCCACTGCACCCAGTGACGGCCATTTTCCAGATCGCCCTCACCCACGCGGTTACCGTTGGAGAGCAGGAACGGATAGAGGGTTTTATCGGCAATGATTTTGGTGGTAAAGCGCGCCAGCACGTCCGGGCGGTCCAGGTACCAGGTAATGTGGCGGAAACCTTCGGCTTCACACTGGGTACAGAGCGCCACGCCTGACTGGTAAAGCCCTTCCAGCGCCGTGTTGGCGGCAGGGCTGATTTCATTCACGATGCGCAGCGTAAAGCGTTCCGGCAGGTTGTCGATGACCAGCTGGTTGCCTTCTTCTTTATAATCTGACCAGGCTTCATCGTTAATGTGCAGGGAGACCAGCGTCAGGTCTTCGCCATCCAGACGCAGCGGTACGGCAGTCGCGCTGTGGCGCGTCACCTGGCTTACCGCCGTCACAACGGTTTTTGTGGCATCCAGGTCAAAAGTCAGGTCGATATCGCTAATCAGGTATTCCGGCGCACGGTAGTCGTGGCGGTATTTGGCTTGTGGCTGTTGTGTCATAGAAAACCTTATGCATCGTTTGTCGAGTAACGTTTCAATATATTCCTGTTGCGTAAAACGCGCTATGCAGAATGTTCATCTTTTCAGGCTTAAACACCTTTTTCGCTACATTTGTATAATATGAACTCATAGTTTTTAAAATCGATAAAGATCGTCCAGGAGCGCTTTAAACAAGGGATGAGAGAGATCGAGATAAAGGTTGATTAACGAACTTTAACGAACTTCACAGACCACTTTTGCCCCATCCATGCCCCACAGATAATTTTAGCCAACCTCAGGCAGCATCGGCCCTACACGCCAAAAAGGCAGCATGCTCACCCGCAGTAAATTTCCCAAAATTTAAAAACAAATGGTTGATGCCTTGACAGACAAAACTGCCAAAGCAAAAATACTGTATATTAAAACAGTGGTTAGCGGAGCACGTATGTTCGTAGAACTGATTTATGACAAGCGTAATGTTGAGGGGCTCGAAGGGGCCAGAGAGATCATTCTGGCCGAGCTGACGAAGCGAGTTCACCAGATTTTCCCTGCCGCCGAAGTGAAAGTGAAGCCTATGCAGGCGAACGGCCTGAATAGCGATGCCAGCAAAAGCGATCGGGAAAAACTGAACCGCATGCTGGAGGAAATGTTCGAAGAATCCGATATGTGGTTGGTTTCAGAATTCCCTACTGTTCGCCAGGTTGGCCTATAAAACTTATTCGGGTAATATTCACAGCGTTTGCTCGGGCATGAACACTGAGCAATCAACCGCCGCTCATTCTTACACAAAATGGGCGGCGGTTTTTTTTACGAGCCCTGCTCCTGCTTTAAAGCCTCTTCCGTTTGTTTCTGATTCCAGATGCTGTCAACTGGCATTTCTACACGAACGCTGACGAACTGGTGAGCCGGGATGTCAACCGGCTCGCCATCTGCCAATCCATCACGCTCATTCCTGGCAAATGCTGGCGCAGAAGAATGTTCGCGGTGATAGGTTTTCACCAGCACAGAACCATCCGCGCTAACCTCATAATCCAGCCATATAAGTGGTTGCTTATTCCTGTCTGTGGGGATTTCAAATCCTCCGTCGATACCGCCCCAGGCAGCGTCTGAATTGAGTGCTTTACAGCCTTCAATAAGATATTGCCCGACATCCAGACGAGTCACCGTGACGCCTTCTGATTCGTCGTTAGTTTCATACTTACCATCAGTGAAGATTTTGACGACCGGGGATGCCTGCTTTATAAAGCCATTGCTATCCACGACTGTGTTTTTATCATCGTATAATATCCTGCTGTGATTCCATCCAGTTGCTGATGCACCACCAAAAATACGAACTTTGCCAGATGACTGAAAAGGCATTGAAAAAAGGCTATACGTATCGCCTGTCCGGGCAAATATTGTCGGTGAATAGTTCCATATATTCCATGGCTCTGGTATCTGTGCATTATTTCGAAGAACTGTAAGCCCATATCCTGTCAATCCAGCAAGAAGATCATCCTGGCTCGTTGTGTTGAATATTAATGCCCCATCCGGACGACCAAGCCCAAACATGCCGGGCTGCATGACATTGTCGCTCGTTGTTCCTGTGTTTTTTGTTGCAGAGCTTCCCAAACCGAGGTTTGTGCGAGCGTCTGCGGCATTTGTTGCGGCGGTTCCGCCGTCTGCGACAGCAAGCGCACCGTTGCTACCTTTCTGTGCCAGCTTACCGATGCCAGGGATGGTTACGGAGGCGCCGTTGATGGTTACGGTGATGCTCTGATTGGCTGAGGTGGTGGCGAACGTCTCCCACGCACCAATGTTCTCGTCATAATCTTTGATGAGCTGTGACATCGCCTGTGCCAGGCCATCAACTGAGATAATGTCCGACACAAGAATTCCATACTTCTGGCCACTCAGCGCCGGGGAAGCGGCAGGCGTAACCGTCATTGACGTGGCGCTGTTCACGGATGAAATCTGAAACAGTTGCACCGGGTTAGACATCACGATAATCGTCTGGCCAGCGCGAACCTGGCTGACGGGTGCTGTCCAGTTTGTCCCGGTCCCGGTGGCGGTATTTCCGTTAATGGCGATGGTGCCAGTGTTATAAAGCATATTTTCTCCAGGCAATAAAAAACCCCGCCATGGCGGGGCTTGTTAGTGGGGTTGTATCAGTACATAGCGGGGATGATGGGAATACTCATTCCGGTATATCTCTCGCCGGTCACAGAATACTTGTCGGTCCATCGGGAACGGACACGGCCATTTCCACCTTTTACCGAGTTCCCGCTCATAACCAGCCCCTTAGAACGCATGTTGCACCACCCGCTGGCAACTGAAGAGTTGAAACCATAGGAACCAAGCGCAATCATGCTGTTGCCAATATCGACCCAGCTATTACCCGGTGAATAAAACTGATTGCGAAATATAAATGGACGGCGGGTGGTAGAAAAAGTGCACTGACCAGCAGCGTTGATGAAATTTAATCCTCTCCCAGGTACAGGAGCCTGAACCGCAAAAATCGCAATATCGACATTCACAGAACGGGCAATATCGTCATAGCCCGTATAATCCTGCCGGGAGTAAATATTATTACCATCACATTCAAGCGTAGCTGCGCTGTCATTCCAGCGGGCAAAAACGAGCCCTTTGGCCGGAAGTGCGTAAGTACCATTTACATTGACCGTTCCACTATAAACACAGGAAGCAACGCGGCTGACATCAGTGATCGCAATAAAGTCTGTCGAATCCTCAATGAGCAATCCACGGTTTCCACTCTGCCCTGCGGGTAAAATCTGCCAGACTGTGCCGGGAAATGTTTTATCTTTCCCCCAGCCATCTGATGACCAGACACTTTGAGTCAGGGTTCCGTTGCCGTTATTGGTTATCCCATCGAGAACCATAATCGTTGTTATAAGATTCGGAGAGCGAGTCACATTCACAACCGAGTTTGATGGAATGAAAAAAGGAGTCGCTCCGGCAACATAGCCCTGAACAGTCATGGTCTGCTGGCCCCATGCCTCCACAGCCTCCCCACCATAAGAAGGACATTTCATTCCGGCAGTGATGGTCATTGCCGGACGCCCGTCATTCAAATCAATATAAAGCCCCCTGGCCATCAAAATTCCCCCAGAACAATACGCCCACCGTTCGACAAATTGACAGTTACACCGTTGTTATTGATCGTGACTCCTCCTGTTGAGTTGGTAAATCCAAACTGCCCATTTTGAGCGTAAACCCCGCCACGAACCGTCACATTATTGAAAACGGCATAACCAGATTTGTTGATGTGCCAGCCGACGTTCCCGGTTCCGTCCCATGTCGTGGACTGGATGTAATCGCCGATCATCGCGTTCTGAATCCACCCATTACCGATGAATGCCTGATTGATAAAGGTCTGCCCGTTCTGGATCACAAAAGGCAGCGTAACTGTACCGCCTGCCTGAGTAGTGACGGCAAAACGGTCAGCCAGGAAGATAACCTGCGACTGCATGCCGGAGGGTGTATTTTGAACGCCAATACCCATACCGGCAGCGTAATACTGCCCGTTACTGGTTACGCCCACCTTGATGTTGTACATCGCACTTAGGTTACCGTTTACATCTGCAATAGCCTGTGCGTTGACGTTTATCGCTGCGCTGTTTTCGCCTGATTTAACAGTCAGAGTGTTGATTTTTGTTGCCGAAGCCTGGGTGAAATCAGCAAGAGTTTCTGTCAGGTCCGTTGAGTTAGAGATATTGCCACCAGCTTCTGCATCCAGTGTGACCAGCGCGCGTGCGACCGCCTGGCTGGCATCGGCAATCGTAGTATCCACTCTGTCTATACTGGCGCTATTCCCGGCATTCGTGGCGGTTTGAGAACGGCGGGAAGTCACCTGCGCCAGTCCGTTTTGGATTATGGCGATAGCCGAGTTTTTCACTCCTCCTGTCATGCCGTCCATAGAAACACTGATGCTGTCTATTCGCTGGCCCAATGCGGTATCAGCCGTCGCCACGGTCTGCTCAAGCTCCGATAGAGATGACGACACGTCACCAACAGTGCTGGAAAGTTCATTAACGCTGGTCTGAACCTGCCCGATGTCCTGCGCATTTTTTGCGATTTCCTGCGCCTGCAGCTCAAGGTTGTCGGCGTTCTGCTTGATGTCGTCAGCCATGCCAGCTATTTTTTCATTGCTGTCCACCGCGTTCTCGATCAGATCTTTGAAGGTATCAGAGTCTTTAATCTCCTCCAGGATCACGTCTGTGATGTCGGAAACATCGATGCTGGCCTGTCCCCGCACCCATTCTGTGTAACCTGATTCATTGCCGCTGCGGTCCACCAGCTGCGCGCGGTACCAGAAAATCTGCCCAGCCTTAAGGCCCATCTGCTGATATTTGCGCTGCGGGTAAGGCACATCGGCCAGCAGAATCGCATCGTCTTCGGTCCCGGTGAGGCTGTACTGAATTTCCGTCTTCAGCGTGTCGTCGGTATTCGCCGGGAATCCCCAATTCAGCTCGATACCGAATACCACGTTTTCAGAAGCGATGAAGCCAACCGGCTTCGGTGGATTGCCCACTTTACCCGTCAGCGTTTTCTCATCTGAATAGCCCCATCCGGATGAAATTTCTGCGGCATTGATTGCGCGCACGCGCACCAGGTAGCGCCCGGCATAAATCCCCGGGACGTCGAACGACGTGGTGGAGCTGCGCGGCACGTTAACCCAGTTCCCGTCGTTGCGGCGCCATTGCGCTTCATAGGCGATAGCGTTCTGGGCTTGGTCCCAGCTCACGCGCATCGTTTCGACGCTGATATTTTGCTGCACCACGGAAAACGAGCTGATCACGATGTTAGCAGGCGGCGACTGGTTACCCGGAGGGATCACACTCACCGGCCGCTGATCGATGATGGCTCCGGTATCGATGCGGGCATATTTATCCGGGTCGTGCCATGCGCCAGTAATCGAGAAAGTGCCATCATCCTTTTCGGAAACGCTGACAACACGATACTGCTGCGCGTAGAGCTCGTCAGATTCAACCACCCAAACAGCTTCGACCTGTGGCGTCTCACTGTATGCCGTGGTGACTGTGACTGATTCCCCGTTTACGGCCTGAATGGTCCTGCTCTGCGACACTCCGGATGGTAAGTTGAGAATAAGGCGATCACCTGCTGCTGCATCTGCCACGCGGTCAAGTTTGATAACCCGACCGTTAACGGCGCTGATGCGGCCGCCCATAACCTTTCCGGAAAGCAGCTCGTCTGCCACGGCTATGATGTACCCCGGCTGCGGAATGTTTCCGTCCAGCCCGACATCAAACGAAACAACGCGATCCTTGTTGTTGGTGAGGATACCCCAGCGCCCCTTTCGGTTCGCTTCTGACTGCCTGGTGCAGCCGATGGCTGTCATTTCCAGCTGATTGAAGCCGTATCGCGCCACCAGCGCCTGCTCAAAAACCGGCTCCATCGCGTCGGCATAAGCGTTACCCGGGTCTGACCATGAAACCAGCGCTGTGGTGTAGCGGCTTTTAGTGGTGCTGCTCGAATATGTGAAGCGACCGCCAACAACGTTAGCGCGCGTGTAGCTGTAATCAACATCGCGCGGCATGTCAGCCAGGGCCACAATCTGATCCCCGCCCCAGTAGGTCATGCCACGGAAGATAGCGGCAAAATCACGCAGGACTGTGTAGGCGTCGTTCCGGTCCTGAATGTACACGTTGCAGGTATAACGTGGTTCGGTACCGTTGCCCCCTTTGCCGTCTGGTACCATCTGATCACAATACTGAGCAACCTGATAAAGCGTCCATTTATCAATATTCGCAGCGCTCAAACGGTGCCCGAGGCCGAAACGGTCAGAAACAACCAGGTCGTAAAAAATCCACGCAGGGTTATCCGTCCATGCCCACTTAAACGCACCGGTCCATGTACCGCTATAAGTGCGAGTTTCAGGGTCGTATGTATCTGGAACGCGGATAACGCGACCGCGCGGTTCGCATGAAATTTGAGGAATAGAGCCGTTGAACTGGCTTGAGTCGAATTCGATGTAGAGCAGCGCGGTGTTCGGGTAACGTAGTTTGGCGTCAATCACCTCGGTGAAGCTCTGCAGCGTCATCGTGTCGCCGATCTTCGCGCTGTTGGCATCAGAGGTAATCTTACGCAGACGTATTGTCCAGGTGCTGCCAGCCTGCGGTAAATCGATACGGTGGCTGCGCTCATAACCAGACGTCGTTTTGCCGGTCACGCTGGTATTAAGTACCGTCTGCCATGTGCCGCCGTCCGTCTGCAGGTCAATCGCATAATTGACCGAGTAACCCACCAGATCGCCGTCGTCTTCCTGTTTGAAAAGCGAGGGCCATTTCAGACGCAGGCGAACTGCTGAAAGCTGCGTATTGGTAAAGGTGCGCGTCCATGCTGTAGCGCTTGATACCTCAGTTCCTACGCTGATTTCGTTTTCGGTACCGGGAATACCCTGAATATATTTTTGCGCCTGCGTTCCCGCGCGAAACTCCCACGTCACGCCGCTAAAGTTTTGGGAACCGTCGGCATTCTCCAACGCCGTTCCGTCCAGGTAGATATCTTTGCCGGTTAGCTGCCCTGCAAACTCCCCTTCCCCAAGCGCAACGAGGATTTTGGCCTTCGCTACAGATTGCAGATCATCAGGCTGTTCGGTAGGGGTTCGGGAACTGGAACTGCCGCCCTTGCGGCCCTTCAACACTTTTTCTGTAGCCATATTGCGCCCATAAAAAAAGCCACCCGAAGGTGGCCTGAAAAAAGGTTAGTTATCTACTGCTGATCTTCGACATAAATTCCGGCAGAAATAATCGCTCCGCCTATCCGCCGGCGGCCATAAAGGAGCGGTACCGGGTAGCCTTGCGCCGCGGTGTTTGTTACACCACCGAATGCGTATGATGCACGGTTGTCAGCGCTTTGTTTGCTGGCCAGACCTGCAGGTTGAGGAGATAGCATTTGGACAACGCCTCCCAGCATCATGGCTGCACCGAATTTCGCAGCCCCGTACCCCACCGCTGATAGAGTGCCACCTGAGAAATAGCCAATGGCTACCCCAACAACGACGAGCACGGCGCCAAGAATTGTCTGTAATACACCGGCTTTTTTACTTCCGATTACAACCGGTACAATTCGAATAACCTCACCGGTTACCGGAAAACCAAAATCATCCTTTCCGATATTTTTCTTATCTTTGAAAACGGCGTAAGTCAGGCCCCTAGCTTTGCTGGTGATCAGGAATTTCTCCAGCCCATTTATAGTTTTCGTAAGAGAGTTGATGGCCTCAGCGGTTGTGCGTATTAATCGATGGTGAACCTTTCCGTAGGTTTTACCCAAAACACCGCCGAGTTCAATTCGGGTCATGACCTCTGGCATTTTCATTCTCCATACAAAAAAGCCACCCGAAGGTGGCTTGGATTATTTATGTTTTTTCAAAGACATGATCTGGCGGCCGTAGCCCAGTGGTCGTTCCAACCTTTCGCGACGGCATAAACCTTTATATCGCTTCCGCCTGTCGCTGATTTATCGATATTCACTACTGAAAGAGCACCGAATATATCGTCAGATGCTGTGATTTTGTATCCTGACTCAGTGGGTATGCTGGAGCTTGAAGATCGTAGTTCCACCCATTTAGGAGCAAGGCAACGGTTAACTTCATCAACAGTTTTTGTTGAATGCTCTGATAGAATAGGTTTTTGTTCTTCCAGTGAGGAAACAGAACACCCCATCAGCAGGAAGACAAAAATTGGGAGGATAATCTTTTTCATCGCACATCAGTCCTTTTGACAGATTGACTCATATGAATCAATTTTCTTTTGGTCTTGGTCATTAATAATGATGATTGGTCCATGATCATTGACCTTTCCATCTTTGACCTCAATCCGTACATAGTATGGTTTTTTACCCGTATATGCGCCGTATGAATTTTTAGCATTCACATAACCGCAAACATATCCACTATTTTCTCCGAAATCACGGAAAAATGATTCAAACTTAGCGCTATCCGGATCTTTGAGGGTGTCTTTAACTAAGGATTCCCCCATGTCAATAAAATCCTTTTCCGAAGGTGAGCAACCAACAATAATCAGGCTACACGCCAATATCGAAAGAAATTTCCTCATATCCCTAACCCCTTTTTTGTTTTACAAAAGGTTAGCACAGGTCCTTATATCGTAGAACCTTCATCGTCCTTTCCTGCCAGTAGCCACCATACGGCACGCGCTGGCTCAGATGTCCGTACAGGTGGTGCAGCAGCATATTTCCCTCCAGTAGAATTCCCGCGTGATTCCACTTATCGGCCTGGACCTGCATGATCACCATATCACCGGGTTTCGGTGGTCCGTCGAATTCACGGAATCCGCACTCATACCAGCAATCATGATAGAAGTTGTCCGGATAGTCGTTTTCCCACCAGGGATAATCCACCCGGTAATCGTGGAGCTCGATACCATGCGTTTGCCGGAAATAGCTCATTACCAGCCCCCAGCAGTCGAAGTGTCCAAGCACAAACGGACGCTCCAGCAGCGGCAGTTCTCCGCGCGGCTGGATGGTGCGTAAATCCCCCTCCGGCCAGCTCACAATATGCCAGGGTAAAAGCGTTGCGTCGCATTGCGCTTTATCCAGTTCGCTCGGTTGCGTTGTGGCGTCAGGGTGACTGTGAACGATGGCGATCACCGTTCCCCAGTCCTCAGCAGCTGTGTAGTCTTCGGGGCAAAGGACAAAATTGTCCTCCGGCGCCGCAGCAAGATTCCGGCACGGGAAATAACGTTCAACGCGGCTTTTCTGCGCCACCACGCCGCAACACTCATGAGGATATTCAGCTGCAGCATGCGCCATAATCGCATCGATGGTTTTCTGACGCATATCAACTCCTGATCAAAGACGTGCCCGGGAAGCCACCAAACGAGAGTTCGTCATTTTCGCCGAATCGGAGTTTGCAGGCCGTCAGCGTGCCGTTGCATTCATCCAGCGACGGATCGCTTACCGGGTTGTTGTTTTTGTCGAAATAGCGGGTGCCGGCATAGTCGCAGCCGTCGCCGGTACGATATTTATTCCGGATGCACCAGGTACACAGGGAATGAAGCTGTCGCGTCGGGATCATTTGCCCCTGCAGATCCATCGGGCTGGACAGAGCAAATTCAACGGTTTCACCGGCAAGCTCGCCCGTTTTCCCGTCGATATACCAGACCTGCAGCTTTTCCTGAGTCGGGTCTGCTGTGGGGTTGCCGTCTGCGAAATTTCTGGCATCGAGATATTTCTCTTTTGTGTCGTGAATAGTGACTTTCGCCTGCAGCAGATCGTCATACGCAAGACACAGGGCTGAAATGGAGCTTTCGATGTTCGCAACCGTCAGGGATGGCGTTGCATTGCTCCCACTGGTTGATTTCTCTAGACCTTCCAGTTGATATGGCCAGGCGGCATATTCATTTCCCTGCCACCAGATTGGTTTCGCCGGAAGCTTGGACTCATCCCCACCAGCGGCGATGATTTCCGCTTCTGTGTGGGGAATGCTGTAATTGTGAAAGCGGAGAACGTCCGTTAGCCCAAAGGAAGAACCGTCCACCTCAATCAGACGAACATCGTTTCCGGATTCCAGCTTCTGATAATCTGCGTTTAAGCTCATGGTTTAAATGCCTGGATGAATGTTGCTTCAAGGTTGAATTTCCCCGCGCCAAGCCCGGTGGGTTTATACGTTTCGCAACGATACAAACCCAAAGGTTCGAGCGGTGGCTTCCATTGAAAGGCTTTCGTTCCTTCATGCCTGTCGAGAAAAGATTTAATGGCAGAAATGTAGGTTTCGTTGCCAGTGAAGTTGAGCGTCCATTGCTGGGATCTGGTGTTCAATCCATCTCCTGAAACCTGCTCATATCCATCGCCAAACTGGGCTTTTCTGACGCGGAAACTTGTATCAGCCTCCGCGTTAATCCGTGGGCACCAGGTGAAAGTTTCAATGGCCATAATTATCGGGTTCCTTTCATTGCGTTCCAGATGTCGCCGCCGGGACGAATGTCACGCATCACATTCTGCTTATAACGTCGATCAACAAATTCCCCGACCTCGGCACCAAATTGCTCAAGGCCTGGTGAGGCCTGAGTTTGAGTGTTTCCGTTGCCATCGATGGTGATATAAACCTGTGGCGCCGAAGATACGGACTGACCGCCGCCACCTCCGACCGCACGAACGCCGAGAGAACCATCCGGCGCGCGGGTAAGCGGCATGATCGCCTCCGGCCCAGCCTCGCCCATGATTCCGGCCCCGCCTTTTGCGAAAGCGAACATGGTGGGGTTTCTGACGATCCCATTACTGAAAGCGCTCAGAGAGGGGGAGTCATAAACGCCGCCTTTGGCGTTAAACTGGAAGTTCGATCCGTAACTGGAAACCGCCGTACCGGTGCTGGCTGATGCTCCCGCCCCGCCCCCGAAGAAGCTGCCTACACTGCCGATGAGAGAGCCAAAGATGCCAGAACCGGAAGAGGCCCCCCCCATCGCGCTAACCACCGCCATCTGCAGAGCCACTTTTTCGATAATCTGCAGGACAGAAATACCCCACGATTTCCAGCTAACCTTATTGCCTTCTAGCATTGAGGTGACGTTACCAAAAGCGCTGTCGAGTGTGGTTTTCACCCCATCAGAAACCGTGCCGGATACGTTACTGATTTCATCAAACCAGTTTGCATAGCCGCGTGATACTCCGGACATCCAATCCGCTTCAGCTGCTGCAATAGCCTTGTATTTCTTATCCAGAGCATCGAGGGCTGCGGCGCGCTGCGCGATGGCCTCGGTACCGCCGTCCGTTTTAGCAAAAACACGGTCGATCTGTTGCGTCTCGTCGAACCGGCTGCGCTGGCGATCACTCATGCCTGCGGTTTCGGTTTTCAGCGTCGCCTCATCCCTGAACTTTCTGGCCGCTTCAGTTAAATCCTTCAGGGCATCAGCCTGCTCGCGCTGCTTGCGCACGTTCTCGTCGGCTTTTTGCGTCCATTTTGCCAGCTCTGCTGATGATGCCTGGATCGCCCTGCGCTGCTCGTCGGTCCATTTAGTGCCTGCCTGGTGCGATGCCGCGTAAAGCTCGGATGCTTTTTCGCCTTCCGTCGCCCTGACGCGTTGCACATCGATAGCCACACTCAGATCGGCCATTTTCCGGGAATACTGTTCGGCGGTGCTGGCCGCTTCACGCTCGGCTTTACTCTGTGCTTTCGAGGCGGCGGTAGAGGTTTTTTTTGCCTCCGCAGCCGCTGCATCTTTTTTGGCTGCCTGATCCTTGTTGTAGATGTACTGGGTGTAAAGTGCTCCCGTCAGCTTCAGGTCTTCTGCTTCATACACGTGCTGCTGATGGAGTTTCTCTAAACCGCTTAGGCTGGCCAGCTCGTTATCTCGGCGTGAGCGCTCCAGTGCGGTTTGCTGTTGAGGCGTTGCGTTCGCCAGTGAAACGACGGGCCCGGCATATTGCGGCGGCTTGGCGCCAGCGGTCGCTGACATTGAGCGGTTAAGCAGGTCATACGCACCTTTCAGGATAGAGACGGCGCCAGCCTGTTCGATAGCCTTTTGCGTGGCCAGATCGCTGGCCTGGTTTACCAGCTTCTGCGTTTGCTCGACTTTAGAGGCTGCCTGTTCGCGCTGGTACTCCAGCTGGTTCAGCTTATCGGTCAGCTCGATATTTTTGGCCGTGATGTCGGCCTGGTCCATGAAAGTGTTAATCAGAGTCAGCGTCGGATGGCGGTTATAGTCCTGCTGGATTTGGTCAACCGCCTTAAGGCTGTCTTTCACCTTCGCGATCTGAGAGTCGAGGTCGGCCAGGTCCTGTTTTTGCGCCTGTAAAGATGTACGGGCATCAGCTGCGGTCGAACGCAGGCCAAGCACCGACATCTGCTGGAGCTTGGTGTTGATCTCGTCGAGGTTGTTGGCAAAACCTACCGCCTCACGGTGCACCTGCTGGGTATGCTGATACAGGCCATACATCGCAGCGCCGGCACCGATAATCACTCCAGGCCAGCCACCGAGAACACCAAGAACGCCACTACCCAGGCGGGACATCACCGAGGCTGTATTGGTGAGGTTATTAACGGCCGAAGTTCTGCCAGCAAGCGCCGTATTCAGTGATGCCTGAGCAGCAGCAAGATTACGCTCAGCGACAATCTGAGCCTCAATACTCGTCGCCGCTGCACGCGCCTGTTGAGCGCGGTAAACAGCCTGGCGACCAGCAGCAACGCTAACCTGAGCTCCACGGACCTGAGCCTGCGCCAGCGCGACCTCGGCGGCCGTATTAGCGAGGACTGCCCGGGTTGACTGAGCAACGCTGCCGACCATGTTGCCAAAATAACGAGCGAGGCCAACACCAACCAGAATACCGGCTGTATTTGCCACATCATCGATGTTATTCGCCAGGCCATCCAGCACGCCGGAAAGCGTTGATGATGCGCCGACCGCATCGTTCGCCCCGCCAACCCATGCAAGGAAGGCGTTTTGCACTTTCTGTGCAGATCCGCTGATTGATGCAGGAAGGGTGTCGAATTCTTTACGGAGGATCTCGACGTTGGTCAGCAGCGGGACGATCTTGTTGGTTGTCAGCTCGCCGTTGTTGGCCATATTTCGCAGGCCACCAACAGTGGTACCCAGCCCATCAGCCAGCAGTTTCGCCAGGCGGCCGCCGTTCTCCATGATGGAGTTAAATTCTTCGCCTCGCAAAACGCCTGAGCCAAGCGCCTGGCTAAGCTGGGTGATAACAGAGCTCGCCTCTTCGGTACTGGCGCCAGACAGCTTCAGTGAGGTTGCTACGGTTTCTGTAACTTTTGCGACGTCAGCAGAAGCGTAACCGGCATCACGCAGGGACTGCGCAATTCTGCTGTACAGGTTGCTGTTTGCCTCGAGGGATGTTCCGGTGCGCTGGCTAATCTCCATCAGCACGCGCTGGGATTGCACGTAATCCTCACTGGAAGAGGACGCAAGGCGAAGACGCCCATTCAACTGGTTCCATGTGTCGGCAAACTGAATCAGCTGATGCGTGGCAAATGCACCAGCCCACGCACCGGCAAGCCCGGCAGCAGAGGATCGTACTGTTGCTAGCTGAGAGTTCAGGTCAGCCAAAGACCGCTGAGTTTCACGCGTGGCCGCTGCAGCTTTTTTCCCGCCCTGTTCCATAGTGCGGTAGTAATCCGTTCCCATGCGGGACGCTCTGGCGATCTCTGACTGGAAAGAAGATGAGTTCGCCGAAATTTTGATGATTAGCTCGCGCAGCGTTGCCATATTTCACCCATAAAAAAAGCCCGCAGCCGCGGGCGTCAAAGACCGGATATCCAATTTTCGAGTTCTGAGACTTCTGCGACCTCTTCCTGCTCTCCCCACTTCAGCATCACGTCAGGAATGGTGAATTTCCCACCCTGAGAGTTCAGCATTGCAACGGAGATCTGCGCCGCCTGTGCATCGGCGCGCCAGTCACCAATTGGACTGATGCGGTCGAACTCGATCCACATTTTGAGCTCGCTGGCGGTCATGGTCTGGCGCAGTTCGTGAAGAGTGCGCCCCATCCGGAGCGCCAATGACATCAGGAAAAAGGTCAGCGGCTGCTTTACGGCTTTCCCGCTTCTTCCTGGCTCATTCCGAGGTTGAGGGCCTGAGCCAGCAGGCGGGAGTGCACAGGACCATAAATTTTAGATACCTGCTCTTGATCCTCATCGCTGAATACGCGCTCGCCGTTTTCATCCAGCAGAACGTCAATAAACAGAACCACATCAGCCTCTTTGTTACGCAGAAACTTTTCAGCCTCCGTCAGCGTCGGTGCCTCTTCGCCATCGGCGAGCTGGGGATTAACGATCTCCCTGAATTTCACCCAGGCATCGCCAGAAGGTTCACGCAGCGTTACCTTTGCTCCATCCCATTCAGGGACCGTGATACCTTCTTTGGTGCGATAGGCTTTCGATGCTGTAAGCGCCACGTTGCGTAATGAATTCTGTGATGTTTTTTGCGCCATTTCATTTTTCTCTTGTTACATGGTCGAAGGGATAAAAAAAGCGGCCGAAGCCGCTCAAGAACCAGACGCGTGGATGCGTTTAGGTTTGCCGCGTACACGCAGAGAATAGGTAGCGCCAACAACGGAAGAGGTTGCAGCAGACCATGAGCTCTGGCGTACCTCCACCAGCACGTAGAAACCGTTGCCAGACGGGAATACCACGCGCAGCGCGCGCAGTTCGTCATTTTCGTAAGCGGTCTGCAGTGCCTCCTGTGCTGCTTCATCGCCAACCCAGTTACGGGTAATGCTCATTTCAGCAGGCGCGGCGAGGCCGTTGGTTTGCTCCTGTTCAGTTGAGCAAAGCGTGGTTACGTCGATATCCCCTTTCTGCCCGCCGGTGAAGGTGATCTCCTTTGTTGCACAGGCCGCTTCGAGCCAGGTAATGCCAGCCCCCGGGAAACCTGAGGCGTTAAAATCCTCAGCGGTTACCGGTGCGTCGGAGACGGCAAAGGTCATCCCCTTTGTTACTTCATACTTACTGGTCATGGTTTCTCCAGATAAAAAAGACCGCCGGGGCGGTCTGTTATGGTGGGTAAGGTTAAACGGTTACCTGAAATTCGAGCGTTGCCCGGTAATAGCGCAGATCAGGCTCATAGCCCGGCGTTTTCACAATGCTTTCCGGCTTCAGCACCTGCAGTGCATCAAGCGCCATATTCCTGATCGTGCGCGCTTCATCGATGGTGCTGGAATAGACATCAACCTGCACAGAAACGGCAGATTCAGCCTGGCCGCAAAGAACGTCTGCGGCCACGTCGGTAATAATCGAGAAAATTACCCAGGGCGGAGAGACTGAAGGATTCCCGTCACTGCCGAGCGGCGCAACGTAGGGATAAACCTGCCCTCCGGCCAGCGGCGCCAACAGAGGATAGAGATCGTCTTCCGTCATTTGCTTAATGCCTCGTCAATGGCCTGGTTCATGCGCCTGATTGCGACCTCCGTCGCCTGCTCCTGGCGTACATCGAACGCGGGACGAATGAAAGGGTGCGGCGGCATGTTAACGGTACCCATTTCGACGAACCGCCAGTAAAAGGCGTTTCTCGGGTTATTCGCCTTCATCGTGTTATCGCTGTTCCCGGTGCGCGGGTTAACACCACGAATGTGGACACCGGAAGAAATTTCCCCGCGGCGGCGGCTTTTTTGGGTCACCACCACCACGTTTTTTTTCAGTTTCCCGGTACGCACCGGAGCGCGGGCGATCACTTCTTCCTTAAGCACTTCGGCGCCAGCGCGCGTGGCATCACGCAGAACCTTGTTATTTTCAGCGCGGCTAAGCGCCTCCAGATCCTTTGCGATGTCATTTAACCCGGAAAAATCGAGGCTCGTCTCAATCATTTTTCAGCTCCCTGCTTGCAAAGAATTTCGAGCTGAACACCGCGAGAATCTGGAATCGGTGGGCCAATGATATTCAAAATAGCGCCTTTGAACGGTCCGGTTTCAACCCTGAGTCTGGAAGCTGCAGAGATATCGCTACGAAATCGTGTCCATACCCTGATGGTGGCGACTGCGGTTTCAGCACCAGCGGCTACCAGCTCTCGCCCACTAATACCTTTTACTTCTGCCCAGGTTTCTGCGCCGTCGTGCCACGCTTCAACAGGCTGACCTGAAGGATCACGCGATGTTGTGATGTTCTGAATTACCACCCTGTCTCTCAGTCTTCCGGCCTGCATAAAATCCTCCTATACCCCGTAAATTCGGTATGGCTGCAGCAAGGCTTCAACTGCAAGCGGGACCTCTGCAACGGTCTGACCGACGGCCACTGATTCTCTGTTGGCATACCAGTGTCCGATCAGCAGTAACATGGCCGCCTTTACATCGTCATTAAGAAGAATCGGGTCCGGGTCTTCTGCATAGCCAGGGCTGCTTTCAGACTCATAGAGCGTTCGCCTTGTCCATGTCTGGACGTACCGCGCCGCTGCCCCCGTGTAAATCTTCAGCAGATCATCATCACCGGTAAAATCGGTATCAATGCGGCAGTGCTGTTTCACCATGTTCTGATCAAGCATTTGTTTGCCCCGAAAAAAGCGGCCCGAAGGCCGCAATATTTATCAGCTACCCGCGCCAGTGCTGAATGAACCATACACGAAAGCTTCAGGGCGTTTGACGGCCAGCGCCAGACGCTCTTCGCAACGAATGGAGATCATGTTTTTCTCGAAGTCGTCGGCGTTCTCCGTGGAAATCACCACGTTCGCATCTTCGCGGTCGAAGATTTGCGCGCCAGCGTTGAAAGCACCGGTCAGGAATTTACCCTGGAAGGCTGCCGCTTCGGTGGCAACAACTGGCAGGCCCCACAGAGTCGGTCCAGTCAGCGCCGCAGGGTTAGCCAGGATGTAGCGGCCAAGGCTGTCTTTGGTCAGCTCGATACGTGCCCAGTCAATGAAGTGAAGGACGTGGCCGGATGCAGGGAAGCGCGCCAGTTGCGCCTGCAGCATTGCCAGACGCAGATCGTCAATACCGCTCTGATGTTCAACAGTAAACGCCGGGTTAAACGCTGAAGCCTGAGGGACGATGCCATGCAGATGCACACCGGTACCGTCACCGAAGAGAATTTCCTGCTCTTCTGCGTACTTCAGTCCGTAGCGCATTTCGGCATCAACGGTTGACTGCAGCTGAGCGAAGTCATCCAGGATCTGCTTGGAGGCTTTGAACAGGTGAGCGATAGTGCTTACACCAGTGATTTTCGGCGTAAACTCAATGTCGCTGTAGGGTTTCTGCGTATTTTCAGGAACCACTTTCGCGTTGTTGGTAAAGCCTGTCTGCTGCACCCAGAAAATAGCCGGGGAGGAAGTACGGCCAGGCGCAATCAGATCGCGAATGAACAGGCGCTGTTTTGGTGCCGTATCGATGCCAGGAATTCGCTGGGGTTCGACGACACCATCAGGCACATCCACCGAAGTCAGTGCGGCTTTAACCGGGATGCTGATACGTTTTCCACCTTCCACGCCAGAGGCAAAGGTTTTCAGCGCTTCAGCAGAGATCACCTGGTGGCCAACGGACTCGATAACCTGTTTCGCGTTTGCCAGCGGCATCTGGGCAACATGTTGCTCCAGTTCGCCCATCGCGGCCTTCAGCGTTTTTTCTGCTTCACGCAGGGCGTTAAACTCAGAAGCCATTTTATCAACGGCTGCCTTTGTTTCTTCAGACAACTTGCCCGACTTCTGCGCCTCTTTGACTGCTTCTTCTGCTTTCGCGTTGAACTTGCTGGTTGCTTCTTCAATGCTGGCAGTGACTTTTTTAAGAATATCGTTTACTTCAGACATAAAAGGTCCTTATTTGACTAACGCCGCCAGGGCGCTTTCAAGTGAATTGAGGGTTTCAGGTTTGATATCTTCGGCAGCGCCCGGCGTACCGTCGTGGGTGGTGACAGCGCCAGGCATGCCACCGGATAAGGCTTTAATGAGTTTTCGGCGCTCAGAGCGCGGGGTGTTGGTTTTAGCCAGTAACGCATCGAGTTTTCGCAGCGCGGCGGCGGGAGATTCGTCACCATCGCTGACCGCATCAGCAGAAAGCAGGCTGTCTGCCAGTCCCTTCGCCACAGCATCACTGCCACCGATATAGCTTTCCGCATCCATCAACTTCTGTACGGCGGCCATATCCAGACCGGAACGCGCAGCGTAGATGTCAGCCATGGCGGTGTCGAAGGGTTCCAGTGACTGTGCCAGTTCAGCAAAGTCATGGCGGTTTCCCATTGCGTAGACCCAGCAGTTATGGATCATCAGGAAGGCACCACGGCCAATCTGAATATCATCCCCGGCCATCGCAATTATTGAGGCGGCACTGGCGGCAATGCCAAGTACCTTCACCGTCACACGGCCTTCGTATTCGCGGAGAAGGTTGTAAATTGCCAGGCCTTCAAACATGTCACCGCCCGGGGAGTTGATATTCACCGTAACGTCGGCACCGTTCATCACCCGAAGCGCACCGGCAATACGTTTAGCTGTTACCCCTTCGCCCCAGTAGTCCTGCCCGATAACATCAAAAACAGAAATGCTGTTATCGTCGGTGGCAGCCGCTTTGATCCCGCCGTCCCAGCGGTCCAGTGCGGACGGTAATGTTTCACAGGTAACGCGCGCGCAGGGGCGACCTGCCGGTGCTACCGGAAGTTGTTTTTTGCTCATCAGGAAAGTGCTCCTAAGCGGCCTGTTTCAGCGGAGATTGTTCAAAGGAAATATCGGGGAATACGTGGTTATGCAGCTCTCGCAGGGCCAGAGCCTGAACAGCAGGATTGCTGCTATCGAGATTTTTCAGTTGCGTCAGGTTGAGCTGAACGGTGTAAATATCGCCCCCTTCAATCGGCGGCATGTTCTCCAGACGGCGAACATCATTACGGGACATCCAGCCATTCTGAAGCGCGCTGGTATAGTATGCCGCGCGACCTGCACTATCGGCTCGCAGTAGACCTTCAACAGAGAATTCTGCAAACACTTCGTCATCGCTGTCGAGTAAGCACCGGCCAATTTCCTGCTCAATATTTACCAGCAGCGGTCGAAGGGTATGCGTCAGGAACTGCAGGTTCATCCCTTCAAGACTGGATGCCCAGCTGCTTTGTTTCGTGGTATGACCGACCATGAAAGGCGGCACGCGAAACCAGCGACAAATTTCCTCAATACTGAAAGAACGGCTTTCCAGCATCTGGGCATCTTCAGGGTTCATGGTGACGCCCTGATACTTTAACCCGCCTTCAAGTACCATTATCTTTCCGGCATTTTTAGAGCCGGTAAATGCAGCCATGTAGCCGCGAAGCCTTTCACGTTGGTCATCACTGAGAGCATTTTCAGCGGAGAGGAAACCTGAACTCTGAAGCCCCTGTTCAAAAATCTTTGCCGCAGATTCTTCAACAGCCATCGCGGCACCGATCACATCCCGGCCCGTTTTCATCGGCATCATGCCGCAAACGCCATCCAGACCGAACCCGCGAATGTGCATGATGTTTTTGACGGGAATGACGCGCTCGTTACCGTTTTCAGTATATTTGTATTCCAGCGCCCCGGTAGTAAGACGTTTAACCACCATGTTCTGCGGCAGCAAAGGCACCAGCGAAACCAGGCGATTTGCGATGAATTTCTTCTCAATGAAGGCGTTCCCGCGCAGGCAAATACTGGCGACCACCATCAGCATAAAGCGTGATGGAGTCATTTCTGAATTGGGACGGCGACACAGTACAGAATAAGCCGGGTGGTCGGTTGCCGCTTTGCGCGAACCGTCAGGCTGTCTGACGTATATTTTCAGCGGAAGGGTTGAAATAGACTCGCTTAACAGCCTTACGCATGCCCATACAGCCGATAGCTGGATGGCTTTATCGGCCGTTACCACCTTTCCGCTGCTGCTGGTACCAAACCATTCCTCCCAGAACGTGCCGGTAGTCAGGCTGATAGGCACGCCAAGCCAGTTAAGCAGAGCACTTTTAACCCTGCCTGGCCGTTTGTTTTTTTTCATCAGAAACCTACCATGATGGGATTATTGAAGAATCCGGAGAGATCCTGCTGGTCGTTGCCACCGTTAACCAGAACACGGCTCATTGCTGTGAACAATGCCGCCGGGCCATCAATCTTGGCCTCCGGTGTGGACTTGTTAGGAAAAATGTTCTCGTTCCGATCAGGTTTGACGGTTACGTTGGACATCATCCAGTTCATCACCGGGTGATCGCTGTGATGAAAGCGTCCACCGTATACCAGTGCTTCGACCTCTTTCATCGCCTCAGAGAAATTGCGAACCGTCTGCGGCACTTCCACCAGCGGCAACCCTTCCTCTGCCAGCGAAAGGCTGAACTGCGTTGCACTCCACGGATCAAAGCCGATTTCTTTCAGGCTATCACCAGCAACCCACGCCTGCAGCTCTTCCTTAATCTGGGCATGGTCGATTACATCCCCGTCGGTAAGGATCAGTTTGTCCATCTCGGCCCACTTACGATAAAGCTCTGCCATCTGACGTGAACATTTCTCAAGGCGTCCTTCCGGCAGCCAGAATTTAAAATCCGCATGAACGTGGCCACCTGGCGCGCGCCAGACTTTAGCGGCTGCACAGATATCAATTTTGTTTGAAAGGTCAACGCCCACCCAGGAGGGATAGGTTTTAAGTTCGTGCTGCGGGGCGATAAACTCGCATTTTTCCCATTTCATCATGTCCATCCAGGCAGACTCAGCGGTAACCCAGATATTCATGTGTTTGGTGAAAAAGTTAATTCTGGCCGAAACCTGCTCTTTCGCCTTTTTAGCCAGGCGGCGCAGGTCATCCCAGCGCTTACAGATACCCAGCCCCGGATTCGCCTTCTGCCAGACTTTTTCATCAAAGGGATCGTCACCTTCATCTAAGGTGTAGATGATGGCAAAAAACGTATCGTCTTTAACCAGGCCGCGCAGGACCTTGATTGCGTAATCGCGTAGTTCGTAACAGATACCTTCTTTGTTGAAGCCTGCGGTGGTGATACCGAAAAGCAGCGATTGCAGGCGCGCGCCTGTGGCCGTCTCCAGAACGTCCCAGACGTCACGGGTTTTATGAGCATGCAGCTCGTCGACGATTGCACAGTGGATGTTCAGGCCGTCGAGGTTGTTCGCATCTGATGATAAAGGCTCGAATTTGGAGGCCGTTTGCTCCTGGTAGATAGCGAGCTTGTTGAATTCGAAGATCCGCCCAAGAGTGGCTTTCGCCTTCTTGACCATATTTTTCGCGTCTTCAAAAACAATTCGCGCCTGGTCACGGGTGGTTGCAGCGGAATAAACCTCCGCCCCGCCCTCGCCGTCAGCGCCAGCCATATAGAGCCCCACGCCGGAGCAAAGTGTTGATTTGGCATTTTTACGGGCCACCTCAACATCTGCTGTACGGAAACGCCGGACCATCACCGGCCGACCGCTGCCGTCGTTACGCAGGACGGTTTCCCCCGTCTCTTCGTTAACCAGCGGGATAACAAAACCAAAAATATTAATCAGGATGAAAACATGCCAGTCCATCAGCTCAATAGGCTGGCCTGCCAGCGCGCCTTTTACGTGAGGAACAAAATTATAGAAATTCAGAATGTGCTGCGCGCGCGGCTCACTGAAGAAAATACCGCGCTCTTCGCCATGTGCCAGATCGTCAAGAAAACGCTGACAGGCAAGGCGCACGTACTCACAGGCAATAATTTCCCCCGCCACCACCCTCTCGGCGTAGCGGATGCCTTCTGCAACCTTAGCCATTAATCCCTCGCTTTCATAAACTCGGCCAGCGGATCAACCGCATCAGGACCTTTTGCATTCACTTTAGAGCGGCTGGCTGGCGTCATGCCGAACTCACCGAGCATGGCGCGCAGACGTTTCCAGGCATCAGCTTTCATGACGGCTGCCGGGTGAGCCTTGATCATCACATCCCCGCTCTGCGTTTCGGTCCGGTAGGTGTACCCCTCAATTTCAAGCGTGTCGCAGTGGTGCCGGTATTCGGTATATGCCTCAACCAGCAACTCAAGTGCTCTGGCGTCCAGTTGGGACATCACACCGATAGCATCGAGCTCGTCGGCCATCCGCTTAAACCAGTATTTCCCCTGCTTGTCGAAATGCTTCGGCGTTGGGGGTACCCCTGCAACTGGCTTTGGTTCGTTTTCATTAATCGGGCGTTTTGATGGGTTACCCCTCACCAAACGTAGATGGGTCGGGGTTTTCGGTGGTCCAGACATAATCGAAAACTCCTATTAATCATCGAGTGGGGGACCCCTAAAAAAAGTTTTCTAACCTGCGGCGATGTGAAAAGAGGTTAGGCGGCGGTCCTTTGGGGTGATTCCCCTGAGGTTTTTACCCGCCCTCCCCCTTTGACCAAATATCTGGATGGCACAGATGATCCCTGATGCGGCGAACATGCGTCTGCGTAATACCGTAGCGCTTTGCAATTTCTACCAGCCTCTTACCAGAACTCGCCTCTCGCTCAATGCTCAGGATGATTTCTGGCTTCAATTTTGTTGCGACCGCTCGCTGTCCGCGCCGCAGACAAGCGGCCGTTCCGTGCTGCATGCTGTCTGAAGTGTTCTCCTTTGGCGTTCCCCAAGCGAGGTTTGTTTTGCAGTTGTTCAGCGGGTTGCCATCCAAATGGCGGGTGATATGGGCTTCAGATGGCTTTGGCCCGGTGAAGGCAAGCAACACAAGCTGGTGTACTTGCTTCTTCACTTTCGTATCATTACCGGCTCCGGTGTTTACATTCACGTGCCAATACCCGTTATGTAGCCGCATCGACAGCTGCCGAACGCTACCTGAGCGGAGCGAGTAAATAAGACCATCTTCACTTGCCAGATATCCTGGATAACCGGGAATATCTTTCATCTGGGCGTGCGGAAGCCCTGAACCATGTTTCGATTCAGTCATCTTCACCTCGTTACTTAATTTCTGTTCAGGCGTTCGCGTGCTGTCTTAGCTTTATGGCAGCCGCGGCAAATTGATTCCAGATTAGAGAGATCGTCAGTACCGCCTTGAGCTTTCGGCTTGATGTGGTCCACCGTCTCAGCAGGTGTATACCTTCCATTTCGCAGGCATTCCTGACAAAGGTGTTTATCCCTGTCGAGAACGATTGGGCGCAGCCTGTCCCACTTACTGCCATAACCGCGCTGGTGCCTGCTCTGTCCTCGCTGATGCTGCTGCCAGCCTTCGTTAAGATGCTTGGGGCAATACCCTGAGCGGTCTGTGGTTGTGCCAGGGCAGCCACGCTTGCGGCATGCTCTCGGTATTAACGCAGGCATTAGGCTAACCTCCATGCCCGGCGGCGTTCTGTTCGTGGTGCTGAGTCAGGATGACACTCGACTGATTCAAAGTCTGCATGGTCCACCAGCGAGTAACACGGATAGACCACTGCACCGCCCCAGGCATCACCCACGGCATAATCAGCGGGCTTACTGTTATCCCATCGAGACAGCACGCGGTTGATATGTTGCGGAGGTACGCTATAGCACACCCCGTGTATCAGTCGCGGCAGAGTGATGTAGTCAGCCTGAGTTTTATCAGCAACTATCAACCGCTCGGCTATCTGCATTTGATACTGGGGTGGTCGGCCTGTACCGAGATAAAAACTCACCAGAGAATCAGGGAAGCGGTTTAGCCAGTGACCTATCACCAGCTCAGTAAGACTGCTTGAAGGCTGAGCATCATCTTCAACAACAATTACCCGGCATGTTTGTTCTGCTGCCCATTCAAGCGCGCGGCGATGATTCCAGTTCGCGCCGTGGTTACCGTCATCAATCAACAAATGAGCATCCAGCAGTGCAGCAAGACGTTGTGCATGACCTAAGCGAGAGTGATGGCCGACCACCACAAACTTTATCAATTCAGCCACCAGATACCCCCAATAAAAAAGGCCGCTCGATGGCGACCTCAGGATGTTTAGTAAAAATGTTAACGGCGTGCGCTTATGAAATTCGGGATGGTGTCGCCTAATGCAGACCCATCTAAAAAATCCCCCTCGAGCTCTGGCACTTTAATTATTCTTCCGCCTGTTTCTTTTTCATAATGAAACGGGACAGTTACTTCTTTCCCGTCGATCATAACCAACATAGTTCCTTTAGACTGCTTTTTAAGGACGCTGCGAATGTAATATTTAAAAGCACCAAGTTTCGCTTCGTCAGAAAGATGAGGTAATTGCTGACGGAAATGCCAGTCCTTTCCATCTGGTAAAATGAAATCCCACTGAATTTCACTATTGCCTACCAGGCGAACATTTTGCTTTGAGAAAAGGCTTTCGTCCTCCCCTCCTAATGGAGCCATAGCTAAGACTTCATTTTCATGGGTGAATGCTTGCGGCTTCATAACAACCTCTTCTTGGGTGCTTGTCATGTTATAGAAGGCAGGCGATGACGGTGTCATTTTTCGGGAACTAACCTACCCACTTACATTATGCCATGCTCTCGTTACTTATGGCGAAACCATGCGCACTCCTTACCGATACCATCAGTTTTGAATACGGTATGAACCAGAGGGCCAGTGACGAGCCTGTCAGCAAATGATTGCGCGACAATACCGAACGCCAGCATGTCACCCACCGCAGCGCCAGCCTGTTCTTTCTTCCAAAAACGATAACTCTCTATCCGGTAGTAAAGACGGATGATGCCGTGAGCGAACGCCATTACATCATTGCGGGTTCCACCCAGCAGACCAGCGTTAAGCATCACATCGCCGCGGTGCGCTTCAATGAATTCCTGATAGATACGCTCAGGGTGATTCTGTTTCGCCCAGGTGTCGGCGTAGGTCTTCGGTTCAGAACCGACATATACCTTCCCGGGTTCCATTTCTTCCCACGGTGCGCGAAGCATTTCGACATCGGTACCATCGGTGCACCAGACAAACCGGTATTCAGGATGATTGCGCAGGTGCTGCCAGATGTGCAGCCAGCGCCGGAAGTAGACATTCATCTGCACGTCAGGGACGCAGTGAAGTTCAACATCTGCCGGGGCTGTCTGCAGTTCATCCACCAGCGCGATACGTCCACACTGCCGGAGTGATGCGGCCCATTTAGCCAGCATGTCAGGCGAGGCCGTCAGTTTAGTACCGCGCTGAGGGTCAGGCTGACTGGTGAGCAGCGTTGTGATTACCACGTCGCGCTGCTGCCGGTATTCAACGTAACCGGTATACCCTGCATCGCGTCGTTCGTTGTGGATCTTCACGTTACGTTCCACCAGCGCCTGGCGGTCGGGCCTCGGCACTGAACGCTCTACGGCCTCATGCTCATCGAGAGAATGGATAAGCTTTTCTGAACCGACGACATCAGCGTATGCCCACGTCGTGAGGCCAGCGTTATGAATCCGCAGGGCGAGGTCACTGTGTTCGTACATGCCGCGACCATAAACCGGATCGAATCCGCCTACCTTCTCGATGGCGCTGCGGTGGTAATAAAGCATCACGCCGCGCTGCCCGGTGTACGCCACATGCTGATCGTCACGGTAAAGCACCGAAAGGTCATTCAGCTTATTGCGGCCAGCCAGATCGAGAAACTGGTAAGCCAGGTGCGGCTCTGGTGATTCGATGTAAGGCAGGTGCCAGTTATCAGCGATGGCATACGCATCGTCGTCCCACAAAAATAAATGTTCGCATCCTGAGTCCATAAGGCATTCAAGGCTGGAATTTTTCGATGCGACAATTCCTCGTGACTTATCATGTCGGATTAAATTGCACCACTCCGGCACTTTTGCAGGAGGGTTGGACCCGTCATCAATGACGAATACCACTGCGCCGGGAGGTAAATGTTTTCGATGTTGCTCAAGTGAATTGGCGAGCACCTGCGGCCTGTTATGCGTAGTTATCCCGATGCCGATTTTATTGTGAGAAACGCTATCGGCGCGGACATAAGGAACCCCATCAACAATGACGTCCATTATTTTCCCTCAAATTCGTATCGTGCTTTCTCAACCGCAGCCGTTGCTTCGGATAATGTCTCAAATTCCTTTTGGAAAATGATATCGCCATTTCTCGTCAGTCTTGCCCTGTACTTACCGCTTTCCCTGATTGAGACGCCCATCACACCAGTCGAGCTCACAGGCTTTATTCGATTCCAGATATTTACTGTGTGCGTTACCACTCTTAGGTGTTTTGGGTTGACACACTTTCGGTTATGGCAGGCGTGATCAAGTTCAAAACCATCAGGTACATTCTTGACCAGTAGTTCATAACTGGCTTTGTGTGCCAGGGTCATAACCCCTTTGTGTTTGAACATTCCATAACCGTCTGGATTTATGTATGCAAGCCAATTCCAGCATCCGGTTGAATCATCAACCATATACTTGCTTCTCAGTCTATCGAGTGGTGATTTTGCTTCGAGGGATCCCGTTTTATAGAGTCGCAGATAATGCATCTGGCACATGCCTTTGCAATGCGCTGGCCGTTCACATGAATTAACGGAACAGGTTTTCCCTGCATTTCTAACAAGTCCGCTCATCGGAATTACCTTTTAGTGATGAACCTTGTCGCACAGGAGATCCGGCCCTCAGAAGGCTCCGACACCAGCCGGTTCCTCAAGGGTCATCCTGAAAAGTTCTGAGTAGAATGTGCGCGTGCGATGCGCATTAAAAAGCCCCGCTATTGCGAGGCTCTGTTTTCCTTCTGGCAGTTCGCCTGCCACGCTTTGTTATGTGCCAGGATGTCTTTCTTCGTCTGGCGATCCATGACGTCGATGTCGTGATCGGTCAGGTAGATTGGCTTTACCCAGTCACAGGCGGTATCAACCACCACCGGGACGGTTCCACGTGTCACGCAGCTCGCGATCAACATCGTCATCAGGCATGCGGTTAACAGTCTGCTGTACATTGCTGGCCTCTTTCGTTGCTTCTACCCGGCGTTCGGCTACTGCTTCAGTGGCTGCGGCCTTTTCTTCGGTGCGCTGCTGGTCTGCTTTGGCTTCCGCTTTGCTGGTGCCGCGTGAATGGCCAATGCCAAAGGCACCAGCGATAGCAGCCATAACAAGTGCAGCAATACCGATTATCGTTTCTAAACCCATATCAACCTCATACCAGTACTGTTTTGGCCTGACCGAAGCGAGCGCGACGATCTTCCAGTCCGTTCGTTCCGCCGTTGATAATCTTCGTCACGCGCATCAGGTCGCCAGAATGATTAAGGCAGCCCTTAGTGACAAAGAACCATGCCGCACTTCTTGCCGCGTATACGTCTTCAGCGAGCAACTGAGGTTGCTTAACCAGATCAACTTTCAGGCCGTTTCCACAATCACGGTAGTTGTTGAGGCCGGTAATCTGGATAAGCCCACGCCCACGGTATAACCAGCCGTCGCCGGGTGCGTTGTTACCCATGCGTTTGCTGTATACCAGGTTCGCAATGGCTCGCTGGCGCTCAATCGGTAATGTCCGTTCTTCAGGGCGGCGGCCTAACGCGTTTGCCTGTTCTGCGGTAAGGCGTCCTGCACGAATGAAGTTAACTAGTGCGGCAATCCGGTAATTGAAGCTCTCCACCAGGAGAGTGAAGCCAGCTGATTCATGCCCAACCTGCGCAATGAACATGGCCTGGTCTACCGGCTTGGTAATGCCGAATTCTTTCATCGCATCGGTGACTGGCTGAAACCAGCGCGCAGCTAACTCGGCGCTTAGCCCAGCCGCCTTTTGAAATTGTGATTGGTTCATTAGTGCCTCAGTGCATCAACCAGACGCGCCACGTTTCCCCGAGCCCAGAGAACGGCAGCGCATATCAGGACGTTCACCAGCACCACAAACCAGTGCGATTCATGGTACAGGCCGAACAGATAACGGAAAGGAACGCTGGCGTATACCAGAACCGTGAAATAAGCCATCAGCGAGATCAGTGGGCGATGTCTCGCCCCACCTCGCTGGTAGAACATCAGGACAAGGACGATTACGCCGCAAATAACGGCGTTCACCATCGCACTCGGATCACTTGTTACCATTGCTGGCCCCTCCTCCACGTAAGCGAGAGAGAATTCCAAACAGGCTACCCAAATCCTGACTGTTGACGAACGTCAGCAGCTTAATAGCCACTGCGGCAACTATTACCGCGCCCAGCGCATCAAGTGGCCTGTCGCTATACCCCGTCCATTTGGAGAAATAAGAGCCAAGCAGTGGCGCGCCGATAACGCCGAAGATGAATGAGGTGATGAAGTAACCCACCAGCTTAAGGCGGCTGATATTAACCGCCGTAGCGACGTAGAACACCGCGCCAGCGAATGCGCCAAACACCACACCGTAATCTATGCCGGTTGCCAGGCCGAACATGCTGGCCCCCATCAGACCACCAGCAGCTACCGTAGTGCCAGAAACAGGATCGGACATTTAGCCCCCTCTTATTGCCGTGAGTCCTCTCAGATTGAGGGGAAACAAAAAAGGCCACCCGATGGCAGCCTTAGAAAAGCAAAACCCCGCCGAGGCAGGGTTTCAATGTTTGATTTCGTTTGGACGGTATCTTCCACGATTAGAAGCATACAGGACAGTTTTATGCAAAGTCAACACTAACGTGCAAAAAAGTGTCGCCATTTGCTCCGATCATATTAATAAGTTGTCGCCTTCTCAAATTCGACTGCTGCGTGACGCTCCCCCTGGCGCAGAGTGTCCACCAGCATTTCATAGAAGGGTTTCCAGTTGCGTGACCATGAGGATTGATGGAGGTCCGGGAGACGCTTCAGAATGGCACGGTGTACCGTCGCCGAGGAGATTGCAGAGAAGCCATTACCAGAGCAACGTTCACACGTTTTGAAAACCGGTGCGCCGCGGTCTTTAGTCGCTTTGCGGTCCAACACTTCGCCTTTACCGCCACACCTGCACCGGGCAAGGATCACTTTCTTTCCTCCGCATGTTCCGCAAACCCTATTCACAAGCTCATTTTTAATCTTCGGGGCCACCACTTCGGCACCGTCGGCGTCGAAAATACCAGGATGTTTAATCACATCCTCATTCGCTGAGAAAAACCCGGTCCCATTGCAGCTGTGACACGTCACGCTGGTAGCCGCCGAACGGGAATAATCAGCAAAGGCAAATTGCGCCAGCATCTGCATACACCATCCGAACTGCCCACCAGCTGCTTTGCGAACATTCTTCGGTGCGACATCCATCGCATATCGCGCCAGCGCCTGAACTGCGAGCTGTTCATCCGTTTTGCTGATTCCCGCTTTACCGAAGAACGCCGCCAGGCCGAAGCGCGCACGGCTGCTGGTGGTGCCAATCGCCGCCATTACATCTGTTCCTGTAAGGCGATCCGGAGAGGTTCCTTTCACGTCGTCGCTGATGTGCATGCCCTGAGGGCTGAAATGTTTGAGTGATGCTTCCAGTTTCATTCTTCACACTCCCCTACCAGGTTAAGAATCACCGCCGCGCCGTCGTTTTCCATGTACTGGGCCTTTTCACTTTCAAGGAACCAACGACATACCTCGATAGCTTCAGCTCGCGTCACGGGTTTGATGGTAGCAAGCAATTTTTCAAGGTAGCGCTCGCGGTCATGTACGGATTCGTGGTGTTCGGAGTAACCGTATTCGTGTTCGAGCTCGTTCCCGGCAGTGTTGCGCGCCCAGTAAAGCCAGTCCCAATAAATCAGCTCACGGACTACATCCGAAAGCGTGTGTGGCTCAGGCAACACATCGCGATATCCATCAACAAATGCCCGACGCTGATCATCAATTTCATACATACGGCTGCCGTTAATGCTGCCTGCTTTCTTCTCGGCCGGAGTCCATCCCCAACGGTGATCGGCGATAAATTTCGGGGAAGACTTGATTACTCTCTCAGCTTCAACATCTTCGAGCGCGGCCTCATAGCTGCCGAAAGTAGCCCTGACTGATGCTGCTTTTTTGATGCTCTCCCGGGCGTTCTTGATTGTCCGGTCCGGGTTATCCATGCCGATGGTACCGAAAGCAACCTGGAAAGGATCGCCACCATTCGCCAGCAAATAACGCGCGTAACGTTTCTCGGCCTCTTTTGGGGAGATTTCAATTTTCTCCAGCGCGGCTTCGGCTGCGTCCAGATGTGCGGGTTCGTTCAGACGGATCACCTCCAGCACCCAAAGATAAGCGTCAGTCTGCTTATGCCCGGTGATTCTCCGTTGCTCGGGCAGAGGCTTGATGTTTGCGAGGGCGGAGCTGTGCGCTGCCGTCGGGATGGTGAATAGTGCTTTATGTTCGTTGTTATCAGTACGCATTACGCAGCCGCCTTTTTCTTGAAGAAAACCACCTCACGAACCTGATCGCCGTTCATGAGCATGTCGTTAAAATCCCCGTTATCCGGGTAGTAGATGCTGATTTTTTCCAGGTCATTTTTTGCCAGTAAGTTGGTATGGGCGCATTCCGTGGCCGCAGCCAATCCGGTGGCGCTGTTTACGTCTCGATCTGCGAAAATAATCAAATTTTTCACACCTGCAGGAACACGGAATTTCTTCATGAATCCGCTGGTCATGGTGGCCCAGGTGTTAACGTTGTAGAGCTGCTTGCAGGAAAGAGCTGTTTCGATACCCTCAGCAATTCCGAGGGTCGTCGCTACCGGGAACATACGGATAGCAACCGAACGAGCGTGATCAAGATAGTTATCTTCCTGCAGCGATTTCTGGCGCTTGGCGCTGGCCCCGATGTCAGCCTTCTTTGCACCATCGAGTAACGTCTGGTGGAGGTAACACAGCTCCCCTTTATCGTCTGTTGCCAGTGAATAAATAGACTGGTACACCCGTCCGTTATGCCGTTGCTTGGGGTTGAGTCGCACAGCCTCAGCTGGAAGCTGATAAATACCGCGTGAGTTCAGGTATTCAGCGCCGGATGTACCACGCAGAGGAGACATTTTTGCAAAGTTGTTAAGTACCTTTTTCCTCAGCTTAGACGCGTCGCTAGTCTCGGGAATTTTGTCACGTCGGAACGTATTGCCGATCAGTGCATCGATTTCCCGGCAAACCTCGTTGAATGGTTTGCCCTGGGTTTCGGTAACCAGCTTAAGCCCGTCACCGCTGCCGCAGGTGCAGATCCATGTTCCCGCGCCGTCGCGGTCATCGATGCGGAACTTTCCAATCGAATCACACAGCGGGCATTTCCCTCTAAAGTGATTTTTACCAGTGATCGGCGGCAGTCCGTAATGCTCAAAAATCATGGCCCACTGGCCTTTTGCTGCTTCTACCGTTTTCATACTCGTTTTCCTAACTGCTGTCTGATATCACTGACGCGATTAAGCGCCTGCTGAATTCTTTCTTGGGTAGGCAGCTCTTCTGCCTGTGCCTGCTGGCGCTGCTCTTTTTCGATTCGTCTAGCGAAGCTGATCCGCTTGTGCTTAATGAAGTTTGAAACTGTCGGCGTGATATCCATCGGGTAATCGCTCAGTCCGTTCGGCCATTCGCCAAAACGTTCGCGGAAGGTGTGAGCACACCAGGCATCGCTGACAGGCTTTTTCCCCAGCGATACGCGCTGGCGCTGATAGAATTTGATCTGACTCCACCAGGCTTGTTTCTCTTCCTTCGTCGGCTGTCGCTGCTCGCCCCCAAGTTTTTTGAGTTTTCGCCCGGTGTCGGTATCAATGTCCTCACCGGCCAGCGGCTTGTGGCCACATTTAGGGCAGACATAGACGCCAGCAGGCTTCATGAAGTGGCATTGCGAGCATTCGTGAGGCAGCTTTTCTGCTCGTTCCTCAGCTGCGCGGCGCGCGCCCTCCTCCATCCCGTCTGATTTACCCGGAAGATCGTCATATTCGATAGAGTCCGGATAACCCAGGCGGTGCACGGTGCCGCTGTGATCGAAGATGAGGCAGGACTCTTTACCCGGTGCGGTGCGCAAGCCACGCCCGAGCGCCTGCAGCCAGCGAATTTCGCTCTTAGTTGGCCTGGCGTAGATGATGCAGCGAACATCGCTGTCGAACCCGGCAACCAGCACACCTACACTGACGATGATTTTTGTGGCGCCAGTTTCGAAGCGGTGAATGATGGTTTGGCGTTCTTCCGCAGGCGTATCTGCAGTCATAACCTCTGCATTTACGCCAGCCTGGTTAAACTGAATAGTCAGAAAATTAGCGTGGTCTACGTTGACGCAGAACGCGATTGTCGGCAGGTCCCGGCCGTTCTCCAGCCAGTTTTGGACGATATCGCCCACCAGCGTTGAACCGCACATGATTTCCGCCAGCTGCGCCTCGTTGTAGTCGGTACCGTACTGCAGGGACGGAGAGGTTTTAACCCCTTTCAGATCCGGCTTTGTGGGGGCGTAAAATTCGTATTTGCTCAGGTCGCCGCGCTGGATCAGCTCGCCGATGGTGGTTGGCTTAATCAGTCGGTCATAGTATTTGCCCAGGAACGGGGAAAACGGTGTCCCCGACAGCCCGATCACTTTCACGCCTTTTTCGCGCAGGCGTTCGATATCATGCAGGATGCGTTTTTTTCGCAGGTGAGCTTCGTCGATAATCAGCAGATCGATATTGTCAGGGAAAACGCGACGAATAAGCGTATCGGCGCTGGCGATTTGTATTTTGAGGGTAGGATCGTAGTTTGGGTGATCCGCCCAGACATAGCCGATTTCATCACCCGGCAACCCATACTCCACAAAACGCTTTGCAGTTTGGGTTATGAGGATCTGGTAAGGCGCGCAAAACATTACCCGCATGCCACGACTAACGAACCCGGCAACGATGAAGGCGGCCAGTCCCGTTTTACCGCTGCCCGTCGGCGAGTACACCATGAAGGTTTCTGTATCCTTCCAATTACGGCGCAGCTGGTTAAGTGCTCGTTCCTGTGCAAAATTCGGTGTGATCGTCAGCTCCATTGTGCGGACCCCGCGGTGATGAGATAATAATTCTGTGATGTGGTTTTCATGGATTCCCCCTCACATGGCTGGTGGCCTCCCCAAAGGCTGCCAGCCTCCCTTCTGATTCAGCTCCCCTGAAAAATCACTCTTCCAGAAAGAACCCTTTTTGTTTCTCAGCGCCTGAGCGCCTTGTACTACCTTGCTGATACAGGCGTTTTTTTAATTGCGCCCTTAAGACAGTGGTCTACTTAACCAATGGATCTCTCCTGTTGGAAAAGACCCTATTCCTGCCCCTACACCCAATCCCCCCTTACC
>NZ_JBLKDI010000016.1:0-125686 GCF_047530715.1 Enterobacter sp. 04-C-12-SI-ECC
ACTGCAGGGATCTACAACACAGGCTCGTGGCCTAAGGCCGGGTACGGCATGTGGACTGCCTGACAGAAAGAACTGGCCGGTTCTTTCTGTACGGGAGGATAATACAAGGCCGGGTAAGGCGCAGCCGCCACCCGGCATAACTACAGCTTAAGAATATCTTTCACAAACGGAATGGTCAGCTTGCGCTGGGCGGTAATGGAGGCGCGATCGAGCTGATCGAGCGTATCAAACAGGGTGCGCATCTCGCGGTCCAGACGCTTGAGCAGGAAACGGCCCACGTCTTCCGGCAGCTCAAAGCCGCGCTGCTTTGCTCGCAGCTGTAACGCCTGCAGCTTATCTTCATCTGACAGCGGCTGGAGCTTGTAGATTTGTCCCCAGTCCAGACGAGACGCCAGATCCGGCAGCCCAAGGTTAAGCTGGCGCGGCGGACGATCGCCGGTGATCAGCAGCCGGGTTTTGCCCGACTCCAGAATGCGGTTGTAGAGGTTAAAGATCGCCATTTCCCACGGCTCGTCCCCCGCCACGCATTCGATATTATCGATGCAGACCAGCGAGAGATGTTCCATGCCCTCAAGCACTTCAGGCACAAACCAGGTACGTTTATCCAGAGGCACATAGCCGACCGCATCGCCGCGCGCCGAAAGCTCGGCACAGGCGGCATGCAGCAGGTGGCTGCGCCCCGCGCCTTCGCGTGACCAGATATAGATGTATCCGCTGTGATCCTGACGCAGCACGTTTTGCAGTGCAGCCAGTAAAGAGGGGTTATCACCCGGCCAGAAACTCGCAAAAGTTTCGTCGTCAGGGAGATAGAGTGGCAGAGAGAGCTGTGCCGGTCCGTTCAGAAATACCTCAACCAGAGATCTTACATAAAATCGGCGATGAGTTTAACACGGAACCTGCCAGGAGAGAACCGGGCGATCCTTCGCCCAGTTAATGGATCAGTGTGGGGCTTTTTCGCTTTCGTCAGCGTCCAGGACCACCTCTTCCGGGCGGATCACCGAGATCAGCTTGAAAATCAGGCTCAGGCCCACGCCCACGATGGTCGCCAGCGCCATGCCCTTCAGCTCGGCCGCACCGATGTGCACCTTCGCGCCGCTCACGCCGATGATCAGGATAACGGAGGTCAGGATCAGGTTTTGCGCCTTGCTGTAATCCACTTTGGATTCAATCAGCACGCGAATACCGGAGGCACCGATCACGCCGTACAGCAGCAGGGAAACGCCGCCCATTACCGGGACCGGGATAATCTGGATCGCTGCCGCCAGCTTGCCCACGCAGGAGAGCAGAATGGCGATGATCGCCGCGCCGCCGATAACCCAGGTACTGTAGACGCGGGTAATCGCCATTACGCCGATGTTTTCACCGTAGGTAGTGTTTGGCGTGGAACCGAAGAAACCGGAGATGATGGTGGAGAAACCGTTGGCAAACATGGAGCGGTGCAGACCCGGGTCGCGGATCAGGTCGCGCTTCACGATGTTCGCCGTCACCACCAGGTGGCCAACGTGCTCCGCAATTACCACCAGCGCGGCAGGCAGAATGGTGAAAATGGCGAACCATTCAAAGCGTGGGGTGTAGAAAGTTGGCAGCGCGAACCAGTGCGCCTCGGCAATCGGGGTGGTATCCACAACGCCCATGACGAAGGAGAGCGCGTAGCCCGCCAGCACGCCGATCAGGATCGGGATAATCGCCATAAAACCGCGGAACAGCACGGAGCCAAATACCGTCACGCCCAGCGTCACCAGCGAGATGATAATGGTTTTGGAGTCCGGTGACTGGCCGTCCGCAGGCAGCAGGCCGGCCATATTCGCCGCCACGCCCGCCAGCTCCAGGCCGATGACGGCAACGATGGCGCCCATCGCCGCAGGCGGGAACATCACGTCCAGCCAGCCGGTACCGGCTTTCTTCACAATGAAGGAAACCAGGCAGAACAGCACGCCGCACATGATAAAGCCGCCCAGCGCGACCTCATAACCCAGCGGCAACAGCAACAGCACCGGCGAGATAAAAGCAAAGCTCGACCCCAGATACGCCGGGATTTTGCCTTTACAGATAAAGAGGTACAGCAGCGTCCCGATGCCGTTGAACAGCAGCACGGTAGCCGGGTTAATGTGAAACAGGATTGGCACCAGCACGGTTGCGCCAAACATAGCGAACAGGTGCTGCAAACTAAGCGGGATAGTCTGTAAAAGCGGCGGTCTTTCACTCACCCCGATAGCACGGCGCGTCATAGTGTTTTCCTCTGTGTAGTATTGTTGGTTTTTATTCAAAAAAAAGCCGACTATCAAAGTCGGCTTATTTATCGTTATTCGATTATTTCGTACCAAAGATCTTATCGCCGGCATCGCCAAGCCCCGGGATGATGTACCCGTGCTCGTTCAGCCCCTGGTCGATAGAGGCGGTGTACAGCTCAACGTCCGGGTGCGCTTTTTCCAGCGCCGCGATCCCTTCCGGAGCAGCAACCAGCACCAGCACCTTGATGCTGCTGCAGCCCGCTTTTTTCAGCAGATCGATGGTGGCGATCATTGAACCGCCGGTCGCCAGCATTGGGTCAACCACCAGCGCCATGCGCTCGTCGATGTTAGAGACCAGCTTCTGGAAGTAAGGTACCGGCTCCAGCGTCTCTTCGTTACGGTAGATACCGACCACGCTGATGCGCGCGCTCGGTACGTGCTCCAGCACGCCTTCCATCATGCCAAGACCGGCACGCAGGATAGGCACTACGGTAATTTTCTTACCTTTGATCTGCTCAACCTGCACCGGTCCGTTCCAGCCTTCGATGGTCACTTTTTCCGTTTCCAGATCGGAGGTTGCTTCGTAGGTCAGCAGGCTGCCCACTTCAGAAGCCAGTTCGCGAAAACGCTTCGTGCTGATGTCATGCTCACGCATCAGGCCCAACTTGTGTTTAACGAGTGGGTGTTTCACTTCCACAATCTTCATTCTCTTTCTCCTCTGAGGTGGCATCCGCAAAAAAATCGCGGGATTATACCGCTTTTTTCGGATTGCGCCATACCCAACTTGCTTGACGTACATCAATCAAAAACAAAAAACCGGAGGCTGGGCTCCGGCTTGGGTGCGGGGTCTTGCCCGGTGGCGCTTACGCGGGCCTACGTGTATTGTAGGTCGAGTAAGCGTCAGCGCCACCCGACAATTAGAGGTTATCGCCGTTGCTCGCAATCACCTGCTTATACCAGTCGAACGATTTCTTCTTGCTGCGGTTCAGGGTGCCGTTACCTTCGTTATCTTTATCGACAAAGATAAAGCCGTAGCGTTTTTTCATTTCGCCCGTTCCGGCAGACACCAGGTCGATACAGCCCCACGGGGTATAGCCCATCAGATCCACGCCGTCTTCCACCACCGCTTTTTTCATCTCGCGGATGTGTGCGGAAAGGTAATCGATGCGGTACTGGTCGTTCACCGTGCCGTCGCTCTCCTGCACGTCGATCGCGCCAAAGCCGTTCTCAACGATAAACAGCGGCAGCTGGTAGTGATCCCAGAACCAGTTCAGAGAGTAGCGCAGCCCGACCGGATCAATCTGCCAGCCCCAGTCGGATTTCTGCACGTACGGGTTGGAGACCAGGCTCTTGCTCTCGTCGTAGTCCAGCGCCGGGTTATCTGCCGTCGCTTTGGTGGCGAAAGACATGTAGTAGCTGAACCCGATGTAATCCACGCAGCCCTGCTTCAGCGCGGCTTTATCTTCTTCGGTGATATCCAGCGCGAAGCCGCGACGCTCGAAGTAGTTGAGCAGATGCTGCGGATATTTGCCGCGCACGTGCACGTCGGTGAACCAGTAGCGACGGTGCATGGCGTTCATCGCCATCATCATGTCGTCCGGCGCACAGGTCAGCGGGTAGATGGGGCACATGGCAATCATGCAGCCGATCTGCAGCGACGGGTTAATCTCGCGGCCCGCCTTCACCGCCAGGGCGCTGGCCACCAGTTCGTAGTGCGCCGCCTGGAACATCACCGGCTCGCGGTCTTCACCTGGCGCGTACTTCAGCCCGGAGTTGGTAAATGGCGCAAAGTCTTCGTGGAAGTTGGCCTGGTTGTTGATCTCGTTAAAGGTCATCCAGTACTTCACCTTGTGCTGGTAACGCTCAAAAACAACCTTTGCAAAACGCACGAAGAAGTCGATCAGCTTACGGTTGCGCCAGCCGCCGTATTCCGTCACCAGGTGGAACGGCATCTCAAAGTGGGAAAGCGTGATAACCGGTTCGATGCCGTACTTCAGGCATTCGTCGAACAGATCTTCATAGAATTTCAGGCCCGCCTCGTTCGGCTCCAGCTCGTCGCCTTTCGGGAAGATACGCGTCCAGGCGATGGAGGTACGAAAGCATTTGAACCCCATCTCGGCAAAGAGTTTGATGTCTTCTTTATAACGGTGGTAGAAGTCGATAGCCTCATGGTTAGGGTAGTTTTTCCCCTCCAGCACGCCGTTGGTGATTTCACGCGGCACGCCGTGGGCGCCCGCGGTCATGACGTCGGCAACGCTTACGCCCTTACCGCCCTCTTTCCAGCCGCCCTCAAGCTGGTGCGCCGCAACGGCCCCACCCCACAGAAAATCTGCTTTGAATCCTGACATTCGCTTTCCCTCATTCTGCGTTATTTTCTGCAAAAACAATTACAGAAACCGGTTTCAGTTCGATGATGTGCAAAGGGGATATTCGTTGCAAGCAGATCGCCGAAACCGGTTTCATTTTCGTGAACGGAGTCAAGTTTGGCTGCATTTACGGGCTATACAGAAAAAAAGATCCCCACGTCCAGAATAGGCTCGCAAACGTTTGCCTGGACTGTTAGAATTGCGCCGATTTTTCTTACTAGCTATGCAATCGCGTGGGGATTTAAGCCGTGACCAACAAAACTTCTCTCAGCTACAAAGATGCCGGTGTTGATATTGACGCAGGTAATGCGCTGGTTGACCGAATCAAAGGTGTGGTGAAGAAAACCCGCCGCCCGGAAGTGATGGGTGGTCTGGGTGGATTCGGCGCACTGTGCGCGCTGCCGCAAAAATATCGTGAACCTGTTCTGGTCTCGGGTACTGACGGCGTAGGCACCAAGCTGCGCCTGGCGATGGATTTAAAACGTCACGACACGATCGGTATCGATCTGGTTGCGATGTGTGTGAACGACCTGGTGGTTCAGGGCGCAGAGCCGCTGTTCTTCCTCGATTACTACGCGACCGGCAAACTGGATGTGGATACCGCAGCCAGCGTCATTAACGGTATCGCCGAAGGCTGTCTGCAGTCCGGCTGTGCGCTGGTGGGCGGTGAAACCGCTGAAATGCCGGGCATGTACCACGGCGAAGATTATGACGTCGCGGGCTTCTGCGTCGGCGTAGTAGAAAAATCAGAAATTATCGACGGCAGCAAAGTGGCCGATGGCGATGTGCTGATCGCGCTGGCCTCCAGCGGCCCGCACTCTAACGGCTACTCTCTGGTGCGTAAAATCCTCGAAGTAAGCGGCTGCGATCCGCTGACCACCGAGCTGGACGGTAAACCGCTGGCCGACCACCTGCTGGCCCCAACCCGCATCTACGTGAAAAACGTGCTGGAACTGATCGAGAACGTCGACGTGCACGCCATTGCCCACCTGACCGGCGGCGGCTTCTGGGAAAATATCCCGCGCGTGCTGCCGGACAACACCCAGGCGGTGATCGACGAATCCTCATGGCAGTGGCCAGCCGTCTTTAACTGGCTGCAGACTGCAGGCAACGTGAGCTCTCACGAAATGTACCGTACCTTTAACTGCGGCGTGGGCATGGTTATCGCCCTGCCGGCAAGCGAAGCGGATAAAGCGGTTAAGCTGCTGACCGAGAAAGGTGAAAACGCGTGGAAAATCGGTACGATTAAAGCCTCCGATTCCGAACAGCGTGTGGTCATTGAATGAAAAACATCGTGGTGCTCATTTCCGGCAACGGAAGCAATTTGCAGGCCATCATAGACGCCTGCAAACAGAAGAAAATCAATGGCACCATTCGGGCAGTTTTCAGCAACAAGGCCGACGCGTTCGGCCTTGAGCGCGCGCGGGAAGCGAACATTCCCGCTCACGCGCTGGAAGCCAGCCAGTTCGCCGGACGTGAAGCCTTTGACCGCGAGCTGGTGCAGGAGATTGACGCCTACGCGCCCGACCTTGTGGTGCTGGCGGGCTATATGCGTATTCTGAGCCCGGCCTTCGTCGAACACTACGCCGGTCGACTGCTGAATATTCACCCTTCCCTGCTGCCAAAATATCCCGGCCTGCATACCCATCGTCAGGTGCTGGAAAACGGTGACGAGGAGCACGGTACCTCCGTCCATTTCGTGACCGACGAGCTGGACGGTGGCCCGGTGATCCTGCAGGCGAAAGTCCCGGTCTTTGACGGCGACAACGAAGACGACGTGACCGAACGCGTGCAGACGCAGGAGCACGCCATTTACCCGCTGGTGGTAAGCTGGTTTGTCGACGGGCGTCTGGAGATGCGCGACGGCGCAGCCTGGCTGGACGGCGTGAAGTTGCCCCCGCAGGGTTATGCGGCCGAAGAGTAGTTTGCTATGTCGGGTGGCGCTTCGCTTACCCGATATTCCCTCCCCCAACCCGCTAAATTCCCCAACAAAAAAAATAACTGTCATACTTTTCTGGCACTGTTGGACATATCGTGGAAATGCTCGCCATAATAAGGACGAGACGGATTTACCACGTCCTGTGATTGAACTGGAGTGTGAGCTGTAATGGGTCAGGAAAAGTTATATATCGAGAAAGAGCTAAGCTGGTTAGCATTTAACGAACGTGTACTCCAGGAAGCGGCAGATAAAAGTAACCCGCTGATCGAACGCATGCGTTTTTTAGGCATTTATTCCAACAACCTGGATGAGTTCTACAAGGTTCGCTTTGCCGAGCTGAAAAGACGCATCATCATCAGCGAAGAACAGGGCTTAAACTCGCACTCGCGGCATTTGCTGGGCAAAATCCAGTCCCGCGTGCTGAAAGCCGATCAGGAATTTGACGGCCTGTATAACGAACTGCTGCTGGAGATGGCGCGCAATCAAATCTTCCTGATTAACGAACGTCAGCTTTCCGTTAACCAACAAAACTGGCTGCGCCACTACTTTAAACAGTACCTGCGCCAGCACATTACCCCGATTCTGATCAACCGCGAAACCGATCTGGTGCAGTTCCTGAAGGATGACTACACCTACCTGGCGGTGGAAATTATTCGCGGTGAATCCATCCGTTATGCCCTGCTGGAGATCCCGTCCGACAAGGTGCCGCGCTTCGTGAACCTGCCGCCGGAAACCCCGCGCAGACGCAAGCCGATGATCCTGCTGGATAACATCCTGCGCTACTGTCTGGACGACATTTTCAAAGGCTTCTTCGATTACGATGCGTTAAACGCCTACTCGATGAAGATGACCCGTGACGCCGAATATGACCTGGTGCACGAGATGGAAGCCAGCCTGATGGAGCTGATGTCCTCCAGCCTGAAACAGCGCCTGACGGCTGAGCCGGTGCGCTTTGTCTATCAGCGCGACATGCCGGACGCCATGGTGGAGATGCTGCGCGAGAAGCTGACCATTTCGCGCTATGACTCCATCGTGCCGGGTGGCCGTTACCACAACTTTAAAGACTTCATTGGCTTCCCGAACGTTGGCAAAGCCAATCTGGTGAACAAACCGCTGCCGCGCCTGCGTCATATCTGGTTCGATAAATTCCGCAACGGATTCGACGCTATCCGCGAGCGCGACGTGCTGCTCTACTACCCGTACCACACCTTTGAACACGTGCTGGAGCTGCTGCGTCAGGCCTCGTTCGACCCGAACGTGCTGGCGATCAAAATCAACATCTACCGCGTGGCAAAAGATTCCCGCATCATCGACGCGATGATCCACGCGGCACACAACGGCAAAAAAGTCACCGTGGTGGTTGAGCTGCAGGCGCGCTTCGACGAAGAGGCGAACATTCACTGGGCGCGCCGCCTGACGGAAGCGGGCGTGCACGTGATCTTCTCCGCGCCGGGTCTGAAAATTCACGCCAAACTGTTCCTGATCTCGCGTAAAGAGGGTGGTGACGTGGTGCGCTATGCCCACATCGGCACCGGGAACTTTAACGAAAAAACCGCGCGGATTTATACCGACTACTCGCTCTTAACCGCTGACGCCCGCATTACCAACGAAGTGCGCCGGGTCTTTAACTTTATCGAAAACCCGTACCGTCCGGTGAGCTTCGACTATCTGCTGGTCTCACCGCAGAACTCGCGCCGCCTGCTGTACGATATGATCGATAAAGAGATCGCCAATGCCCAGAAAGGCTTGTCGTCCGGCATCACGCTGAAGCTTAACAACCTGGTCGATAAAGGGCTGGTGGACAGGCTGTATGCGGCGTCCAGCTCCGGCGTGCCGGTTAACCTGCTGATCCGCGGCATGTGCTCGCTTATTCCGGAACTGGAAGGCATCAGCGACAATATTCGCGTTATCAGCATCGTTGACCGCTACCTGGAGCACGATAGGGTCTATATTTTCGATAATGCGGGCGATAAACAGGTCTATCTCTCTTCGGCAGACTGGATGACGCGCAATATTGACTATCGAATTGAAGTCGCGACGCCGCTGCTGGATCCGCGTCTGAAGCAGCGTATCCTCGATATTATCGAGATCCTGTTCAGCGATACGGTGAAGGCGCGCTATATCGACAAAGAACTTAGTAACCGCTACGTACCGCGCGGCAACCGCCGTAAAGTGCGGTCACAGCTGGCGATTTACGACTATATCAAATCACTCGAGCAACCCGATTAACCTATGCCGATAAATGATAAGACCCCACGCCCGCAGGAATACGCCGCGGTCGATCTTGGCTCTAACAGTTTTCACATGGTCATCGCCCGTGAGGTGGATGGCGCGCTGCAGATCATCGGTCGTCTGAAGCAGCGCGTACACCTGGCGGATGGGCTTGATGAGCGCAGCATGCTCAGCGAAGAGGCGATGGAGCGTGGTTTAAACTGCCTGTCGCTGTTTGCCGAACGCCTGCAGGGCTTCTCGCCCTCCAGCGTTTGCATCGTGGGCACCCACACGCTGCGCCAGGCGCTGAACGCGCCGGAGTTCCTCAAGCGGGCCGAAAAAGTGATCCCCTACCCGATTGAGATCATCTCCGGAAACGAGGAGGCGCGTCTGATTTTCATGGGTGTTGAACATACCCAGCCGGAAAAAGGGCGCAAGCTGGTGATCGACATCGGCGGTGGTTCTACGGAGCTGGTGATCGGCGAAGACTTTGAGCCGCGCCTGGTGGAGAGCCGTCGCATGGGCTGCGTCAGCTTCGCGCAGATGTACTTCCCCGGCGGCACCATTACCCGTGAAAACTTCCAGCGGGCGAAAATGGCTGCGATCCAGAAGCTGGAGAATCTGGCCTGGCAGTACCGCATTCAGGGCTGGAACGTGGCGCTGGGCGCGTCGGGCACCATCAAAGCGGCGCATGAAGTGCTGCTGGCGATGGGTGAAAAAGACGGTTTTATCACGCCTGAACGCCTGACCCTGCTGACCGAAGAGGTGCTGAAGCATAAAAGTTTTGACGCCCTAAGCCTGCCGGGGCTTTCCGACGAGCGTAAGGCAGTCTTTGTGCCGGGCCTGGCTATTCTTTGCGGCGTGTTTGACGCCCTGGCGATTAAAGAGCTGCGCCTTTCCGACGGCGCGCTGCGTGAGGGGGTGCTGTATGAGATGGAGGGCCGCTTCCGCCATCAGGACATTCGCAGCCGCACCGCGCAGAGCCTGGCCAACCAGTACAACATCGACCGCGAGCAGGCGAAGCGCGTCCTGGAAACCACGGTGCAGATGTACGAGCAGTGGCAGGAGCAGAACCCCAAGCTGGCGCACCCGCAGCTTGCCGCGCTGCTGAAATGGGCCGCGATGCTGCACGAGGTGGGGCTGAACATCAACCACAGCGGGATGCACCGCCATTCAGCGTATATTCTGCAAAACAGCGATCTGCCCGGCTTCAACCAGGAGCAGCAAACCATGATGGCGACCCTGGTGCGCTATCACCGTAAAGCCATCAAGCTCGACGATCTGCCGCGCTTCACGCTGTTTAAGAAAAAGCAGTTCCTGCCGCTTATTCAGCTGCTGCGCCTGGGCGTGCTGCTGAACAATCAGCGTCAGGCCACCACCACACCGCCGACGCTGAAGCTGAAAACCGACGATCACCACTGGACGCTGAGCTTCCCGCACGACTGGTTCAGCCAGAACGCGCTGGTCCTGCTGGACCTGGAAAAAGAGCAGCAGTACTGGGAAGCGGTCACCGGCTGGATGCTCAAAATCGAGGAAGATAGCGCCGACGTCGCCGCGTAACGGCTCAGGCGTCCGCCGTGGACGCCTCTGCTTCCAGCAGTGACTCAAGCGGTGCCGGTCTGCCAATCAGATAGCCCTGCACATAATCAATGCCTAGCGCGTGCACCGCGCTACGTATCTCTTCGGTCTCGACATATTCCGCCACCACCAGCATCTTCTTCATGCGCGCCAGATGGCAGATAGAGGCCACAATCTGGTAATCCAGACTGTTGTTGACGATATTGCGGATGAAATCGCCGTCGATTTTGAGAATGTCCGCATCCACGCTTTTCAGCCGCGCATAGCTCGCATAGCCGGTACCAAAATCATCGATCGCAATGCGTACCCCCATTTTCTGCAGCTGCCGCAGGATGTGGAGCCCCTGCTCCGCGTTGCAAAAGGTGCTGCACTCCGTCACTTCAAAGATCAGCTGCCACGGCTCAATGGCATATTTCGCCAGCAGGCGACTCACCTCAAGCGGGAACTGCACCCGACACACCGTTGAAGGGGCCAGATTAATGGCAAAGCGCTGGCCGGGCAGCCGTTCGCGATGCGCGGCGAGGAAGCGCAGCGTATGCTCCAGCACCCACAAATCCACCCGCGAAGAGAGGCCAAACTCCTGGGCTATCGGCAGGAATTGTTCAGGGGAGATCAACAGCCCGTTTGCATCAGTCATCCGCAGCAAGACCTCATGATACCTATCGCCACGCAGGCCGCGTACGGGCTGAACGAGCAGCGTGAATGCGTTGTTATCCAGCGCACGCTGCAGGCGACTCATCACCGCGACTTTATCCTTCAGGCTGCGCTGCAGATGGACGGCGCCGCGCTGCTGAAGATTTTCCGGGTGGTTAGAGGAGAGCGACAGATCGGCCACCACCCCCAGCTCACCCAGCACCAGATAGAGGTGGTTAACCGGCGAACGCACATAGCAGTAGCTCACCCCCACCTGCGGCTGCAGCGGCATGCCGTCCCAGACAAAGCGGAACTGCTTGATGTGCTCGTCCAGGGTTTCAATCCGCTGCTGGTGCGATTCGGCGTTAAGGCGAACCGCCATGTCACAGCCCGTCAGGTGATAGATCTGCTCATTGGGCTGGAGCGTGCCGTTAATCCATTGCGCCAACTGCTGTTTGTACTGAATGCGCAGTAACACGCCATAGTTACGGCCCAGAATTTCAAGCTCCGGAACGCGGAGTAAACAGAGCGCCGACCACGGGTTTTTTGCCAGATCGCGCGAAAGCGCCCGCAGGTTAGGCATATGCAGAACCGGGTCGAGCAGCGCCAGCCTGCGGGAGCGTTTGTTCACCGCCCGCTGCCGGGTCGCCAGCATCGACATGTAAATTACCACAAACGAGAAGACCAGATAGCTGGAAGAGGTGATTGCCAGCTGAATGTCGTACCCCTGGTTCACGGGGATATAGCGGTAAAAATAGTGAATAGACACCAGCAGTATCGGGATCCAGATAAGCGAAATCAGCTTATAGCCAAAGCGCATCGCCCCCCAGAGCATCACCGGCATCAGCAGCGACAGGGTGTAGTTAGTGGTGAAAATCGAACTGTTTTCATTCATCGGCAGCAGCAGGAGCGAAAGCAGCCCGGCAAGCGCAATGGCCCAAATCAGAAACTCAGCGCGCGTCACCTTTTTGTCTATCTGGGTACGGATCTGCGAGATGAGGCTTTTGAGATAGCGCGGATGACGAATCAGGCGGATCAGCAGATAACTTAACGGCACGCCCGTCAGACCGCTGACCAGCAAGGCCTGATAGTTGATCAGCGTGCGAATGTTGAGGGGGTTAAGCCCTGCCAGGCTCTGGCGACTCTCATACACGCCCAAATACACCGCAAACTGGAACAACAGCAGAAACAGCGTCGCGGGGCAGAAGGCCTGCCAGAAGATGCGCTGCGCCATCAGCCGTACGTCGCCGTACGCCGTCATATTGCGTCTGGGCGCAAACACCCGGTAGCCGCCCCAGCTAAGCACTATAGGGACAATAAAATGGAGCACGCCGGCGACGGTTTCAAACATCCCGACCGACGGGTAATAGCGGATAAACAGCGACAACACGATCCCGGGAAGGGCTTCCAGACCAAAAAACATCATCAGCGAAAGCAAAAACGAGAGCGGTAAATAATAAAGTGCCGCTATCCCGTCGCCCAGGTGCGTGAACGTATTCGCCACGCTCAGTACGGGAAGTAAAACCACCGGTAAAATAAGCGGCAATACCCACCAGCGGTGTTTATTCTTTTTCAGGAAAGCAAAAATGTTCATAGATGCCCGGTTAAACCCCTTTTTCTCCAGAAGGAAAATAATGACAGGCATCCAACCTGACCTGGCGCAGCCCGGCGACGTGCGGGGCGAACGGTATGGAGGAGGGATTTTAAATATCAGGGCCGGAAATCCGTTGACATAAATCAAACTATTTTACGCAAATAAGCTTTGCACAGCGTTTTTTTGAAATAATTTTCTTCGTATTATCAATATGGTAAATGCAAATATTAATTTCAATAACAATAATTAATGTAAACGTTGACGGTTATTTACACATGACGGAATTGACCCTCTCTTTCCGCTGTGCCTTAATATCCCCGTCGCCCAGAAGGGCATGCCCAGGAAAAAGAAGAGTGAGTCAGGCCACGCGTATGCGCAAACGACACCGTTTTAACACCCGGATGACCCGCATTATACTGCTCATCAGCTTTCTGTTTTTCTTTGGCCGCTTCGTTTACTCTTCCATCGGCGCCTGGTATCACCATCAGGACAAAATCCAGTCGCAGCAGTCCAGCCTGAACGTCGACGCCGCTGACCGCTAGCCCTGCGATGGGTTTTGCACCAGCCGAATAATCCCCGCGATCCCTTTGCTGAGGATCTTGTCCTGCCGCATCACGATGGCGAGCTGGCGCTGCAGCACGGGCGTGAGCGACATGACGCAGAGCCCTTCACGGTCAGCGTCATGCTCAACCGCCATTCGCGGAACGATACTGTAGCCGAGCCCCACCCGAACCATACGCTTAATCGCCTCAATGCTGCCAAGCTGCATCACCGGCGCGATCGCTAACCCATTGGCCGCAAACCAGCCATCAATGAGCGCCCGGGTACCGCTGCCAGACTCAAAGGCGATCAGCGGCTGAGCATGGAGCGCCTCCGGGGTTAACTCGCTGAAAGCATCCTGCTGTTCCCGCGACGCGATAAAAACAAACTCCTCGTCCATCACCGGCATAACGTCCAGCGCTCTGCCGCTGACCGGCAGCGTCACCAGCCCCATATCGAGACGGTTCTCTTCGATGGCCCTGACGATGTCGAGGGTGTTGCCCGTTGTTACGCCCACCCGCAGGAGCGGATAGTCGCGGCGCAGCTGCTCCAGCAGGGGCGGCAGAAGATGGATACAGGCCGTCGCCCCCGTACCAAGAGTAATGGTCCCGCTGACATCGTGGCTGAACGCGCTCACGGACCGCAGGATTTCGTCCACAACCTGCTGAATGCGCTCTCCGTGCACCAGCAGTGACTCTCCGGCAGCCGTGGCCTTAATGCCCCGTCCGGTACGCTCCACCAGCCGCGTTTGCAGAAACTGCTCCAGCTGACGTATTTGCAGACTAACGGCAGGCTGGGAAATGCCCAGCAGATCCGCCGCCGCCGAAAAGCTGCCGCGCTGGATCACCAGACGGAACGTCGCGAGATAGCCAAGGTTAAGCGTCGTCATTCAAAGTTTCTCTTATACAGCGCATAAGGTTGCAGGCCTGCCAGCACAATACCGCGCTCGCTATGCTCAGGACAACTGCATAACGGAATGAAAAACAATGGAAACACCTGCCCTGCCTCGTCGCCTTGCCCTTACTGCCGGATGTAATCAGCTTATCAACTGGGGGATCTCGTTTTATCTGCCCGGCACCTTTGCGCGGACCATTTCAGCCGACCGGGGATGGTCAGCGCCGCAGATTTACCTCGGCCTGACGCTGGCGATGCTGGTGATGGCCGCGGTCTCCCCTTTCGTCGCCCGTCTGCTGGCACGCTTTGGCGGACAGAAAGTGGTAATGGGCGGAACGCTGCTGATTGCCGCAAGCTGCGCCGGTATGGCGTATACCCGGACGCTGTCTGGCTGGTACGGCGCCTGGCTACTGTGCGGCATCGGGATGCGTCTGTCGCTGTATGACGCACTGTTCGCCGCGCTGGTTAATCTTTATGGTCAGCAGGCACGCGGGACGATCTCACGTATTACGCTGATGGGCGGGCTGGCGTCTGCCGTCTTCTGGCCGCTGGGCGATGGCCTGCTTCACATCATGAGCTGGCAGGACGCGTTACGCATTTATGCCCTGCTTGGTCTGCTGAGCGCAGTGCTGATCCGCACGCTTCCCCGGCAGCGGCTGACGGAAAACACAAAGGCCATCGCGCCGCCCCTGCGCAACGAGCGGCGTAACGCCTGGCTTTATGCGGCCTTCATCGCCCTTATCACCTTTGTCTCTAACGGCACCTCCACCCATCTGCCGGAGTTTATTGCCCACTTTGGCCTGCCGGTCGCCATCGGCATGCTGTGGGGGATCGGACAGACGGGCGCGCGCTCGCTGGAGGTGCTGGCAGGCGGCCACTTAACCCCCTTCAAACTTACGCTTTTTACCGCTCTTGCCATGCCGCTGTGTTTTCTTGTGGGAATAAGCAGCACCCTGTTTGTCTGGTGCGCAGCCGGGTTTGTGCTGGGCTATGGCGCCATCAACGGGCTGGTCACCATAGTAAAAGCCACGCTGCCACTGGAGCTGTTTAGCACGGAAAGCTATGCCCGCCGCACGGGCATGCTGCTTATCCCGGGCCAACTGATGGCCGCAGCCGCACCGTTTGCCTATGCGTGGCTGAACAAAACGCTGGGGATCGCGGGTGCAATGGGAGTGTCGACGGGGTTAACGCTGGTGATTGTCGGGCTGGCGATAGCGATCGTGCGCCATCCCGGTAGGCAAACTGTATCGCACTGTATCCCGCACGACGCGCTGACAAACGGGTACAAAACGCCCCCTCCGGCAAATATCTCCGATACATAAAAATGGTTTTCTTTCCCTGTCGTCATTCAGAACTGATGAGGAGAGAACCATGATTCGTCGTTACGCAATTTTACCCCTGCTCGTCCTGGCCTCTGTAACACATGCCCAGGCCACGCCGCTGGACAACCTGAGCGCCGCGGACGTTAACGGCCCCGCCGCCGTTGCCCCGCTGGCGCAGCCGCAACCGCCAGCAAAACTGATCGTCGATCCGCCGCTTGCCGGGCCGCTGAGCAAAGGCGCGGTGTTTATTCAGTACCGGGCCGAAAACCTGCGCATCGAGCCGGTATTCGGCCCCGAGGCGCTCAAGGTGACCCCGCGCATCGGGCACATTCACGTGGTGGTGGACGGCGCGCCGTGGCACTGGGCTGACGCCAGCGGCGAGCCTGTGATCCTGGTGGGGCTGCCCGCCGGCAAGCACGAGGTAACGATCATCCTGGCTGACCCGACGCATAAGCCGCTCGACCACAAAACCATTGAATTTACCGTCCCGCCCCACGCGGCGATCCACCATTTTTAAGGAGTCTGAACATGAAAGCACTGTCTGTACTGACGGCGGGCCTGCTGGCACTTTCTGCCAGCGCCTTCGCGGAAAATAAAACCAGCGTCGTGCTGGTGCACGGCGCGTTTGCCGACGGCAGCAGCTGGAATAAGGTGATAACCCTTCTGCAGAAACAACACGCAGAGGTCATTGCCGTCCAGCTCCCGCTCACCTCGCTTAATGATGATGTTGCCGCCACAAAACGGGCCATCGCCCGGGCGCACGGCGACGTGGTGCTGGTAGGCCACTCCTGGGGCGGCACCGTCATTAGCGAGGCGGGCAACGATGCACGGGTAAAATCGCTGGTGTATGTGGCGGCGTTCGCGCCGGATTCCGGCCAGTCGACGGCGGATCTGGCAGGTAGCTTCCCTCCGCCGCCGGGCAGCGCGGGCATCGCTAAAACGGCGGACGGCTATTTATACCTGCCGACAGAAGCCGTCAGGAAGGACTTCGCGCCTGACGTGAAGCCGGCTGAACAAAACGCTATCGCGGCCACGCAGGGGCCGATTAAAGCCGATGCGTTTGGTGAAAAGGTGACTCACGCGGCGTGGCATGATAAACCGAGCTGGTTTGTGGTCAGCAAGCATGACCGGATGATCAACCCCGACCTGGAACGTGCGATGGCGAAGGCAATACATGCGAAAACCACCGAGGTGGCCGCGAGCCACGTGTCGATGGTGAGTCAGCCTGAGGCCATCGCCCGGACGATTGAGCAGGCGAGGCGGACGCACTGAGGACAATTCGCCCGGCGGCGCTACGCTTGCACGAACCTACGATTTCGTAGGCAGGGTAAGCGCAGCGCCACCCGACAAGAAAGGCCGTCTCAGCCCCCCGTCTCTGCGGGATAATCGCGATTAATCCACGCGTGGTCCTCTTCCCAGGTGAACATCCATTTGCGCACCGGACCGGCCATCACGTTGAGGTAGTAGCTGTCATACCCCGCCATCGTCGCCACCGGGTGATACCCCTTCGGCACCATCACCACGTCACGGTTGTAGACCGCCATACACTCATCCAGCGTTCTGTCGTCGGTGTAGACGCGCTGCATGCAGAACCCCTGCTCCGGGTTGAGGCGATGGTAGTAGGTCTCCTCCAGGTAGGTCTCCTGCGGCGGGTTATCCGTGTCATGCTTGTGGCTCGGGTACGAGCTGGTACAGCCCTCGTTAGTCCAGACCTCCACCACCAGCAGGCTGTCGGCGGGCTTGTCTTCCGGCAGAATGTTGTGCACGTAGCGCTGGTTGTGCCCCTTGCCGCGCGCTTCAGCGTCGATATCCTGCGGGGCAATCAGCCGCGTCGGGTACGAGCTCTTGCCCGGCGCGGCGCAGACCGCCAGCTCCAGCGCCGTCAGCGCCTTCACCTGCACCGTCTCCAGCGGGGTAACGTACACTGCCCACGGTTTGATGCGCTCGAAGGGGCTCATCCGCTCGCCGATATCGTTAAACTGCGCGGAAGGCGTGGTGATAGAGGCGCGCCCGGCGACCAGCACCAGGCAGCGCTCTTCCCTGACGGCGGGCAGCGTCAGCGTCTGCCCCTCCTGCAGCTCATACGCCTCAAACCCGACGTACCCCCACCCTGCGCGTTCCGGGGTGACGGACTGAGTGCGCCCCTCCGCGTTCGGCTGCTGCCAGCGTGATAACAGACGTGACATGTCACCTCCTCAAATAAGCCCGGCGTCGCGCGCCAGGCGGCTCAGGTTGTTATACCCCAGACGAGCGTAGGTCAGCGGATGGGCAATCGCCGGATCCTGCTCGGCCTCCACCACCAGCCAGCCGCGATAGTCCTGCGCCTTCAGCAGACTCATGATCGGCGGGTAATCGACGCAGCCGTCGCCCGGCACGGTAAACACGCCGCTCAGCACCGCATCAAGGAAGCTTGTTTTGCGGTTTTTCACGTCCGCCAGCACGTCGGCGCGCACGTCTTTGCAGTGAACGTGGTTGATGCGCGACGCCCAGCGCTGCGCCACCGCCAGCGGATCGGCCCCGGCAAAGGTCAGGTGACCGGTGTCCAGCAGCAGTCCCACCGCCTCTCCGGTGTGGGTCATCAGGTTGTCCACGTCGTCGGCGGACTCAATCACCGTGCCCATATGATGATGGTAAGCAATCTGGACTCCCTGCTGCTGCGTGTAGCGGGCAAATTCGGTGAGCTTCTCGCCGTACTCCTTCCAGCGCGCCTGAGGGAAGCGCGGACGCAGATGCACCGGGGTCTGCTGCTCGCCGTGAATGCAGCCGCTCACTTCCGCAAAGACCAGCACCTTCGCCCCCAGCTCGCGCAGCAGCGTCAGGTGCGGCTGCACGGCGGCGATCTCCTCCTCCACGCTGCGCTCCAGCAGGCGGCCGGAGTACCAGCCGGAGACCAGCTGCAGGTCGTGGCGCTGCAAAATCGGGCCAAGCAGGCGCGCTTCACGCGGGAATTTGTTGCCCAGCTCAAAGCCAGCAAAACCGGCCTCTTTCCCTTCGCTCAGGCAGGTCTCCAGCGAGGTTTCCGCGCCGAGGGAAGGCAGATCGTCGTTCGTCCACGTCAGCGGGTTAATGCCTAATTGCACACTCATTGTTATCTCCATTATGCGTGTCCGCGCTCGCGCCACCAGGCGATAAGCTGCAGGTAGTTGTCCCGGATGCGCGCTACCAGCTGCGCATCGTCAATATCGTGCTTCAGCCACGCGCGGGAGGCGTCGCCAAACAGCGTGCGCCCCACGGCGAAGCCTTTAACCAGCGGCTGCCCCGCTGCGGCCTTGAAGCCCGCGCGCAGCTGTTCCGCCGGAGCGTCCAGACCGAGGATCACCACCCCGCGGCAGTGCGGGTCCCGGCGTTCGATAATCTCGCCGAGCGCCGTCCAGCCGTCGGCGGAAAGCGGCGGCAGCTTCCACCAGTCCGGGTAAATGCCCAGGTTGTAGAAGCGGGAAATGGCGCGCAGGTAGAGCTCGTCGCTGCGCGGCATGCTGGCGGGCAGGATCACCTCCAGCAGCAGCTCGTGCCCGGACCGGCAGCAGGCGTGGTACACCTCAGCGATTTTCTGCTCCTGCTCCAGGCGCAGGCCATGGGCATCTTCCGGGTGGAAGAAGACCAGGCACTTCACCACGTGCTCCTGCGGCCAGCTGATAAGCTGGGTGCCGATATTGCCGTGCTCCATCTCCAGCGGGCGGGAGCCCGGCAGCTCAATGGGGCGACCAATCCACCACCCTTCTCCGGTGATCGCGTTCAGCGCGTCCTGACCAAAGGTGCCGTCACACAGCAGGCCGGCTTTGCCCTCCAGCCCGGCGCGGCTCGCCGCCTCGCGGCTGGCCTGCAGGATCAGCTGCTTCAGCGCCGGAATGCGCTTAAGCGACGCGCCGCACTGCATCGCCATATCCTCAAGCTGGCTGCGGTGATCGAAGGCCATCACGCACAGCTCCGGCCATTCGCGGCGGCGGGTGGTCACCCGGTGGAGATGGTTAAGACGCGGGTCAAGATCCGGGCGCGGCACATCCGCAGCGCGGGAGAGATAGTCGTCCAGCTCGATTTTGCTCGGCATCGCCGGGGCGCAGCCGTGGCGCGAGACCACCAGCGCGCCGCAGGCGTTGGCGTAGCGGCACGCCTGCTCCCAGCCCTCGTCGTTCAGGTAGCCGCGCAGCAGGCCGGACATAAACGCGTCCCCCGCCCCGAGAACGTTCAGCACTTCCACGCGCACGCCTGTCACCGTCAGGCCGTCGTCCAGCCGGGGCGGAATGGCGTCGGTATAGACCGAGCAGCCCAGCGCGCCGCGCTTGCAGACCAGCGTTGCTTCACTGACGGCGCGCACCTGCCCCAGCGCCTGCAGGGTATCCGTGCTGCCGCCCGCAATGTGGAACTCCTCTTCGGTGCCGACAATGACGTCGAAGAGGTGCAATACCTCCTGCAGCTCGCGGGTGACCTGGTCGGCGGCGATAAAGCGCGTTTCGCCGTCGCCTAAGGAGGTGAGCCCCCACAGCACCGGACGGTAGTCGATGTCCAGCACCGTGCGCACGCCGTGACGGCGGGCATAGCCCAGCGCCGTCAGCACCGCCTCGCGGGTCTGCGGATGAGAAAGGTGGGTCCCGGTGATGGCAAGAGAACGTGCGGAGGCAATGTAGCTTTCATCCACATCGCTGGCGGTAATCGCCATATCCGCGCAGTTATCGCGATAAAAAATCAGAGGAAAGGTGTCCCGGTCTTTAATGCCGAGTAGCACCAGCGCCGTGAGGCGCTCTTTATCGGTAATCAGATGGCTGGTATCGCAGCCTACCTGGTTGAGCTCTTCGCGCAGGAAGCGGCCCATATGTTCATCGCCGACGCGCGCCAGCATCGACGAGCGCAGGCCCTGGCGCGCGGTGCCGTACGCCACGTTGCCGGAGGATCCGCCAAGGTATTTGGCGAAGCTCGACACGTCCTCCAGGCGGGCACCAATCTGCTGACTATAGAGGTCTACCGCCACGCGGCCCATGCATATCACATCAAACTGCTTTTCCACGTTGATACCTCATCAGACAATGTCGTTCACGTTCAGCCAGCGGCCTTCCCGGTGCGAGAGCGCAATCGCGTCCAGCACGCGCGACACCTTCCAGCCCTCTTCGAAGTCCGGCCACATCGGCACGTCGGCGGCAATCCCGTCCACTAGGTCGCGCACCTCCACCGTTTTTTGATCGTTAAAGCCAATTCCGTGGCCTGCGCCCATGCAGAACGCGGCGTAGTCCGGGTGCGCCGGGCCGACGAGCAGCGTGCGGAACCCCTGACGGTTCACCGGATCGTCATGCAGATAGAGCTTTAGCTCCGCCATGCGCTCCTGGGTGAAGCTGATGGCGCCCTTCGTCCCGGTGATCACGTACGAGAGCCCCATTTTGCGGCCGCAGGCGACGCGGGAGGTTTCAATGACACCCTGCGCCCCGCCCGCGAAGCGCACCATCGCGTGGGCCTGATCCTCGTTTTCCACCGCAATCATCTCTGACGATCCGGCCTTCGCCGGGCGCGCCGGGACCACGATCTTCAGATCGCCGCAGACCTGCTCGATATCGCCCACCAGGTACTGAGCCATATTGACGATATGCGCCGCGAGGTCGCCCAGCGCGCCCAGCCCGGCGGTCTCTTTAAAGCAGTGCCAGTGGATGGGCGACAGCGGGTCGGCCATATAGTCTTCGTTGTGGGTGCCGTAGAAGTGGATCACATCGCCAATCTCGCCGCGGCCGATAATCTCCTTCGCCAGCTGCGCCGTCGGGTTCTTCATGTAGTTGAACCCCACCAGCGTTTTCACCCCGGCCCGCTTCGCGGCGTCGACCATCTCGCGCGCATCGTGGGCGTTGAGCGCCAGAGGCTTCTCCGAGTAGACGTGCTTGCCGTGGCGGATCGCCTCCAGCGCCATCTCTTTATGCAGGTGGTTAGGTGAGCAAATATCCACCACGTCAATGGCCGGGTCGGCCACCAGCGCCCGCCAGTCTCCCGTTGAACGGTTAAAGCCAAACGCCCGGGCGCGCTCTGCCGCCAGCTCCGGCGTGACTTCCGCCACCATCTCGCGCACCAGCCTGCCGCGCAGGTTGAACACCGTCGGGGCCTGGGCATAAGCGATAGCGTGCGCCTTGCCGATATACCCGGTGCCAATCAATCCAATACGAACCTCTTTCATCACGATCCTCACAGTGCGCCGCGACGGCTCTTGGCGTAGGTATCAAACGCCACCGCCAGAACGATAATTAACCCGGTGATAATTTGCTGGTAGTAAGCAGAGACGTTCATCAGCACCAGGCCGTTAATCAGAATGCCCATAATGATGGAGCCGATAATGGTGCCGCCGATGCGCCCGTAGCCGCCCATCAGCGACGTGCCGCCAATCACCACCGAGGCGATGACGCGCAGCTCAAAGGAGATCCCGGCCACCGCCTCGGCGCTCCCCAGACGCGCGCTCAGGATGAAGCCCGCCAGCCCGGCCAGACAGCCGATCAGCACGTAGACGCTGACGAGCACGCGCTTGACGTTAACCCCCGCCAGGCGCGCCGCCTCCGGGTTGCCGCCGATGGCGTAGACGAAGCGGCCCCAGCGGGTTTTATGCAGCGCCAGATAGCCGCCAACGGCGACGATGGCGAAGATCCAGATCGGAATGGAGATGCCGAGCAACCCCCCGCGTCCCCACCAGCGGTAGCCAGGGTCAAAACCGGCAATCGGCGCGCCGTCGTTGATCACCAGGGTCAGGCCGCGCCAGATGGTCATCCCGCCGAGGGTGACGATAAACGGCGGCAGGCGCAGGCGGGTGACACCCAGGCCGTGCAGGAAGCCAATCGCCGTGCCCATCGCCAGACAAATCCCCAGCCCGATCAGCCAGCTCATGCCACCCCAGGCATTCGGGTCGACGGTGGTGAAGTTATCGCCCTTAATAACGTACGCCGCGGTCATGGCGCACACCGCCAGAATGGAGCCCACGGAGAGGTCGATCCCGGCGGTCAGAATGACGAAGGTCATCCCCACGGCCATGATCCCGTAGATTGAGACTTCGGTCAGGATGTTGAAAATATTGCGTTCAGAGAAAAAGTTGCTGTTCTGCGACTGGAAGAAGATCAGCAGCAGAATCATGAAAATCAACACCCCGAAGCGCTCGAAGAAGGCGATGGGATCGATGCGTCCGGCGCGTTTGACCGGGGCCTGCGTTTTAGAAATCATCTGCGTCATGAGAAACTCCGTTATGCCGCGTTCAGGGCGTTGTGGTTGATGGCCATCATCGTCATCAGCCGTTCTTCGTTAGCGTCGTCACCGTGGATCTCGCCGGTCACCCGGCCTTCGCTGAGGGTGATGATCCGGTCAGACACCGCCATCACTTCAGGCAGATCGGAGGAGATCACGATCACCGCCACGCCTTTTTTCGCCATGTCAAACAGCACCTGGTGCACTTCCGATTTGGTCCCCACGTCAATGCCGCGCGTCGGCTCATCGACGATCAGCACCCGCGGGTTGAGCGCCATGCAGCGCGCGAGGATCACCTTCTGCTGGTTACCGCCGGAGAGCTTGCGCACCTCCTGCGCGCTGTTGACCATTTTGATCTGCAGGGCCTGCCGGTAGGACTCAATCAGATCGTCCTCTTTGCGGGTGTTCACGAACCAGCGCCACTGCAGCAGCGAGGAGAGGCACGAGAGCGACAGGTTGTCGCGAATCGACAGCCCGAGCACCGCCCCCTCTTTTTTACGGTCTTCGGGCACCAGCGCCACGCCCTGGTCGAGGGCATACAGCGGGTCGCGCGGCTGGTATGGCACGCCGTCCAGCTCAAAGCTCCCGGAGGTAAAGGCGTCTGCGCCAAACAGGCAGCGAGCCACCTCGGTGCGTCCCGCGCCCACCAGCCCGGCAATGCCCAGAACTTCCCCGGCGTGGACGTGGAAGCTGATGTCGTGCAAGGCGATGCCGTGCGGATCCAGCGGCGGCTTTTCACGGCTCAGCCCCTTCACCGCCAGGCGGACAGGTTTGTCTTGATGATGGGTTTCGCTGGCGGGGCGACGGTTAAAGGCCACGTCGCGCCCGACCATCAGGCGGATCAGCTGTTCGACGTTGGTCTCCGCCACCGCGCCGGTGCCGGTGAAGCGGCCGTCCTGAAATACGGTGAAGCGATCGCAGAGCTGGAAAACTTCGTGCAGGCGGTGGGTAACGTAAATAATGCTCACGCCGCGGTTTTTAAGCTCCCGCACCACGCGGTGCAGGCTTTCCACCTCGCTGTCGCTCAGCGCGGCGGAAGGTTCGTCCATGATGATCAGGCGAGCGTTGAGGGTCAGCGCCCGGGCGATCTCCACCATCTGCTGCTGGGCGACGCTCAGACGGGCGACCGGCGTGGTCGGCGCAACGTTTAGCTGCAGGTAATCGAGAATGACCTGCGCCTCCTGATTTACCGCCCTTTCGTCGACGATCAGATTACGTTTACGCGGCTCGCGCCCGAGAAACATGTTTTCCGCGACGGTCATGTTGGGCAGCAGGTTGAATTCCTGATAGATGGTGATAATGCCCTTGTTCTGCCGTTCCACCGGAGAGTCGTCCACCGGCAGCATTTCGCCGTTAAACCAGATATCCCCGCGGGTTTGCGGCTGCGCGCCCGCAAGCGCCTTCAGCAGCGTGGATTTTCCCGCTCCGTTTTCCCCCAGCAGGGCGTGGATCTCCCCCGCGCCGACGGTCAGCTGGGCGCTGCTTAGCGCCCAGACGCCGGAAAAGCTTTTTGCCAGGTCGGTCACTTTCAGTAAGGGTTGCGACATCGGTCTGCTCCTCCTCATGTTGAGCCGCCAGAGGCGGCTCGGGACATATCAGTTACCGGCCTCACCGATACGCTCAGCCTGCTGCAGGTTCTCTTTGGTGATAAGCGTTGGCGGGTAGTCGGCCCCGGTGATGGCTTTCTTCTCGCGCACGTTGGCCACCAGCTGGCTCATCGCCGTCTGCACCGCAAAGCCCGGACGCTGATCCGCCGTTACCGCCAGCCAGCCGTCGCGCACGCGGGCCAGCGCTTCCGGCACCGCATCAAAACCGGTCACGAGGATTTCACCCGGCTTCACGCCCTGGCTCTGCAGGGCTTCAATCGCGCCCAGCGCCATATCGTCGTTGGCGGAGAGGATCACCTGCGGGCGTTTCGGTAGCGAAGGCAGAACGCTTTCGACGATGCGCATCCCTTCAGAACGCATCCAGTTGCCGGTCTGATCGGCGACGATCTTGTACTTATCCCCGCCCGCCTTCAGGCTGTCGCGGATCCCTTTGGTGCGTTCAATATTGGAGGAGGAGCCCGGCTGGCCGGTGAGCAGGATGATCTCTGCCCCGTCGGGGAATTTGGTTTTGACGAAGTCGCCAATCGCCTGGCCGCCTTTGTAGTTGTTGGCGCCAAAGTGGGGCACTTTCTTCTGGCTGTCGACGGAGCGGTCTAGGGTGACCACCGGCAGCTTCGCATCCTGAATTTCATCCACCGCGCTGGAGACCGCGTTCACGTCGTTCGGGGAGACGATAAAGCCCTGCGCCCCGCGGGTGATGGCGTTTTCCAGGTCAGCCACCTGCTTCGGTGAACTGCCCTGCCCGTCCAGTACCTGAAGCTTCACGCCCATCTCTTTCGCGGCTTTCACCGCCGTACGCTGCATGTGAACCTCAAACGGCATGGCCAGGTTTGGCGTACTGAAAACAATCTGCTCGTTTTCGGCGAGGGCGGCCCCGGACGTCATGGCGATGAGGGCGGCTAAGATCAGTTTTTTCATTATTATGTCTCTCTGTGTAGGGTTGTTGTGTTTAGAGGACGATCTCGCGCTGGCTACGCAGCGACTCCAGCGCTTTATCCGCAAGGTACAGCGCACGTTCACCATCATCGCCGCTGCAGTCAGACACCGCTTCGCCGCGCAGGACCGCAACAAAGTGTTCCCATTCCGCGGCGTAAGCGGATTTGTAGCGCTGCAGGAAGAAATGTTCCGGCAGCGCGCTGGTGCAGCCCTGTTTGCCGTAGTGCTGCACCTGGTTTTCCAGAATATTGCCGGCGCACAGCAGCCCTTCGGAGCCGTGCAGCTCCAGGCGCTGGTCGTAACCGTAAGAGGAGCGGCGGCTGTTGACGATGGTCGCCATCGCGCCGGAGGCATATTTCAGAACGATAAACGCGGTATCGATATCCCCCGCCTCGCCAATCGCCGGATCCACCAGGTTACTGCCCTGGGCATACACCGACACCGGCTCTTCGCCCATGATGAAACGGGCCATGTCGAAGTCGTGAATGGTCATATCGCGGAACATGCCGCCGGAGACGCGCACGTACTCCGCGGGCGGCGGAGACGGGTCGCGGGAGATGATCAGCAACGATTCCGGCTTGCCGATGCGCCCGGCCTGGGCATCGGTTTTCACGCGGCGGAACTGTGGGTCAAAGCGGCGGTTAAAGCCGATGAACAGCGGCACGTCGTACTCTTTAACCACTTTCAGGCAGTCGCGCACGCGGGCGAGGTCGAGGTGTACCGGCTTTTCGCAGAAGATAGCCTTGCCGTGGCGGGCGGCCATTTCAATCAGATCCGCGTGGGTGTCGGTGGCGGAGGCGATCAGCACGGCGTGAACGTTAGGGTCGGTCATCGCCTCATTCACGCTCTGCTGGCGGACCTGATACTGTGCGGCGAGACGGGTGGCAAATTCCTGATTCGGGTCAACCACGGACCAGAGCGTGGTCGCGCCGTGGCTGGCGATGTTAGCTGCATGTACCTGGCCAATTCGGCCAGCGCCCAGTAAAGCAATGTTAAACATAACGGCTCCCGGTGTTGGTGAATGCTGTGAACTAACGACCCTATAAATAAAACATTTATTTCATTTTTATAAATAGTGAAAATTATGTTTTTGAGTGCGGGTTAACACTTTTGAGATGTATGAGATAATTTTTGTTATCAATCTCACAACATGAAAGAAGGTACTGCTCACCCCTCACCCCGGCCCTCTCCCCAAAGGAGCGAGGGAGAAAAGCGTGCACCACCCCATCCCCTCTCCACTTTTGGGAGAGGGTTAGGGTGAGGGGAAAATGAAATGAAAATTTCGTTAAGACAGTAAAACTCAATACTGACGGGCTTTTTTCACCTGCGCCTGCGTTTGCTCCGCGGCCTCACGCACGGCAGACGACTCTGCCACCTGCGCGTCACCGGTTCGCCACCACGAGCCGTAGTCATGGGTCATGGTCTTCGGCAATACCTTGATGTCCAGCAGCGTCGGGCCCGGATGGGCGCGTGACGCCTCAAGCGCCGCCAGCAGGCTCTGCTCGTCGTTCACCCGCCACGCGCGACAACCGTAGCTTTCCGCGTTTTGAGCAAAATCGACTTTCACCAGCGGCCCGTCAAGCCGCCCGGTTTCCGGGTTGCGATGGCGATTTTCCGTGCCGAAGCTGCCCATCCCGTGCCCCATCTGAAGGTTGTTAATGCAGCCGAAGCTGGCGTTATCAAACAGCAGAACGGTGACCTTAATGCCCTCCTGTACGGCGGTTTGCAGCTCGGAGTGCAGCATCATGTAGGAGCCATCCCCCACCATGGCGTAAACCGGCTGCCCGGGTCGGGCGAGCTTCGCGCCGATGGCCGCCGCAATCTCGTAGCCCATGCAGGAGTAGCCGTACTCCAGGTGATAGCTGTCCGGCGTTTTGACCTGCCAGAGGCGCTGTAAATCTCCCGGCAGCGAACCGGCCGCGCCCACCACGATGGCGTTATCTTCCACATGCTGATTGATCAGCCCCAGCACCCGCGTCTGGGTCAGGCGGGTATTGAGCGTCTCGCCGTATTCCGCCAGCTGCGCGTCCAGATGCCCCGCCACTTCGGGCGCGTCGTCCGGATGCCACTGGCGATCCCACAGGCGGCGGCACTCATCGCGCCACGCGGATTTCGCCTGGGCGATCGCCTCTCCCCAGCCGCTGCGATACTCGCCGAGCGCGTGGGTTAAGGCCTGGAGCCCGGTTTGGGCATCGGCAATCAGCGCGGTGGCGTCCAGCTTCAGGGCGTCAAACTCGGCCACGTTCAGCAGCAGGAATTCGACGTCCGGGTGGGAAAAGAGCGCCTTGGAGCCGGTGGTAAAGTCGGTCAGGCGCGTGCCGACGCCAATCACTAAGTCAGCCTGTGGCGCAAGCTGGTTGGCAGCCATTCCGCCCGTCACTCCTACGCCGCCGAGGTTAAGTGGGTGGTCACTTACCAGCGCCCCCTTCCCGGCCTGCGTTTCGGCAAACGGCAGCTGCAGCGTCTCGACAAATTCGCGAAACGCCTCATGCGCGCCGGAGTAACGCACGCCGCCGCCGCACACCACCAGCGGACGGCGCTTGCGGGCGATCAGCGCCCGCGCCTGCGCCAGTCGCTGCGGATCGGGCGGACGGCGTTCGATGTGGTGCACCCGACGCGCGAAGAAGCTTAGCGGGTAGTCCCACGCTTCCCCTTGCACGTCCTGCGGCAGACAGAGGGTCACCGCTCCGGTATCTGCGGGGTCAGTAAGCGTTCGCATCGCGCTTAGCATGGCGCTCATGAGCTGCTCGGGGCGGTTGATGCGGTCCCAGTAGCGGGAAACCGGACGGAAGCAGTCGTTGGTGCTGATGCTGAGATCGTGATACTGCTCGATCTGCTGCAGCACCGGGTCCGGCTGGCGGCTGGCGTAGATATCGCCCGGCAGCAGTAAAAGCGGGATGCGGTTCGCCGTGGCGGTGGCCGCTGCCGTGACCATATTGGCGGCGCCCGGCCCGACCGAGGAGGTGACGGCAAATATGCGCTGGCGGCGGTGCTGTTTGGCGAATCCCGTCGCCATGTGGGCGATGCCCTGCTCGTTGCACCCCTGCATGATTTTCAGATGACCGGGATCCTGCTCCAGCGCCTGGCCAATACCCAGCACGTTGCCGTGCCCAAAGATCGTCGCCACGCCCTCCACGAAGGGCGTTTCGTTGCCGTCAACGCTGACGTACTGTTGATTCAGGAACCGGACCAGCGCCTGGGCCATGGTCATACGTTCGGTTTGCATAATGCCTCCTGTCAGCCCAGCGTCGGCATGGAGAACGCAGCGCCTGTCTCCTGCTGCATTTCCGGCCAGCGCGCGGTGATGGTTTTCATTCGGGTATAGAAACGCACGCCGTCGTTGCCGTGTACGTTGAGCGCGCCAAAGATGGAACGCTTCCAGCCACCGAAACTGTGGAATGCCATCGGCACCGGGATCGGCACGTTGACCCCCACCATGCCCGCCTGCACCTCTTCGCAGAAGCGGCGCGCGCAGCCGCCGTCACGGGTGAAGATCGCCGAGCCATTACCATATTCATGGCGGTTAATCAGATCCACCGCGCTGGCGTAATCTGCTACCCGCACCACAGAAAGCACCGGGCCAAAAATCTCTTCTTTATAGATGGTCATCTCCGGTGTGACGTTATCGAACAGCGTCGGCCCGACGAAGTAGCCCTGCTCGTGGCCCTTCACGCTGAAGCCGCGCCCGTCCACGCGCAGTTTCGCCCCCTGCGCTTCCCCGCTGTCGATATAGCCCAGCACCTTGCTGCGGTGCGCGGAGGAGATAAGCGGCCCCATTTCGTTTTCCGGCGTCTGGTCCAGCCCCGGCCCGACGCGCAGCGCTTCAATCTGTTTTTCCAGCCGGGTGCAGAGGTCATCGGCGGTTTTATCCCCCACCGCCAGCACCACCGAGAGCGCCATGCAGCGTTCCCCCGCCGCGCCATAGGCCGCGCCCATGATGGCGTTGGTCGCCATCTCCATGTCGGCATCCGGCATTAAAATGCAGTGGTTTTTCGCGCCGCCCAGCGCCTGACAGCGCTTACCGTGGGCGGAGGCGGTCTGGTAAATGTATTCGGCAATCGGCGTGGAGCCCACAAAGCTCACCGCCTGCACGCGCGGGTCGGTCAGGAGCACGTCAACGGACTCTTTATCCCCCTGCACCACGTTGAAGACGCCGTCCGGCAGGCCTGCCTCTTTTAGCAGCTGCGCCAGCGCGAGCGCGAGAGAAGGGTCTTTTTCCGACGGCTTCAGCACGAAGGTATTCCCGGTCGCCAGCGCAATGGGGAACATCCACATCGGCACCATCGCCGGGAAGTTAAACGGCGTGATCCCGGCGCAGACGCCGAGCGGCTGCATCAGCGAGTGGCTGTCGACGCCGGTACCGACGTTCGCAGAGTGTTCACCCTTTTGCAGATGCGGGATACCGCAGGCAAATTCCACCACTTCCAGGCCGCGGGTCAGTTCGCCCACCGCGTCGGAGAAAACCTTGCCGTGCTCTTCGCTGATGATGCGGGCCAGGCGCGTCATGTTCTCTTCCAGCAGCGCCTTGAAGCGGAACATCACGCGCGCGCGCTTAAGCGGAGCCTGGCGCGCCCACGCGGGAAACGCCTGATGCGCGGCGGCAATCGCCTGCTCCGTTTCCTGTGCCGTACTCATTACCACCTGGCGGATCTGCTCGCCGGTGGCCGGGTTGAAGATCGCCTGAACGCGCTGGCCTGAACCGGTGACACATTCGCCGTGAATAAAATTCGCTACCGTCTCCATCCTTAACCTCTCGCTGTTGATACGTGACTGTTACCTGAACGCTGTGTACTGGACACTATATATGAAACAAATATTCCATTTTAAGTTGAAATAAAATAAATGATGATTATTGTGATCAAGGATGGATTTTTATGTTAACAGCCAGCAACACTGACGCTGCGTGCGCTATTAAGGGATTTCGGGCGAGGAAATGACTGAAGCTTCTGTTTCATTTTTGCTGCCAGATGGATGGCCGACATTTAAAAGACGCGGTTTTGCGTTTAGAATCATCAGACTGTATTTGGGGGATAACATGACGACAGCAACCAGCCTGAACGAACTGCAGCAGCAAATCCGCGATCGCTACGATAGCCTGAGCAAGAGGCTGCAGCAGGTCTCCCGCTACGTTCTGGATAACACTAACAGCGTGGCCTTTGATACGGTTGCCGTCATTGCCGAGCGCGCCGACGTGCCGCCTTCGACGCTGATCCGCTTTGCTAACGCCTTTGACTTCACCGGTTTCAACGAAATGAAACAGCTGTTTCGCATGAACCTGGTGGAGGAGACTGCCAGCTACAGCGACCGCGCGCGGCTGTTCCGCGAAATGGAGAGCGAGGCCGTGCCGGAAACGCCGCTCGATATTCTGCAGGAGTTCGCCCGCTCGAACGCGCAGGCGCTGCAGCAGCTGGCCGCCCGCGCCGAGCCGGAAATGCTGGAGCGCGCCGTACAGCTGCTGGCCGACGCCGACACTATCTACATCGCCGGACTGCGCCGCTCGTTTAGCGTCGCGGCCTACCTCACCTACGCCCTGAGCCACCTGGAGTGCCGCCCTATCCTGCTCGACGGCATGGGCGGGATGCTGCGCGAGCAAATCAGCCGCATTAAGGCGCGCGACATCGTGGTGTCGATCAGCTTCTCGCCATACGCGGAAGAGACGGTGATGGTCAGCGAAACCGCCGCCAGCGTCGGCGCCCGGCAGATCGTGATTACTGACAGCCAGATAAGCCCGCTGGCGACGTTTAGCGATCTCTGCTTTGTGGTGAAAGAGGCGCAGGTGGATGCGTTCCGGTCTCAGTCGGCAACGCTGTGCCTGGTGCAGTCGCTGGTGGTGGCGCTGGCGTATCGCCGGGATAACAGCGGAAAATAGTTCACGCCTCCCGGCCCGGCACGCGGGGCCGCAGCCTTTACGTTATTTTTTATATTCTTTTATTTTGATAAATGTTCGAGCTTCTTTCGTTTCCACCATAAAGATAGCAAAGAAGATGCCTCGTCATCAGTCTTATCCATAATGACTGACTGATTGATAGACATGATGCTTAATGCCGAGATAAACATAATCAATAAGCACACCGCAGCATTACCTTCATTATACCATGACCCTGCAAAGATCTCCGTGAGGTACAACCCGTAGCAACTACCAAGGAAAAGCATAGCATTAAGTAATAATGCAATAATTCGCTACTTTACGAATAAATATAATTTAGCTTCAAAATATTCCATAGAGACTCCATGTTATTGGGGAACCAGATGCATCAGGCCACCATAATGTTTGGCTGAATTCTTATCTAGGAACTCTGCTCTACTTTACGCAGCGAGGCGCAGGAAATGCATTCCTGTATCTAAATAACTTTGCATATTTCCTATCCACTTTAGCCCGGCTTTGTTGATTACCGATGAATGCAATGGCAGCACTTATGAGGTAGATAAATCATCCGTCTAAGTAATCACCGCCAGCACCATAAGGCTGCGGGAGAACTTATTTTATTCTTAATCGTTCTGGTACAGCATTATTCATTGTGACCAGAGCGTGACGCTTAGCAGGGCAGCCGAAAGCTAGCCCACTCAGTGACAACGGTGTGGTGGATAATCGATTCCACCGTTCGGCGGCCTGCAGCGCTGAAAACGCTTGAATGCAATTATCCATCCCCGGCAGAAACCAAAGCGCTTGATGCTGACAAACGTATATTTTGAACATGAAGGGTGATAGCGACAGCGCCGTCTGACGCTGTCTGGTGCATGTTTGCGGTAAAGCAGTATCAGCCAGAAGCTCAGACTACGCATCACAGTTAAACCTCTTTCCTGAAGGTAATAACATAGTACTGCATAAATTTGACCTTACTGCCGCCAAAACAGCCCGGTCGTTCTTCAATACCGATAGTATCAACTCGCTGAAATTCCCAGCCCTGCGCTGCCCACTCGTTGACCACGTCCTCAAGGTATTGCGCAGCAATACCGATTTTGTTGTCTTTAGCCCTGACTGAAATGTTGGGTGGAACCTGGACCATTTTGTACTGAAACATTAGATTAACCTTATTGTAAACGGTGGCTGATTATTCGCTCTGCCAGGAATAGCGACAGAGGCGTTAAATGCCGCTGGCCATTCCGGGAATTATGTATTTGTGCACAGTGATTGCTTTACTTAACTCTTCGCACATCTGCTGTAGTACCTTCAACCCGCATTTTGTAACCTGTTCCGCTATTGTAAATGAATGCCTCCGGTCTGTATGAATACTTGTATTCATAGTGGTAGGTGCATTGCTTCCACACCTGCCCGTTAGTGAGAGTGTAAACGGTTTCGCCTTCCCATCCTTTAAATTCGCCATCAATTCGTGATTGGATGACATCAGTGATTTGTCTGACGGGTACAACTTTGTCTTTCCCATCTATCTGCAGATAAAACCGTCCATTCGCTCGTAAGAGATTGACATCAGGTCGATAGGCATAATGATACCAGTACATGTATTGCGCCTGTATCCAGTATGTCCCGTCAACAAACCTGAATAAAACCTCGTCATCAAACCCTTCGAAATCACCATCGATTTTTGTTTTGCGTACAAGTTCATATGTGCTCATGGTCATTCTCCATTGGATATAACTTTTTCTCTACTACAAGCTACCCCTTTATTTGTGGTGATATCAACCGCAAATAGGAGCATGGTCTAAATATTTCGGTAAAACATTCATGACACGAATATTTTATTTTTTAAACATATCTCTTGTGAATTTTTTATGATGGAATTCGAGGCGCGTCAAATAAATTCTGGTTAGTCCGTTACGATTATTACAAACCTGGCTTATATTGCTACCAGGCAGGGCTAACAGGAAACAGGGCGATGGGTTTAATTGGAAAACTACGCAGTATTTTAGGGCATCAATGTGGCAAGAGAGAACCTTCATCTACGCATGAACGCAACACGGAACTGGAGGGTAAATGGCTTACCGTGGATCACCCTTACTTCTTCGGTCACGCAAATATTTCGCCGGATAAGCGCTGGGTGGTGGGCTGCGATGATTCGGATGGTGGCAGCCTTGGAGGCCACAGGATGAAGGGCAATGGCCGTGTCATTCTTGTCGATTATCCCTCTGACAGGATTGTGTATGAGCTAAAATGTTTTGCACGCCCTGTCGATGCCGCTGTTTCTGATTCCGGTAGTTTCATAGTCCACGATTGTGGTTTCGGTAGTGCACTTAGCGGGGATGTCATCGCTATCAACACCAGCGGTGATGAAATCTACCGTCGGCATTACTGCGCCAATATCTTTAATATTGGTTTGTCCCAATGTGGCCGGTACGCAGCTGTCCAGACAGCAAATGCAGATAATAAAGACAGTAATATTTTGGAGGTTCTCGATCTCCAAAAAAGACAGCAAATGTTTACAGTTCGCCCCGTCGGGACCTGGGCAGATTGCTATTTATTCGATACAAACGCTGACGGAGAGTTATGCCAACTACGCGTCAATCTTCGTGATCTTGGATACTTCCGTTATTCCACCGCTGGTGAGTTCCTTGATGCTGAATCACTACAGATAGCCCAGTTGGACAAAGGTGATTACACCACAAAGATTATGGCCGCGCAGGAGTTGCTTAAGACGGATACCACCGAGGAAAGCGCCAGGAAAGCTCTGAGCGTCGCTGATACAGCTCTTACGCAGGGAGCCCGAGAACGATATGACTGGGGAGCGCTAGCTCACAGGATCAGAGGGGAGTCGTTTGAATCGCTTGGGCAGTTATCTGACGCCTTGGAAGCCTATGAACAGGCACTTGCAATGAATCCTAAAGTGGGTGTATTGCGCCGGGCAACCACTCTGCGTAAAAAACTTTCTGCAAAGAAATAAAACCCCCTCCTAATACGGTGCAAGTAAAATAAGTAAAGGTGATGAGACAAAATGGCACGAAACCGTGATCATTTTAGCCAGCGCACAAAAACCGAACTGGCTCTTTGGGTCAGCTATCAGTATTCAAAATGTAAATGTCCAACTATATGTACTAAAAAGCCCGCAGTTACGCGGGCTAAGAGTACTTTACTGTTTTTACGCGCTGGCTATTGCCAGACGTTAAATCATTCCCACTCAATCGTAGCCGGTGGCTTACCGCTGATGTCATATACGACTCGCGATATCCCATTGACTTCGTTGATTATTCTGTTAGACACGCGGCCTAAGAAGTCATACGGCAGGTGCGCCCAGTGCGCGGTCATGAAGTCGATGGTTTCCACCGCACGCAGGGAAACAACCCAGTCGTACTTGCGGCCATCGCCCATTACGCCGACGGAGCGAACCGGCAGGAACACGGTGAACGCCTGGCTCACTTTGTTGTACAGGTCAGCTTTGTGCAGCTCCTCGATGAAGATCGCGTCCGCGCGACGCAGCAGGTCGCAGTACTCTTTCTTCACTTCGCCCAGCACGCGCACGCCCAGACCCGGACCCGGGAATGGGTGACGGTAGAGCATGTCGTACGGCAGACCCAGTTCCAGACCGATTTTACGCACTTCGTCTTTGAACAGCTCGCGCAGCGGTTCAACCAGACCCATCTTCATCTCTTTCGGCAGGCCGCCCACGTTGTGGTGAGATTTGATGACGTGCGCTTTACCAGTTGCGGAAGCCGCAGACTCGATCACGTCCGGGTAGATGGTACCCTGCGCCAGCCACTTCACGTCTTCCAGCTTCAGCGCTTCTTCGTCGAACACTTCCACGAACACGCGGCCGATGATCTTACGTTTCGCTTCCGGATCGTTCTCGCCTTTCAGCGCGTCCAGGAAGCGCTGCTCGCCTTCCACGTGAACGATGTTCAGACCGAAGTGGTCGCCGAACATGTCCATGACCTGCTTCGCTTCGTTCAGACGCAGCAGACCGTTGTCCACGAAGACGCAGGTCAGGTTTTTGCCGATGGCACGGTGCAGCAGCATCGCGGTGACGGAGGAGTCCACGCCGCCGGAGAGGCCGAGGATCACTTTGTCATCGCCAACCTGCTGGCGGATACGCTCAACGGCGTCGTCGATGATTTTTGCCGGGGTCCACAGGGCTTCACACTGGCAGATGTCACGCACGAAGCGCTCCAGCATGCGCATACCCTGACGGGTGTGGGTCACTTCCGGGTGGAACTGCACGCCGTAGAAGCGTTTTTCTTCGTTCGCCATGATGGCGAACGGGCAGCTTTCGGTGCTGGCAACGGTCACGAAGTCGGATGGGATGGCGGTAACCTTGTCGCCGTGGCTCATCCACACGTCCAGCAGCGGCTTGCCGTCTGCGGTCAGGGAGTCTTCGATACCGCGCACCAGCGCGCTGTCGGTGACAACTTCAACCTGCGCGTAGCCGAACTCGCGCTCGTTAGAGCCTTCTACGTGGCCGCCCAGCTGCATCGCCATGGTCTGCATGCCGTAGCAGACGCCGAATACCGGTACGCCCGCTTCGAACACGTACTGCGGCGCGCGCGGGCTGTTCTCTTCGGTGGTGCTTTCCGGGCCGCCGGACAGGATGATGCCGCTTGGATTGAATTCGCGAATCTGTGCTTCCGTGACATCCCACGCCCACAGCTCACAGTAAACGCCCAGTTCACGCACGCGACGCGCCACCAGCTGAGTGTACTGAGAACCGAAGTCCAGGATGAGAATGCGATGTTTATGAATGTTTTCCGTCATTGACGCTAATTCCGAGGCAAGTGAAACAAAACAAAGCGCCCGGCAGAAGCCGGGCGCGGAAATTTATCAGGAGCCCAGACGGTAGTTCGGGGACTCTTTGGTGATCGTCACGTCGTGAACGTGGCTCTCCTGGATACCCGCACCGCTGATACGTACGAATTCCGCTTTGGTACGCAGCAGGTCAATGGTACCACAGCCGGTCAGACCCATACAGGAACGCAGGCCGCCCATCTGCTGGTGAATGATCTCTTTCAGACGGCCTTTATAGGCCACGCGGCCTTCGATACCTTCCGGTACCAGTTTGTCAGCAGCGTTATCGGTCTGGAAGTAACGGTCAGAGGAACCTTTGGACATCGCGCCCAGGGAGCCCATTCCACGGTAAGATTTGTAAGAACGGCCCTGGTAGAGTTCGATTTCGCCCGGGGATTCTTCGGTACCAGCGAGCATGGACCCTACCATTACGGCAGCAGCGCCCGCGGCGATGGCTTTAGCAATGTCGCCAGAGAAGCGGATACCGCCGTCAGCGATAACCGGAATACCGGTGCCTTCCAGCGCTTCAACCGCGTCAGAAACCGCGGTGATCTGCGGAACGCCCACGCCGGTCACGATACGAGTGGTACAGATAGAGCCAGGGCCGATACCCACTTTCACCGCGCTGCAGCCGGCGTCAGCCAGCGCGCGAGCGCCTGCGCCCGTCGCCACGTTGCCGCCAATGATCTGCAGGTCAGGGTATTTTGCACGGGTGTCGCGAATACGCTGCAGCACGCCTTCGGAGTGGCCGTGAGAGGAGTCAATCAGCAGGACGTCAACGCCCGCCGCCACCAGCGCGTCAACGCGCTCTTCGTTACCTGCACCCGCGCCTACGGCAGCGCCGACGCGCAGACGGCCATGCTCGTCTTTACAGGCGTTCGGTTTACGTTCTGCTTTCTGGAAATCTTTAACGGTGATCATGCCGCGCAGGTGGAAGTTCGCATCCACAACCAGCGCTTTCTCAACGCGTTTTTCGTGCATTTTCGCCAGCACCACGTCGCGAGTTTCGCCTTCGCGGACGGTCACCAGGCGCTCTTTTGGCGTCATGTAGACGCTGACAGGCTGGTTCAGGTCAGTCACGAAGCGCACGTCACGACCGGTGATGATGCCCACCAGTTCATTGTCTTCGGTCACTACCGGGTAGCCGGCAAAGCCGTTACGTTCGGTCAGGGCTTTCACTTCGTGCAGGGTAGTGGTTGGCAGAACGGTCTGAGGGTCGGACACGATGCCGGACTCATGCTTCTTCACGCGGCGAACTTCTTCCGCCTGACGCTCGATAGACATGTTTTTGTGGATAAAGCCAATGCCGCCTTCCTGTGCCAGGGCGATAGCCAGGCGCGCTTCAGTCACGGTGTCCATTGCCGCGGAGAGCATAGGAATGTTCAGACGAATGGTTTTCGTCAACTGCGTGCTGAGGTCGGCAGTATTCGGCAGAACGGTGGAATGAGCGGGAACGAGGAGGACGTCGTCAAACGTCAGTGCTTCTTTAGCGATACGTAGCATGGGCAATATCTCTGACCTGGGTGGTTAAATATTGCCGTGGCATTATACAGAGCGTAACCGATTGCATCTACACTTTTTTGAAAAAATGCTTGCGAATGCCTCTCAGCAGGTTACTATCGACTGAATAACTTGCTGATTTAGAATTTGATCCCGCTCACATGTTATCCTCTCAATCCCCCTCAATTTATACTGTCAGCCGCCTTAATCAGACGGTGCGTTTGCTGCTTGAGCAGGAAATGGGGCAGGTCTGGATCAGCGGTGAAATCTCAAACTTCACGCAGCCGTCTTCCGGACACTGGTACTTTACCTTAAAAGACGATACCGCCCAGGTGCGCTGCGCGATGTTCCGTAACAGCAACCGCCGCGTGACGTTCCGTCCGCAGCACGGCCAGCAGGTTCTGGTTCGCGCCAATATCACCCTGTATGAGCCGCGCGGCGATTATCAAATCATCGTTGAAAGCATGCAGCCCGCGGGCGAAGGTCTGCTGCAGCAAAAGTATGAACAGTTAAAGACGAAGCTCTCCGAAGAGGGACTTTTCGACCAACAGTTCAAAAAGCCGCTGCCCTCACCTGCCCACTGCGTGGGTGTCATCACCTCGAAAACCGGTGCCGCCCTGCACGACATTTTGCACGTACTGAAGCGTCGCGATCCTTCCCTGCCCGTCATTATCTACCCGACCGCCGTTCAGGGTGACGATGCGCCAGGCCAGATTGTACGCGCCATTGAACTGGCAAATGCGCGTAAGGAGTGTGACGTGTTGATCGTCGGGCGCGGCGGCGGCTCGCTGGAAGACCTGTGGAGCTTTAACGACGAGCGCGTGGCGCGGGCAATCTTTGCAAGCGAGATCCCCGTGGTGAGCGCCGTCGGGCATGAAACGGACGTGACAATCGCGGATTTTGTTGCGGATCTGCGTGCGCCTACGCCGTCCGCGGCGGCGGAAGTGGTGAGCCGTAATCAGCTGGAGCTGCTGCGTCAGCTTCAGAACGGCCAGCAGCGTCTTGAGATGGCGATGGACTACTTCCTTGCCAACCGTACCCGCCGCTTTACCCAGCTTCATCACCGTCTTCAGCAGCAGCACCCGCAGCTTCGTCTGGCGCGTCAGCAGACCGTGCTGGAACGCCTGCGTCAGCGCATGAACTTTGCGCTTGATAATCAGCTTAAGCGCGCGGTGACGCGCCAGCAGCGTGTGACCCAGCGCCTGAACCAGCAGAATCCGCAGCCGAAAATCTATCGTGCGCAAACGCGCATTCAGCAGCTGGAATATCGTCTGGCGGAGACTCTCCGGGCGCGCCTGAGCACCACACGTGAGCGTTTTGGCAACGCGGTGACCCATCTGGAAGCCGTCAGCCCCCTCTCCACGCTGGCGCGCGGCTATAGCGTAACGACGGCAGCGGACGGCAAAGTGCTGAAGCAAACCAAGCAGGTGAACACCGGTGACGTTCTTACCACCCGCCTGTCTGACGGCTGGGTGGAAAGCGAAGTGAAATCAATTAAACCGGTGAAAAAGACGCGTCAGCGCAAAACCGGATAATTCTTCGCCGGTTACTTACTATACTGCTGCTATTCCCTTTTTTAATAAGGAGAGCAGCATGTCCCATCTTCGTAGCGTTATTCCCCCTTATATTCTTCGTCGTATTATCGAAAGCGGTTCCGAACCGCAGCAGCGCTATGCCCGTCAGACCTTAACCCACGTCCAGACGCTGATGGCGCATATGCCGGGCAAACCCGCCGCGCCGCACGTGAATAAAGCCGGTCAGCTTGAGCGCGATATCTACGATGCGAAACAGACCCAGGAGCTGCCGGGTACCCAGGTGCGTTACGAGGGCCAGCCGTCGAATGGCGATGTGGCCGTGGACGAGGCGTACGATTATTTGGGTATCACCCATGATTTCTTCTGGAAAGAATATCGGCGCGATTCGCTCGATAACAAAGGGCTTATTTTAACCGGCACCGTTCACTATGGTCGGGAATATCAGAACGCCTTCTGGAACGGTCAGCAGATGGTGTTTGGCGACGGCGACGGGGAGATCTTTAACCGCTTTACGATTGCCATCGACGTGGTGGCGCACGAGCTGAGCCACGGCGTCACCGAGACCGAAGCCGGGCTAATCTATTTCGAACAGTCAGGCGCGCTGAATGAGTCCCTGTCAGACGTGTTTGGCTCACTGGTGAAACAGTACCATCTCAAGCAAACCGCTGATAAAGCAGACTGGTTGATTGGTGAGGGATTATTGGCAAAAGGCATCAACGGCAAAGGGCTGCGCTCCATGTCTGAACCCGGCACCGCCTACGACGATCCGCTGCTCGGCAAAGACCCGCAGCCTGCGCACATGAAAGATTTCATTAAAACGCGCGAGGATAACGGCGGCGTCCACCTTAACTCCGGCATCCCCAACCGGGCGTTTTACCTGGCCGCAACGGCGATCGGCGGTTACGCCTGGGAAAAAGCCGGTTATGCCTGGTACGACACGGTTTGCGATCGCAATCTGGCGCAGGATGCGGATTTTGATGCCTTCGCAAAACTGACGATAGCGCACGGAGAGAAACGCTTCGGTAGCGACGTTGGGGCGGCGATAAAACAGGCCTGGGAACAGGTGGGAGTGCTGTAAATGCAGGTTCCGGAACTGACGGATGACGCCGTGGTTGAGCTGGCCCGGGAAGGCGGCGTCGCTTTTATTCCTAAGCTGAGCGGCCAGCGTACCATCGCGCTCTCCTCGCTTAATGAGGCCCAGCGCCAGCGCCTGGTGAGCATCCTGGAGCAGGCCTTTCCACGCGGTCAGCCGCCGGGTCAGACGTCGTCACCCGGCAGCGGTGACCAGCGCTATTTCCGCATCCAGATTATCTGGACCGGCCAAAATCAGGCGCACTACGCCGATATCATCGTGCTGGTACCTGAGCAGGAAGCGCCAGAGTCGCTGGTCGAGCTGTGGAAAAAAGGCGAAGACTGCGTGTGCGATTAATCTTCGGCCGGAACAAACTCCACGCGCTTTTTAGAAATTAAGCCGTGGCCGTTCTGGCAGAAATAGTCCACTGCCCCGCAGGCCTTTAAGACCTGGAGTGGCTGATGGCACTCCGGGCAGCGGGCTTCGAGCGCAATATCTTTATTACAGCTGTCGCAGTGCGCCGCCCCGTTCAGGGGTTCAAGCTGTGCCTGGCAATCCGGGCAGGTAATGGTCATGGTGTCTCCTTCAGGGCGTTCAGGTCTGCGATAATTTTACCACGTCTTCAGTGCGGGCCACGCAACTGTTGCTGCAAGGTCAGCAGCAGCGCCACCTCATCTATCCTGCGGCGCGTTGTGCGGCTCACCTCCTGCGGATCGCGCTCAAACAGACTGTTTGCGCCAAGAATATGACCGGCAAGACAGCGTTCGTAGATCGTGCCGGGGATATACCAGCGCTGAATATTCTTACCTTTAACTAGCTCCAGCACATCTTCCGCGCCGCGTCGGTCGTAGTTGATAATGCGGCCGTCGCGTAAATAGAGACGCAGGCCCTTTTGCCCGCCCGCGGGTCCCGCGTATTTATTAAGCCAGATGCCCACCGGCACGCCGCTGATGGTTCCCTGCAAGTGCGCCTCGCCTTCCGCGGTGGTCTGGTCACCCTTTGCAATATCGTGGCCCAGGCGGTCTTTAGCCGTTACCACCTGCAGCGTCATATCGTCCTGACCGCCCAGATAACGCAGCGTTTCACGCAGCATCGCCAGCACGTGCGTTCCGATATCCAGAATCACGCCGTCCGGGTGGCGAAGCGTTCTGGTATCCGGTTCTCCGGTCGCGAAATTGAGCGCGATGGATTCCCCTGCGGCGTTATATCCGCTCGGCTCCTGCAAAAAACCTTCGATTCTGGCAATGTCAGATACATGGCCGACCAGCGACCGCTTCACCGTTTCGATGCGCGCCATCCAGTGGTCGAGCGCCAGCACGCGGGACGCCACGCCGGGCGTTGCCAGCAGCGCGTTGAGTTTTTCGATTTGAGGAAGCGTGGCGACAATCGGTTTTTCAATCACAATCCGCGGAACCGGCGAGGCAATCGCCAGCTCAAGCACCTCAAGGTGGTGCAGCGATGCGGTGGTAATAAAAAGGGTATCCAGCGGGGTGGCTAAAAGCGCCGCAAGCGAGGCGCAGCGCGTAACGCCTTCAGGGTGCTTTGCGGGGAGAACATCAAAGCCGAAACAACGAACAGCGCCATCGAACAGATTACGTATTGCAGGCAGATACGCTGTTTCCACTACCGCACCAAGACCAACAAATCCTAACTGCATGGTTTCACCTCAGGAAGTACAGTGCCGGGGCATAACGCCTGCCCCGGCACACTGAGGTTTATGAGGCGCTAGCTGCCGGTTTAGTTTGCGCATTTTCCAGCATGCGGCGCACCGGAACAATGAGGACGATCAGCACTGCGGCACAAATCAGCAGCGCGATGGAGCAGCGCGCGAAGAGATCCGGCAGCATATCCAGCTGGTCGGCCTTCACGTGACCGCCAATCAGGCCCGCCGCCAGGTTACCCAGCGCGCTGGCGCAGAACCACAGCCCCATCATCTGGCCGCGCATTCTCTCCGGCGCCAGTAGGGTCATGGTCGCCAGACCGATCGGGCTCAGGCACAGCTCACCCAGCGTCAGCATTAAGATACTGCCCACCAGCCAGAACGGCGACACGCCCGCCCCGCCGTTGCTCAGCACGTTCTGTGCCGCCAGCATCATCAGGCCAAAGCCCGCTGCCGCACACAGAATACCGATAACAAACTTGGTGATGCTGCTCGGGCGAATGTTCATGCTCGCGAGCTTTGGCCATGCCCAGCTGAACACCGGGGCCAGCAGGATGATGAACAGGGCGTTGATCGACTGGAACCACACCGCCGGAATTTCAAAATCACCGATCATGCGGTTAGTGTAGTCGTTGGCAAACAGGTTGAACGAGGTTGGCTTCTGCTCAAACGCGGACCAGAAGAACGCGGCGGAGACCAGCAGAATAAAGCAGACCAGCAGCCTGGCGCGCTCTTTACGGTTCAGGCCCGCGAAGATGAACAGGTAGATGAAGTAGAGGGCAACGGACGCCGCAATTACGTAGACCAGCACGCTGGCTACCGCGACCGGGTTAATGACAATCACGCCCTGCGCGATCAGCGTCACGAGCGTTGCCACGCCTGCCGCCAGCGCCAGCAGCCAGACGCCCACGCCGTTGCGCTTCACCACCGGGCTGTTCCATGTGGAGTCCAGACCGACTTCGCTGTCGTAGCGCTTCATCGCCGGAACCGCAAACACGCGGAAGATAATCAGCGCCACCAGCATCCCGATGCCGCCAATACCAAAGCCCCAGTGCCAGCCGTGGGTTTTTATCAGCCAGCCGGAAATCAGCGGGGCGATGAACGAGCCCAGATTTATGCCCATGTAGAACAGCGAGAAACCGCCGTCACGACGTGCATCGCCTTTTTTATACAGGGTGCCGACCATCACCGAGATACAGGTTTTGAACAGGCCAGAGCCGAGCACGATGAACATCAGGCCGATAAAGAACAGGTTGTTGCCCATGATGGCCGACAGCGCAATCGACAGGTGGCCGAGCGCGATCAGAATCGAACCGTACCAGACGGCTCTCTGCTGGCCGAGCCAGTTATCCGCCAGCCAGCCGCCCGGCAGCGCGGCCAGGTACATGGTGCCGGCAAAAATACCGACAATCGCCGAGGCGTTTTCGCGCGCCAGCCCCATCCCGCCGTCATAGACGGTGGCGGCCATAAAAAGGATCAGCAGCGGGCGAATGCCGTAGAACGAGAAACGCTCCCACATCTCGGTAAAGAACAGCGAACCGAGCGGATAAGGATGGCCGAAGAAGGTTCGGCTCTCTTTGTGATTAACAGAGGATTGCATAATTCTCCCGAAAGGTATGTGTCGTGCTTGTAAACACCAGCAGGTACGCCGGCCAGTTACGTATCTGACCGATTTTTTACATGCGGCGAAAAGTTAGTTAACCATTTGATAACCAGTCGCTAGTTTTGTCTAGTACCGGACCAGGGACTTTAAGATGAAAATTCGACGATTGTCTACTTTTCTGGATTTAAAGATGGTTGGGAGTGAATAGTGATTGACTTCACACAGAGAGAACCGACGGTATGATTGGGCCAAAAAAAAGCCCGCGATAAACGCGGGCCTTTGTGAGATCGGCAATGATTATTTGCTTTTCTTAATGTGCTTAATCAAACGCTTACGCTTACGCATCTGGTTCGGCGTCAGGGTGTTGCGCTTGTTGGCGAACGGGTTTTCCCCTTCCTTGAACTGGATACGAATAGGCGTGCCCATCACGTCCAGCGATTTACGGAAGTAGTTCATCAGGTAGCGCTTGTAGGAATCCGGCAGGTCTTTCACCTGGTTGCCGTGAATCACCACGATTGGCGGGTTATAGCCACCGGCGTGGGCATATTTCAGCTTCACGCGACGACCGCGCACCAGCGGCGGCTGGTGGTCTTCCGCTGCCATATTCATGATACGGGTCAGCATGGCGGTGCTCTGACGACGGGTGGAGCTGTCGTAGGCTTCACGCACGGATTCGAACAGGTTACCGACGCCGCTGCCGTGCAGCGCAGAGATAAAGTGCACGCGGGCAAAGTCGATAAAGCCCAGACGGAAGTCCAGGGTCTCTTTCACCTGCTCGCGCACTTCATTGCTCAGGCCGTCCCACTTGTTGACGACGATGACCAGTGAGCGCCCACTATTGAGGATAAAGCCGAGCAGAGAGAGATCCTGATCGGAGATACCTTCGCGCGCGTCGATGACCAGCAGCACCACGTTGGCATCTTCAATCGCCTGCAGGGTTTTGATAACGGAGAATTTTTCCACCACATCGGTGATTTTTCCGCGCTTACGTACACCGGCGGTGTCGATGAGGACATACTCACGTTCATCACGCTGCATTGGGATGTAGATGCTGTCACGCGTAGTGCCCGGCATGTCGTAAACCACCACACGCTCTTCACCCAGAATACGGTTAGTAAGCGTAGACTTACCTACGTTTGGACGACCGACGATAGCCAGCTTGATCGGCAGATCCTGCGGGTTGAAGTCATCCTCAGGCTCTTCTTCTTCGCCCTCTTCACCGTCTTCGAACTGCGCCCAGTATGCGGCGTCTTCGTCCACCTCTTCCGGCGGGTTCACTTCGTCCACCCACGGCAGCAGAACGGTTTCCAGCAGGCTGGTCACACCGCGGCCATGCGATGCCGCAATCGGGTGGATATCCCCCATGCCCAGAGACCAGAAGTCCGCGATAGCCTGATCGGCATCGATGCCGTCAGTTTTGTTCGCCACCAGGAAAGTTGGCTTTTCGCGAGAACGCAGGTGCTTAGCAATTGCGGAGTCCGCCGGCATCAGGCCAGCGCGCGCATCAACCATGAACAGCACAACATCCGCTTCTTCAATCGCCAGCAAGGACTGTTCCGCCATGCGGGTTTCAACGCCGTCTTCTGTGCCGTCAATACCGCCGGTATCAATACAGATGAACTCGCGTCCTTCCACCTCTGCACGACCGTACTTACGGTCACGCGTCAGCCCCGGGAAATCCGCAACCAGCGCATCACGGGTGCGTGTTAAACGGTTAAAAAGAGTGGATTTTCCAACGTTAGGGCGCCCGACAAGCGCGACCACAGGTACCATGTTTGAAGCCTCATAAAATTCAAATAAACGTCGCATTCGCGGCGTTTTTAAAAATGTCAAAACGGCTCCTGAGTGAACAGGAGCCGTTTAGTATACTACAACCGCCGGGTAATTAACGCGTGATCGCGTACAGCGTGCCGTCTTTTGCCTGAATCAGCAGTTTGCCGTCAGCCACAACCGGGTCGGTCAGGAAGCCTGAACCGTCCACTTTCTGCTGCGCCACGAAGCGGCCATTCTCTGGATCAACCCAGTGCATATAGCCTTCGCTGTCGCCAACCACCAGGCTACCGTTGTACAGCACTGGCGCGGTCAGCAGACGGTGCAGCAGATCGCTTTGCGTCCACAGCGTCACGCCGCCTTCGGTGCTCAGCGCCAGCAGGCGATCGTTCTGGTCAACCATATAGATGCGGTTACCGTCCACGATGAAATCATTCACAGAGCCCAGCTCACGTTTCCACATGATCTGGCCGCTGCGCAGGTCCAGCGCGGTCAGGTTGCCGTTATAGGCCAGGGCGTAAACCACACCGTCAACGATAACCGGAGTAGTGTCTACGTCGCTCAGGCGGTCGATTTCAGTTGAGCCAGTGGCCTGCGAGATACGCTGCTGCCAGATCATCTGGCCCTGCTGCATCAGCACGGCACTCACGCGACCGTTGTCACCGCCCACAATGGCAGCGCCAAATGCGGTTGCAGGTGCGGATTCACCGCGCAGAGAGAGCGCAGGCATATCCAGGTTAACGGTCCATTTCACCAGACCGTCCGCTTCGTTCAGCGCCTGCAGCTGGCCGTTGCTGGTATGGATCAGCACCAGCCCGTCGCTCACGACCGGACGTGACAAGGATTCACCGGCTACGGCGGTCTGCCATGCAACAGAACCATCGCTGGCATTCAGCGCGTAAACCTGCGCTTTTTCGCTGCCCACGTAGACATGCCCACCGGAAACGGTCAGGCCGCCAGACAGCAGTGCAGGTTTACGGGAGAACCAGCCGTCTTTTTCCGCCAGGTTAACGGACCACACTTCTTTCCCGTCATCGGCGTTCACCGCTTTCACGGTACCTTTGCGGTCAGCGGCATAGACAACGCTGTCTGCATACGCAGGATGAAGGTTGGAATAGAAATCACCAATCCCACTGCCCACGGAGACATCCCACGCGGTGGATGGGGTAAACTGGTTTTCAACCGTCGGCAGTGGGGACATTTTCACAACGTCTTCTTCGCCACTGAACAGTGAACAACCACTTAATAACGTAACAGAAAGCAGTCCTGGCAGAAGTAATTTACGCAATTGCATCGGGTCCCTCTCAGACGGACAAATTATTTATTTTCATCTGCATCATTTCGCTCAGCGCAGGTGACGCTTTGCTCTCTACGCCAGCTTGCCACGCTTTACGCGCGCCCGCTTTGTCACCTTTGCTCAGCAGTGCTTCACCGCGCAGATCGGCAACGATGGCAGCAAAACCTTCGCCTTTGATTGTATCGAGCGTTTTCAGCGCGTCGTCAGCTTTTTTCTGCTGAACCTGAATACGTGCCAGGCGCAGATTGATCACTGCTTTCAGGTTTTCATCGCTGGCAGCAGCAAGGCCCTGAGACAACTGAGCAGCGGCTTTATCCAGTTCGTTTTTATCAACGTACTGCTGAGCCACTTCCAGCGCTGCCAGTGCACCGTAGGTGTTTTTGTTATCAGCGGCAAATTTCTCTGCCGCAGCCAGCGTTTGCGGCTGGTCGGCACGAATAGCGCTAACGGTATTTTCATAGGACAGGGACGCGCCGCGCGCGGAATCCGCCTGATGGTTGTTCCAGTAACGCCAGCCCACCAGCGCACCCACACCTAAAATAACCCCAACAACCAGCGCTTTGCCGTTTTCAGCAAAGAAGCGTTTAATCGCGTCGACCTGATCGTGTTCGTTCTCGTACATTTCCACGCCGTCTTTCTCCTTAGCCCAATAGAGTGCGCAAGTGCGCCGCAACGCCGTCCTGCGTTACCGTTGTCTGCTCACCAGAGCGCAGGTCTTTTACTACCACTTCGCCGTTAGCCACTTCGGACTCGCCCAGCACCAGTGCAATACTTGCGCCCCACTTATCGGCACGAGCAAACTGTTTTTTGAAGTTGCCGCCGCCATGGTTGGTCATCAGCTTAACGCCCGGCAGCGCATCGCGCACGCGTTCGGCAAGCTGCATCGCCGCAGACTGCGTTTCCGCGCCTGAAGCCACCAGGTATATATCGACAACGGAATCTGCTTTAAATTCCGGATTAACTGCCTGAACCAGCAAAACAAGTCGCTCAAGACCCATCGCGAAGCCAACCGCAGGCGTCGCACGGCCACCCAGTTGCTCAACCAGACCGTCATAACGGCCGCCGGCACACACGGTGCCCTGAGAACCGAGGCTGGTGGTTACCCACTCAAACACGGTGCGGTTGTAGTAGTCCAGACCGCGCACCAGACGCTGGTTCACGGTGTAGGCAATGCCCGCCGCTTCGAGCAGCTTGCACAGGCCGGTAAAGTGTTCGCGAGACTCGTCGTCCAGGTAGTCACCCAGCGCAGGGGCATCGTTCAGCAGCGCCTGAACATCAGGGTTTTTGGAATCCAGCACGCGCAGCGGGTTGCTGTACATGCGACGTTTGCAGTCTTCGTCCAGCTTCTCTTTATGCTGCTCCAGGAACGCCACCAGCGCATCGCGGTAGTTAGCGCGCGCTTCCAGAGAACCGATTGAGTTCAGTTCCAGCGAAACGTGCTCAGAGATACCGAGGGCGCGCCACCAGCGGGCGGTCAACATAATCAGTTCGGCATCGATGTCCGGGCCCTGCAGGCCAAAGACTTCCACACCCAGCTGGTTAAACTGGCGATAACGACCTTTCTGCGGACGTTCGTGGCGGAACATCGGGCCGATATACCACAGGCGCTGCTCCTGATTGTACAGAAGACCATGTTCGATGCCGGCGCGTACGCAGCCCGCCGTACCTTCCGGACGCAGGGTCAGGCTGTCGCCGTTGCGGTCCTCAAAGGTGTACATCTCTTTTTCAACCACGTCGGTCACTTCACCGATCGCGCGTTTGAATAACGGGGTCTGCTCTACAATCGGCAAACGGATTTCGCTGTAACCGTAGCTGCCGAGCACCTGCTTCAGCGTGCCTTCAATGCGCTGCCAGATGGCGGTTTCGCCAGGCAGGTAATCGTTCATGCCGCGGATGGCTTGAATGTTTTTTGCCACGTTTATTCTCTTTCTATATACAAAAAAAACCCAAAGAATGGGTTCAATCATACATGGGAAGCGGCACGCTTCCCATCACGTTATTTTTCAACCTGCTGAACGCTGATGCGCTGTGTCTCGTCCATCATCGCGGCTTTGGCGCGGATGCGGGCTTCAAGCTGGTCAATCATGTCGCTATTATCCAGACGATCTTTACGAACGCCATCTTCATAGAGACCACTTTTCTTGTTACCGCCGGTTACGCCCAGGGTTGAGACCAGCGCTTCACCCGGACCGTTCACGACACATCCGATGATGGAGACGTCCATCGGGGTGATGATGTCTTCCAGACGCTGCTCCAGGGCATTCACCGTGCCGATCACGTCAAATTCCTGACGCGAACAGGTTGGGCAGGCAATGAAGTTGATCCCACGCGAGCGGATACGCAGCGATTTCAGAATATCGAAACCGACCTTGATCTCTTCAACCGGATCCGCCGCCAGCGAGACGCGCAGGGTGTCGCCGATCCCTTCGGAGAGCAGTAGGCCCAGGCCGATCGCAGACTTCACCGAACCGCTACGCAGGCCGCCCGCTTCGGTGATCCCGAGATGCAGAGGCTGATCGATCTGTTTTGCCAGCAGACGATACGATTCAACGGCCAGGAAAACGTCAGAGGCTTTTACGCTGACCTTGAACTGATCGAAGTTAAGACGATCCAGATGATCGACGTGACGCATGGCGGATTCGAGCAGCGCCTGCGGCGTTGGCTCGCCATATTTTTCCTGCAGATCTTTTTCCAGAGAGCCGGCGTTCACGCCGATACGGATTGGAATGTTTTTGTCGCGGGCGCAGTCAACCACCATGCGAATGCGTTCTTCATTGCCGATGTTACCCGGGTTAATACGCAGGCAATCAACGCCGTATTCAGCAACTTTCAGCGCGATACGGTAGTCGAAGTGGATATCTGCAACCAGCGGCACGTTGACCTGCTGTTTGATCAGCTTGAACGCCTCAGCGGCATCCATCGTGGGCACTGAGACGCGAACAATGTCCGCGCCTACACGCTCTAATGCTTTGATTTGGTTGACCGTTGCTTCCACATCCGTGGTGCGCGTATTGGTCATCGACTGGACGGCGATAGGTGCCCCATCGCCGACTGGCACATTCCCAACGTAAATCCGTTTCGATTTTCTACGTTGAATCGGAGCCTGGTTATGCATGAAAAATCTCCCGCGTTGCCCGTCTGTTACTGTGCTGCTGATTGTTCGGCATTAACGGTAAGACGTGCAACCTGGTTAGTTCTGATAAAGCGGCTCAGGTCGACAGGTTTTCCTTGATACTGGATCTGTACCGCTGCCGGAGCGCCGATTTTAAGTTTGTAAGGTGCCTGACCCGTTAGGTTTAACGTGCCATCTTTCCGCTGCAGGCCGCTGAACAGTTTTTTACCTGTCGCGTCAGTCACTTCCAGCCAACAGTCAGCCGTGAAGTTCATCACCAGCGCGTTTGGATCGGCGGCTGGCGCGGCGGTTGCCGCCGGGTCGGTCGGCAGGGACGCCGCGGCGTTGTTCGCTGGCTGAGTCGGTGCAGGGGCGTTCGCCGCAGTATCGACATTTGCCTGAGAAGGGGCGACGACCGCGTTTTGATCCTGAGCCTGAGGCGCAGCGGTGTTCGCCGTTGCGGCCGGAGCCTGTGCTGCATCGGTTGCCGGAGCCGTTGTTTGCGGCTCGCTTGAGGCCGCCGCACCGTCGGTGTTCAGCGGAACGCTCTGGGCACCACCATTGCTCGCCTGATTGAGTTCAGCGGAGGACTGATCGGCCATAGTGGTGATCTCTTCCTGCTGCGCCTTATGGTTTTGCCACCACCATGCGCCGGTCAGGCCGACAACAACAAACAGCACCAGCCAGGTAAAGCTCATCAGCCAGCCATCACGTTTTTTACGACGTTTCCCCAGGGAGAAAGTTTGCATCGGGGCAACTTTTGCTGCACGAACCGGTGCCTGCTTCTCCATCATTGGCAGTAATTCGTTTTCGGGGATGTGCACCAGTTTTGCGTAAGAGCGGATATAGCCGCGCAGAAATGTTGAAGCCAGATCGGCAGGCGCCTTATCTTCTTCAATATCGCGAACCGTGGAAACTTTCAGGCACAAGCGTTCTGCAACAGCTTGCTGGCTGAGTCCGAGTTGTTCACGGGCGTTGCGAAGACGAACGCCAGTGGAGAGTGCTTCATGTTGGTCGTGAGTGGCTTCAGTATTCATTCGCTACAACTACTGGTACGTGAAAAAAAGGGTTCAGGTGCCGGTGAGTCACAATGCCGCCCGCACCGCGAAACTTCAGGTCAGTTAACCTTGAACAGACAGTATAAGACTGTCAGCCGGTAGATGACAGTGCAGCTCTGCCCGCGTGGCTAAACTGTTGTTACGTCGTTACATACTGCCCGAAACTCATATGAAACGCACCGTAATTATTAATCAAACGTCACGAATCTGACTGATTATTCAGTCAGATTATGCATCACAGCGTAGATAATGCGCCGTGATGCATAATAATCAAACAGCTTTAACCGCAATGGTCTCGCCCTGCATGCGTTTACGCAGGGTACGTTTGGTACGGTCAATGACGTCACCGGCCAACTGTCCGCATGCAGCATCAATATCATCACCGCGGGTTTTACGCACGATGGTGGTGAAACCATACTCCATCAGCACCTTGGAGAAACGGTCGATACGGCTGTTCGAGCTACGGCCATACGGCGCGCCCGGGAACGGGTTCCATGGGATCAGGTTGATTTTGCATGGCGTATCCTTCAGCAGTTCAGCCAGCTGATGCGCGTGCTCAGTACCGTCGTTGACGTGGTCCAGCATCACGTACTCGATGGTGACGCGGCCCTGGTTTGCGTTGGATTTCTCCAGGTAGCGACGCACGGCAGCGAGGAAGGTTTCGATATTGTACTTTTTGTTAATCGGTACAATTTCGTCACGAATTTCATCGTTTGGCGCGTGCAGGGAGATAGCCAGCGCAACGTCAATCATGTCGCCGAGCTTATCCAGCGCAGGCACAACGCCTGAGGTAGACAGCGTCACGCGGCGCTTGGACAGGCCAAAACCGAAGTCATCCAGCATGATTTCCATCGCCGGCACCACGTTGGTCAGGTTCAGCAGCGGTTCGCCCATCCCCATCATTACCACGTTGGTGATCGGACGCGTGCCGGTCACTTTTGCTGCACCCACGATTTTCGCGGCGCGCCAGACCTGACCGATGATTTCAGACACGCGAAGGTTACGGTTAAAACCTTGCTGAGCCGTAGAGCAGAATTTGCACTCCAGCGCACAGCCCACCTGAGAAGAGACGCACAGCGTGGCACGATCGTCTTCCGGGATGTAGACGGTTTCAACGCGCTGATCGCCTACGGCAATCGCCCATTTGATGGTGCCGTCTGCCGAGCGCTGCTCTTCCACCACTTCCGGCGCACGGATTTCAGCCACTTCTTTGAGCTTGTTGCGCAGCACTTTGTTGATGTCGGTCATCTCATCAAAGTTGTCGCTGCAGTAGTGGTACATCCATTTCATTACCTGATCGGCACGAAACGGCTTCTCACCCATATCTTTAAAGAACTCGCGCATCTGCTGACGGTTCAGGTCCAGCAGGTTAATTTTTCCATTTTTATTGGGAACCGCAGGAATGGCGACTTCGGAGGTATTCACTAGTTCAGACATAATTTTTTCCGGCCTCGTTGTTACACGTTGTGGCCCTTGGTGGGTTGAAAAGAAACGCCCCGGTAAGCAGTCTGCTCGTCCGGGGCGTTGCATTGTACAAAGTCTGGCGCAGGGATGCCACGTTTGCACGCGGCATTTACGAAATTATTAGCGAGTGCGCGGGCACACTTCGCCTTCAGCGAAGAAGAACGCGATTTCGCGCGCGGCAGACTCAACGGAGTCGGAACCGTGGGTGCCGTTCTCGGTGAAGCTGTCCGCGTAGTCAGCGCGCAGGGTACCTGCCAGCGCGTTGTCCGGGTTGGTTGCACCCAGCAGATCGCGGTGACGCTGTACTGCGTTTTCGCCTTCCAGCACGGAGACCACGATTGGACCGGAGGTCATGAACTCCACCAGGCCGTCAAAGAATGGACGACCTTCGTGCTCAGCGTAGAAACCGCGAGCCTGCTCAACGGTCAGGTGCAGCATTTTGGTGCCAACGATCTTAAACCCTGCTGATTCAAAGCGAGCGAAGATGCTGCCAATAACGTTTTTTGCCACCGCGTTTGGTTTGATGATGGAAAAAGTACGTTCAATAGCCATGATAACCTCTGTAAAATGTTCTGTTGTTTTGCATACCTGAGTATGGTGTGGCGCGGATTATAAAGAGCAATAGCGCCATTGCCTATGGTTCTGCATAACATTTTTTTAAAATGAGACGAAGATTAGCAACAGGCCGGATTTCGCATACCGTGTTGATGGCGTAAACAGAGCGGGCACTGCTTTTCATCAGGCGTAAATGACCAGAACTGGCGCTGGCACGTCAGGCAAACTGCTTTATATGCGGGAGTGGCCACGTTTTTTGCCGGTCCATCTGTTTCTGCGACGTTTATGGCCTCGTGCTGACATACTGCCTCACAGCCACCGCAGCCGGTACAGCGCCCGGTCTCCACCACCAGCGCGGCGTTCTCAAACCGAATCGCGTTTTCCGGGCAGCTTCTCCAGCATGCACCACACAGCACGCACTTATTAATATCGAGTGCGATATCTGACTCGCTAAACGTCGAGAATGCCCTGCGCAGCTCCCGCGGCCCCGGGGAAACGCGACAGGCTTTTACATCCTCGCGGGGAACGTGCATCAGCGCACGACGAGCGATATTCACCTCGCCGATCGGTATGAGCTTAAACCCCCACTCCGCTTCACCACGGCGACGAAGCGCAAGATTAAGCCGGGCAAGCGCCAGCAGCCAGTCAGGGTATTGCTCTGCGTCGATACTGATAAAACGAACCTGGCGTTGCGCGTGCCACAGCAGCAGCTCATTCACCCCAGGTGCGCGTTCAGTAAAAGGCCCAACAAGGGTATCTCCACTCAGAAATCGCTTTCGCGGCGCGATGCCGGTAATGGCCCCGGAGGGGCAGACGAACAGGCAGTCACCGCATTCAATACAGCGATTTTCATCAACCAAGACGCCGGTTTCCGTAAAAGAAAAAGCCTGCGCTGGACAAACGTCCGCGCAGGCGCAGCAGGAAGCGTGGCGAAAACGGCGACGGACGCACGCATGCGTCACGTCCATCGCAGGGGCAAACGTCAATCTGCCCATCAGCCAATACTGAAGAAAACGAAGCGCAGCATCAGCTCACCCACAATCAGCAAGGCGCTGCCCAGCAGCAGCGTGCCGCGCGCCGTTTTCAGGCCGCCCGCAGCAAAGCAGAGCATACCTGCAACGGAGACGCACCAGCTTAGAAGGTGTAACGTTCGCAGCTGCGCCAGCATCTTGAGCGGATCATGAGGGAACGTCACCACGGTAGTGTCTGTGGCAGAGATGTCGGCCAGCCAGACGGGCTGCATCACCAGACGCACAAGCACCAGCAGCGTGATAATGACTACCGCCGCACGCAGAGCAGCTCGGGAGCGCATCCCTGCCGCCATGCAGGCAGAACCAATAATGCCCACCGAGCCGATAAACAGCACCAGCGTGTTGATATGCTGCCAGGTCACCACGGACGCGTGCATGTAGATTTGTGCCATGCAGAACACGTCCACCAGCCCGACAAGACCCGCCACGGCCAAAAGCAGCTTCCAGCCTGGCTTATTGGAAAACATCAGCAGCACGGCGAGGCCAAGCGCCGCAAGGTAAAGGCTGGCGAAGATAATCTCACGGCTCAGCCACGAGCTGGAGACGTGGCGTAGCGCGTTCAGGGCATTGAGCGGATAGCCCATATGCAGCGCTGAGGCGAGCAGCCCCAGGCTCGCCAGCACAAACGCCCCAGCGGCAGGCAGCAGCGCGCTACGCGGTGTAGTATGCGCCCCCCCGAACGCCAGCCAGAGCGTCACGCCAACCGATCCCTGCAGGAACAGCGTAAAAATCAGCAGCGGTAACTCATGCATGACGTTTCCCCTCTTTCTCTGCGCCCTGATGCGCTTTGATAACCAGGTTCGGTTTTGTAATCGAGGAATCAGGCAAGCCCTTCACATCGCATACCGCACCATATTTCGCCCGAAGTTCATCAATAGGCCCAAATTTGATCGCCTCAAGCGGACAGGTTGCCACGCAGACGGGCTGCTCGCCCTTCGCCTGCAGATCCACGCAAAAATCGCATTTGGACATCTGCCCGGTCTGCTCGTTGAGCTGTGGCGCGCCGTAAGGGCAAGACCACGCGCAGTAGCCGCAGCCAACGCACTTGTCCGTATCGACGCGCACGATGCCGTCGCCCGGACGCTTGTGCATTGCGGTGGTCGGGCAGTTTTTGGTGCAGATCGGGTCCGCACAGTGGTTACAGGAAATAGAGAGCGTGTAGGCAAAAACGTTGTTGCTAACGCCGCCCTGCCCGGTTGGGATGAAATTCCCGCCGTTGACTTCGTATACGCGACGGAAACGACGTCCGACCTCAAGGTTGTTTTTGTCTTTGCACGCCACCTGGCATGCCTTGCAGCCCGAGCAGCGGGAAGAGTCAATATAGAAACCCAGCTGTTTATCGCTCACCGGCGCGTAGTGTTTAAACTGACTCATGCTTTAGCTACCTCCACCAGCATGGTTTGATGGGAATTCCCTTTCGCAAGCGCGGTAATACGGGCAGAGCTGAGCACGTTCGCGCAGCCGCCTTTATCGACGCCCTGTTCGTCCGGCAGCCACCAGGCGCCTGCCTGCATGGCAACAACGCCCGGAATGATGCGCGGCGTGACTTCAGCCGGAATTTCACAAATGCCGCGCGCGTTATGAATGCGCACGGTATCCCCCTGGGAAATGCCGCGCTTTTGCGCGTCCTGCGGGTTGATCCACAGCTTTTGCTGCTGCGCCTCAATCAGCCACGGGTTGGCGTACTGGGTTGAGTTAGCACGGTTTTTCCCTTTCCAGGTGATCAGCTGCAGCGGGAAGGTTTTCGCCAGTTCGTCTTCCGGTCCTTCGTGGGCGGGCACGTAGTGCGACAGCGCCGGAATCTCCGGATGGTGCATGTCGTACAGACGCTTCGAGAAGATCTCAATTTTCCCGGACGGCGTCGGGAACGGATGATTTTGCGGATCGCGAATATTGTCTTCAAAAGCGACGAACGGCGCGCTTTTGAAAAGATGCTGGCGCGTCTTTTGTAGCGTCGCGAAGTCCGGCAGGTTTTCATCTGGCATGGAGAGCCGCGTATGCTCCCAGATGTGCTCAATCCACGCTTTTTCGTCACGGCCCTCGCTGAATGAAGGTTCGACGCCAAGCTTAGCAGCAACTTCCCGCAGCCAGTCGTAGTCTGAACGGCGTTCGAATTCAGGTTCAATTAGCTTTTCCGACAGGATCAGATAGCTTGCCGTGCCCCAGGTTTCGCCGATATTCCAGCGTTCCATAAAGCTGGTTTCCGGCAGGAGAAGATCGGCGTATCGGGCGCTCGGCGTCATAAACAGATCGCTTGCCACGATAAACTCGATTTTCGACTCGTCTTCCAGCACGCGCGTCGCCTGATGCAGATCCGGGTTCTGGTTAGCCAGATAATTTCCCGCCAGCGAAAACAGGATGCGGATATTGCTGTCCAGCTTTTCTGCATCCTTCAGGCCGTCTTCCGCCGTTACCTTAGAAGCATCATCGGCGGCCTGCACCCAGTTCATTACCGATATTTTGGCTTTTACCGGGTTATCCGGCATCTCCGGCCCGGCAGCAAATTTACGATTAGCGCAGCCGCCATAGCCTGCCGCCCAGCCGCCCTTGACCCCAACGTTACCCGTCAGCGTTGCCAGTAACGTCGAGCCGCGCGCGGTGCGCTCGCCGCAGTTATGGCGCTGCGGTCCCCAGCCCTGGATCAGCGCGGCGGGTTTGGTGGTTGCGTAGTCGCGCGCCAGCTGACGAATGGTCTGCGCAGGTACGTGGGTGATTTTCTCTGCCCACTCAGGCGTTTTCGCCACGCCATCTTTTGCGCCGCTCAGATAAGCCATCAGGGATTCATTGGCCGGAACGCCTTCCGGCATGGATGCTTCGTCAAAGCCCAGGGTATAGCGCTGGATGAAGTCGCGATCGTGCAGGTTCTCCGTGACGATCGTGTACATCATAGCGTCCATCAGGGCGTTGTCTGTTGTGGGAAGCAGCGGGATCCACTGGTCAGCCAGGGAGGAAACCGTATCGGAATAGCGCGGATCGACAACGATAAAGCGCGTGCCGTTTTGCTTCATCTTCTGATAGAAGTAGTTGCTGTGACCAAAGATCGTCTCCGTCGGGTTATGTCCCCAGAGAATGACCAGTTTGGTGTCCAGCAGCGTGTCCAGAGAGCTGCCGCTGGCGGCGGTGCCGTAGGTATACGGCGTGGCTGCCGCCGTGTTGCCCATACTGACCGAGTGATAGCTTTCGAGATAGCCGCCGGTTAAGTTGAGCAGACGACGAACCATTTTATCGCCGGAAAACGTTCCGCCGGATACCGCAGTGCCCACATGCACATAGCGTGAGGCAGCGCCGTATTTTTGTGTAATCGTTTTTAATTGATTCGCAATAAGCGTGGTGGCTTCATCCCATGTAATACGCTCGAATTTTCCTTCGCCACGTTTACCCACGCGTTTCATTGGATATTTAAGCCGATCGGGATGATAAACAAATTTCCGATACGCGCGGCCACGAACGCAGGCGCGCATTATCGGCATCTGCGGATCTAACGCATTGTCCGGACGCGTTGAAATTCGGGTAACAACGCCCTCACTAACGTGAGCGCGAATATCACATTTACCGCCGCAGTCAAACGTGCTGCAGGTTTGCACCACTTTTTCTTCAGGCGTCGCGTGTGTTGCCGCCGCACTCTGTGCCTGTGCTTTACCTGTTGTCGCTACAAAAGGAAGGGCGGCGAGCGCCGACCCTGCCTGAATAAAATGACGCCGGGATAGCGCGGGAATAAGCCCCTCTCCCTGATTTTTATTTTTTTTCATTGCTCGTTCCTTAAAATAAAAACGCATTCTCGTTTTTTTTCAGGAACGAATATTGATAATTATCAAACTAACTCTTCGGGGGTAACACTTAACGGTCTAATTCAAAATTCACCGTCGCCGTTTGTCCTGAGTCATCCATTACAAGTAATTGATATTCGCCAGGCAAATATAATTTTAATGAATGAGTATTATTGCGCCCTTCTAACGGTTCTCCATTTAAAAACCACCAGCGCCCACCTTCTCCTCCAGTCGTAATAACAGAAAGCGTCACGTTCCCTTCACCAGGGAGTCGCTTAATAACAGCCCCCTCTCTGATACCCGAAATCATAAGCGGTGCTGCATTGTTATTATCCAGCGGCGGGCAGAGCGTCGATCTCGCAGGAAGACGCGCAGCCCTTTTTTCCGCTGCGGGCAGCCACGGCTCCAGCGGCAGCGGCCAGACGTCGAGAACTTTTTCTGTGGCATCAGGGCAATCTGCCGCCACACGCTTGCCCGTTTTATCCAGCCAGACCGGGAAACGAATGCCGCGAATGCCTTCCTGTTCCGGCAGCAGCAGCGTGGGTGGTTCACTCCCTTCCAGCAGCCAGGTCGAAAGACGACGCCGACAGTTTTCACTGCCTTCCGGCAGCGACTGGCCGCCCGGCCAGCAGATCACACCCCGCCCAACGCTTTCCGGGCGCGGATCGCGCGGCAGGCGGGCCTCGTCTATTGTCGAGCGTGACTGAAGCAGGTTATTCACCTGGTTTAATAGCGGAACCGCGCTGGCAAAACCAAACTGCCCCGCTACCGGCGTGCCGTCAGGTCGTCCGGTCCATATGCCGATGACGTAACGGGCATTCAGACCGATGGCCCAGGCATCGCGGTAGCCATAGCTGGTGCCCGTTTTCCACGCCAGCGGCGCAATTTGAGGCAGCGCACTGTCCGGCAGCGGCTGCGCTTCATTCGCCAGAATACGGCGAATAATCCACGCCGAACCTGGCGATAACAGCGGGCGTTCAGTTAGCGGGTCGCCCGGCTGTAAGCGCAGCCGGCCCGCCTTGCCATGCCTTGCAAAGGCGCTGTACGCGGCGGCGATATCCGCCAGCCTCGCGCCTGCGCCACCCAGGATCAGCGACAGATTCGGCTGCGCTCCGGCAGGCAGGATCAGCGGCAGGCCTGCGTTACTCAGCATCCCGGCAAACCGTTTGGGACCGTAGGCTTCCAGCACCTGGACGGCTGGCAGGTTGAGCGAGCGCACCAGCGCTTCACTCATGCTGACCGGCCCGTGGAACCCGCTGTCAAAATTTCCTGGGCGATAATCACCGGTTTTTCTGGGCACGTCCTGAAGCAGCGAGGCGGGATGGATCAGGCCATCGTCCAGCGCCATACCGTAAATAAAGGGTTTTAACACCGATCCCGGCGATCGGATCGCGTTGACCATATCCACGTGGCTAAAACGACTGTCATCGTTGATATCCACCGATCCCACCCAGCCGCGCACCTTCATGTCGGTATGATCGACCACGATCATCGCCAGCGAACTGCGTGCCGGCAGGCGGGATTTCCAGTTCATCGCCAGCTCTTCCAGCTGCCGTTGCAGTCCGGCATCCAGCGTAGTGACAATTTTTGTGTCGCGGCTTTTGCCGAGCATCATGCGTGCAAAGAGCGGCGCCAGCTGCGGCATCTGCCGGGGAGCCAGCCATACCGGCTCTTCACGGGACTCTTTCACCTGCTTTGCTGACCAGACGCCCTGAATCATCATGCGATCGAGCACTTTGTTGCGTGCCGCTTCGGCCCGCTCGGGCCAGCGATCCGGGCGCAGACGGCTGGGTGCCTGCGGCAGTACCGCCAGCAACGCCGCGTCGGAGTAGCTCAGCTGCGACGGGGGTTTCCCAAGGTAGGTCCAGCTTGCTGCTCCCACGCCCTGCAGCGTGCCGCCAAACGGAGCACGATTGAGATAGAGCGTAAGAATGTCACGCTTAGAGAGGTGCCATTCCAGCTGCATCGCCCGCCAGAGCTGGCGAATTTTGCCGCCAAAGGTGCGCGGATGCGGATCCAGCAGGCGTGCCACCTGCATGGTAAGCGTGCTTCCTCCCGAAACCACTCTTCCGGAACTGAGATCCTGCCAGGCGGCGCGCAGGACAGAGAGCGGGTTTACGCCCGGATGCTCCCAGAACCAGCGATCTTCGTACTGGATCAGAGCCTCAAGATAACGGGGAGAAACCTCTTCAATGGTCACCGGGTAGCGCCAGATGCCTTCGCTGTCGGCAAAACGCCAGAGCGGCGCGCCCTTCTCGTCCACCACAACTCGTGCGGGGTTAACCTCTTTCAGAGGCAGCGGCCACAGGCGGTCGGCGGCGACAATCAGCCCCCCTAAAACGAGAAGCGCTCCCGCCAGCCAAAGCCAGCGGGAGCGTGTCAGACGCGCTATCAACATATTACGGAACAACAATCAGCGGGCCGCTGGCCGCACCCGTTGCCCGCCACTGCGGAACGTACATAGACTCCACCATCGGAACCGGCACCTGGTAGGTGCCCGGCGTTACGGCACGGGCCAGATAAACCAGCGTAACCGGCTGACCTTCGTTTACCGGCACGGCGGCCACAAAGCGGTCGTCGCGGAACTCCATGTGCTGAATGTCCGCCTGCTGCATCTGGCTGAGCAGGTTCTGCACTTCGCTGCCGCTGTCCTGCAGGCTTGCGCTGCTGCTCGCCAGGTTCTGGTTTTCCAGCTCCAGACCAGCCGGGAGGAGATCCACAACCAGCGCATCTGGCACGTTCTGGCTGGCTTTCACTTCAAGCCAGACCAGCACCAGCTCACCGCTTTTCAGCGAAGAGAGCGATTTGCTGCTGCCATCGGTTGCCAGGATATGACGTTCAACCTGCAGCACGTTGGAACTCGGCTGAGGCGCATATTCCGGATAGCCGGTGCTGTCCAGACGTACCCACAGCGGTGCCGTGCCGGTATTGGTTACCTGAAGCGCACCAAGCTTGTCGCCGCTTACGTTTTGTACCTGCGCCTTATCGCCGCCTGATGCGGTATCAGACAACGTGGTTTTCGCCTGCCATGCGCCTGACAGGGTTTGCAGCGAACGTCCGGCCAGGAACAGCGCATTGCTCTCCTGGGTGGATAGCCAGCGCTGGCTGAATGCCTGTTCAGAAAGAGCATTCAGCAGCGTATTTTGCGCATCCGGCAGCAATTTATACTCCTCCAGAAGGGAGAGCATCAGCGCGTTATCGCGAAGCGGGCTGCCGTAATCGGCCATCCATGTATTTCTGTCGTTACGCGGCGTTTTGAGCGCCAGATCCAGCGCCTGCTGGCTGCGCGGCGCATCGCCCATCAGTTTGAGCGCCATGCCCAGCTGCATCAGCGGCAGCCCGGAAGCCGCCTGCCCGTGGCGCTCCCAGATTTCACGCAGCGCGCCCAGCGGGGCTTTTTGCTGACGCGCCAGCACCAGCGAGGCATACGCCTGCACGGCAAATTTGCTGGCCTTGGCGTCGTCGCTGTAGCGGATAGACATCATGCCCGGATCCTGCAGGTAGCGCAGCAGACGGTTGTTGGCGTTGTTCACCGCATCGGCAGGTACGCTATAACCCTGCTCGCCCGCGCGCACCAGGAAGTCAGTCACATAGGCGGTCAGCCAGTACTCTTCAGGGCCATTTTTATCCCACAAGGCAAAACCGCCATCATCACGCTGCATCTGCAGCAGACGGGAGATCCCAATATCAATGGCAGCACGGCGCTGGTCATCGGTATCTCCTTTTATACCCAGCGCGGTAAGCTGCGCGGCGTTGGTATAGAGTGACGGGAACAGGCCGCTGGTGGTCTGCTCCAGGCAGCCATACGGATACGCCTGCAGTTCACGAATATAGCGCGCCAGGTTGAGCGGTGGTTTGCCGCTCAGCAGCAGTTGCCCCTGCAGGGTGGCAGGAGAGAAACCGTTGCTGTGCTGCGCCGGTGCGGTCCAGGACTCGCCGGGGTTCAGCATGGCACCGGTATTGACCGTCTGCGCCGGGAATGCCGGACGTACGCCAATTTTCCAGCTCTTCTGCTGCGGGGCAAAGGTTTCGCCCGGAAGCTCCAGGCCGGTAACCAGCGCCGTCACCTCACCGTCGCCATAACCCTCCAGCGCACGCACCGGAATAAACAGGGTACTGCGCGCGCCCGGCGGCAACTGAACCGGCTGCGGCTGTGCACGTTCCATTGACAGTTTGCCTGTCGCGCTCAGGGCGACGTTCAGCGATTGCGGTTTGTCGGTCAGGTTAGTGAGATCCAGCGTCAGCCGTGAGGTATCTCCACTTGCCAGGAAGCGCGGAGTATTAAGCTCGGTAATAACCGGCGCGGCCACCACAACCTTGCTTTCGCTGCTGCCGAAATCATCTTCCGTCCACGCCTGCGCCATCAGACGCAGTTCGCCGTTGAAATCACCAATCGGCAGCGTAACGGTGCCTTCTCCATTGGCATCCAGCGTAACCGGCTGAGCCTGCTGGGCAATAATGGTGACGTGGTTCACCGGCGGTTTACCGCCGCGCTTGAGTTCATCGCCGTCACCACCGAAACGCAGCGCGGCCATGCGGCCCTGCCCTTCAATGACCTGGCCGTAGATATCATAGATATCGGCGCCGTAACGCTTCTGGCCGAAGAAGGCCTGCCATGGATCTGGCGTAACGTAATCGGTAATGTTCAGCACGCCGCTGTCCACCGCCGACACCAGCACGTTCACTTTCTGCGGAACCGCCCCCTCTTTTACGCTGGCTTTCACTTTCACAGAGAGCGTCTGGTTTGGACGCATTTTCTGCGGGTTATCCAGCGCTATGTTCAGGCGGCGATTTTCGTCGCCCATCGGCAGATGCAGCAGACCAACCGCGCGCTTCGGCGTGGCGGATTTGGATTTATCGCCAGGACGCACCACCAGCGTACTGAGATAGAGATCGTGACGTTTCCAGGCTTTATCCACCGGAATGGAAAGATCGAGCCCGTTTGCCGGTACGTCGATCTCTTTCCACCACAGCGGCCCTTCGCTGGACTCGATCATCGCATAGCCCTTGCCTGCGGCTGGCGCTGCAATGTGCAGCTGGATGGTATCGCCTGGCTGATAGGCCGGTTTATCCAGTTTCAGGGTCACGCGGTCAGGGCGCACCGCACCCGTGCCGTCGCTGTTATCCTGCCAGCTGTAACCTGCCCAGAAGCGCACGCTGCTGACCACATCATCAGGCGCTTTCACTTCCAGACGGTATGAGCCCCACTCCACCGGGAAGGTGACTTTGCCGGTTTCATCGGCCTTAAGGCTAAGCTCCTGCTCGCCCTCAATCAGATCTTTTTGATCAAACTGAGACTGCCAGCCTTCGCTCTCGGACCAGTTCCAGAAATAGTCACGGCGTTCACGGATCAGGCGTACCTGTAAGCCGGATACCGCTTTTTTCGCGCCGCTGGCATCGGCATAGACGATGTCAAAGCTGGCGTTGCCGTTCTCGTCGACAATCGGTTGGTTGACGGTGGTATCGGTACGGTAGTCGTAGACCGCCTTACTGGCGAACTGCGGACGGATACCGGGAAGTTGCGCCGCCGGCCAGATAGCCTGCTCCGCGCGGCGCGTCACCGGACGACCGCCTGATTCCAGAAGGCTCGCCTGCAGGATCAGCTGCAGAGGAGAGTGTACCTCTTTCCACTGGCTTTCGATGGTGACCTGCCCGTGCCCCTGCTCATCCAGCGTAAGCTGCACTTCATCCAGACTGCGGCTCAGGTTTTCTTCCGCAATATCACCAAACTGGAAGCCGGGCAGCGCAGCAACGGCCTCACGCAGCGGACGCAGGAAAAGCTGGCCCTGAAGAGAATTGCCGTTGGCCGGAGCGCCATACAGGTAATAGCCCACGATGTTGAAGTCCACCTCATCCTGTGGGGAAACCGGTGCTTTTTGTCCCGTCAGATTGAGCGCCATACGCTCGGGCATAAAATCTTCGACGTGGAAATCCCACAGGCGCTGCTGGTTATCACCGATATTCGCGCGAATATGCCACATGCCGGTCTGCGCGCCGCTATCCAGCGGGTAGTTGAAGCGGTAGAGGCCGTTCTCAGGCTGAACAACGATCGTGCGTGCCACCTGGCCGTCCGGGCGCAGCACGTCAAGCTTCACGGGCTGATCGGGAAGCGGTTTTCCGTCGCTGTCGCGCAGCAGGCCGTTAAGGATCACCGTTTCACCCGGACGATAGAGATCGCGTGGGCCAAACATAAAGAATTGCTTGCTGAAGCCGGGGCTACCGGCGATGTCGAACTCTGCCAGGTCGAGCGCTGGGAGCTTGAGATCGAGCAGCGTAGTCTGGCCGTCTTTGCTGGCGAGGATCAGCGCGGCTTCTTTGTCTGTTTCAAGCTTCGCATGGCCGTCGGCGTCGCTGCTGGCTTCGGCGAGCGTCTGACCTTTGTCATTGAGCAGCGTGACGGTGACGCCGGACTGCGCCGCACCGTTTTCCAGGCTCTGGGTGAAAATGTCCAGCCGGTTATGATAGCGGTGAGCAGACAAACCGATATCGCTCAGGGTGAAGAGCGTTGCGGCATTGCTGTAGTTGTAGTGCCCTGCCTGGTTCATGACGGCGATATAAACGCCGGACTGCTGAAGCGGCTTGATATCTTTAAGCGGCAGGAGCAGTTTTTCACGCGTGTTGCGCGCCGGGTTGAGGTCAAAACGACCGGTATAGACCAGTTCCGCCATCTTCAGCAGATTGTCAGATTCCCAGTTGGTCAGCGAGTTGCGGTACTCCCACTGGCTGACAAACGAGGCCAGCGATTCCGGCTTCACGCGGTAGAAATTGACGTCCACATTGTTGACGTTAAGCGCCATCACCGGCAGCCCTTCCACCACTTTGCCCGGCAGCAGCGAGCCGCGGCTGGCGAAACCGACCGACGGCTCTATATCTCGCGTGGTCAGGGCTTTTTCATAATCAATGCCAAAGGTCGCTTTGTTCAGCGCCACCAGGCCACGATCCACAGTGATAACCAGATTACGGTTTGGCTCCAGATGGCGCAGGCGAAGCTCTTTCAGGTTAGGCGCAAGTTCCCACGCCCCGTCAACTTTGCCGCTTTTCTTATCCACGACGTGAACCGTCTTCGCGAAATCCTGTTCCGGATCCAGCGGGACAGAGAAGGTCAGCACCAGCGTAGCGGCGCCGTCCAGTTGCACTTCAGACGCATCAAGCAGAGTCAGCGCTTTTCCCTGACTCTGGGCGGCCATTTTAGCCAGCTTTTCAGCGTCGGGCTTTTCCGCGGCTTTCGGTGTTGATGCGGTGGATGCTGCGGGAGCCGCAGCCTGAGGTTTATCGTCGCTGTTATCACAGCCGACAAGCGTAAAGGTGGTGAGCAGCGCGAGAGAGATCGCGGCTAAGCGAAACGGTTTCATCCTGTGTCCCTGGCCTGAGGGGGCCTGTTGGTCGTCGTCCGGATAAGTATTATCCGCAAGTTTCGTTAATACAAAAAGTCCAATTTAAGAATCTGGAAAGCGCCTCGCAGAATGGCATCACGCCGCTACACCGGGATGGAACCGCGATCACAGCGCATAACGTCATATGTTACCTTTTACGTCATTTGTTTTTAAAACAAGAAGATAGCTGGATATGTTCGCTCAGAGCCTGCTAGTTTTATGACCATGACGCACCCCGAGTGCGCGGTTCAAAAAGAGAGAAAGCCATGAAACGAGCCGTGAACGCCCTACAAAATTTCGGAAAATCATTATACGGACCGGTACTTATCTTACCGATTGTCGGTCTGTTTATCGCCTTTGGCAATGTGCTGGGCAACGGTAACCTGGCCGAATACCTGCCGTTCCTTGGCCATCCGCTTATCCAGAGTATCGGCCAGCTGATCGCCAAATCTGCCGTGTCGGTGCTGGTCAACCTGGCGCTGGTGTTTGCCGTCGGGATCCCGATTGGTCTGGCGACGCGCGATAAAGGCTACGCGGCGCTGATTGGTCTGGTGACTTTCGTGGTGTTTATCAACGCCATGAACGTGACGCTGCAGCTGCAGGGCGAGCTGGCCCCTGCTGAGCAGATGAAAGCCGCCGGACAAAGCATGGTGCTGGGCGTTCAGGTGCTGGAGATGGGCGTTTTCGCCGGGATCCTGACCGGGGCGCTCTCCGGTTACCTGTATAACAAATACTCCGGCGTACAGTTTAACGGCGCGATGGCAATTTACTCCGGCCACTGTTTTGTGGCGATTGTCATGTTGCCCGTCTCTATGCTGCTCGGCGTGGTAATGAGCGAACTCTGGCCGTTTGCCCAGCATGGGATTAGCGCGCTGGCGCTGGCAATTAAAGGCTCTGGCCCGTTCGGGGTGGCTATCTACGGTTTCCTTGAGCGCATTCTGGTGCCGACCGGCCTGCACCATCTGGTTTATACGCCGTTCCTGTATACCGAACTGGGGGGCACGCAGGAGGTGTGCGGCACGGCTTACCAGGGGGCGCGCAATATCTACTTCGCCGAGATGGCCTGCCCGGACGTGAAGCAGCTCAGCAGCACGGTAGTGTGGGACGCGCGCGGCATCAGCAAGATGTTCGGCCTGCCCGCCGCCGCGCTGGCGATGTACATGACTGCGAAGCCGGAGCGTAAAGCCGTTGCGAAAGCCATTTTGATCCCGGCGGCGCTGACCTCGCTGCTGGTCGGCGTAACCGAACCGATTGAATTCTCCTTCCTGTTCGTCGCCCCGCTACTGTTCGTGGTGCATGCGGTCCTGACCGGTATTGGCATGATGCTGTTCTCGCTGCTGGGCGTTCATGCCATCGGCGCCAACGGGATTATCGATTTCATTCTCTACAACCTGCCGCTCGGCACCGAGAAATCCAACTGGCCGATGTACATCGTGGTTGGGCTGATCATGTTTGCCCTCTACTTCGTGGTGTTCCGCTTCCTGATCCTGCGTTTCAACATGAAAACGCCGGGCCGTGAGGATGAAGATCAGGAGACACGCCTCTACAGCAAGCAGGAGTACCAGGCGAAAGGCAATAACGACGGGCTGGGCGAGTCCATCGTGGTGGGCTTGGGCGGCCGGGAAAATATTGAGGTTGTGGATAACTGCTACACCCGCTTACGCGTCACGGTGAAGGATGTTGCCATCATCGACGAGCCGCGCCTGAAGGCGACCGGCGCGAAAGGGGTTATCAAACAAGGTAACAACGTTCAGGTGGTCTACGGGCTGCACGTCAAAAAAATGCGAGAAGCCGTTGAGACGTTTCTCTGAAAGGAGCTAAAGATGTTTACACCCCCATTCATTCTGTCGATTGCCGGCGGCGGCAGCACTTACACGCCGGGTATTGTGAAAAGCCTGATGGTGCGCCTGCAGGATTTCCCGCTGGCCGAAATCCGCCTCTATGACATCGACGAGGCGCGTCAGAACACCATTGCGCCGGTGGTTGAGAAAGTGATTCGCGACCACAGCCAGAGCATCAAATTTACCGTCACCAGTGACCCGGAAGTGGCCTTCAGCGGCGCGCATTTCGTTTTCGCCCAGATGCGCGTCGGCCAGTACAAAATGCGTGAGCAGGATGAGAAGATCCCGCTGCGTCACGGCGTGGTTGGCCAGGAGACCTGCGGCCCCGGCGGGCTGGCCTACGGACTGCGCACGATCCTGCCGATGGTCGAGCTTATCGATCTGGTGGATCGCTACGCGCATGAGAAAGCCTGGATCGTGAACTACTCCAACCCGGCGGCGATCGTCGCGGAGGGCGTGCGACGCCTGCGACCAAATGCTCGCGTGCTGAACATCTGCGATATGCCGGTCGCGGCGATGCGTAATATGGGGGCCATTCTGGGTGTCGATCGTCGCAAACTGGAGGTGGACTACTTTGGCCTGAACCACTTCGGCTGGTTTACCCGCGTGCTGGTGGACGGCGAGGACAAATTACCGGAGCTGCGTAAACATATCGCGAAGTTTGGCCTGCTGACGGAAGATGCGGCCAAAACCGATCCGCAGCACTCGGATCCTTCGTGGGTTAAAACCTGGCGCAACATCAAGCCGATTATGGATAACTTCCCGGAGTTCCTGCCGAACCCGTACCTGCAGTACTACCTGATGCCGAACCAGATTGTGGAGCATCAGAACCCGGACTATACCCGCGCCAACGAAGTGATGAACGGGCGTGAGAAAAAGCTGTTCGCCGCCGCCGAAGAGTACAAGCACACCGGGATTTTACCGGATGCCTTCCACGTGGGCGTTCACGGCGAGTTTATCGTCGATGTCGCCTGCTCGCTGGCCTTTAACCTGCGCCAACGCCATCTGGTAATGGTGGAGAACCGCGGGGCGATTACCAACCTGCCTTATGATGCGGTGGTGGAAGTACCCGCCTATATCACCTCCGAAGGGCCGGAGCCTGTGCGCGTGGGGCTGGTACCGCTGTTCCACCAGACCCTGCTGCAACAGCAGCTGGCGTCTGAACAGCTGCTGGTAGAGGCGACCATCGAAGGCAGCTATGAGAAAGCGCTTCAGGCGTTCACCCTCAACCGCACCGTGCCCACTATGGAGCACGCAAAAGCGATTCTGGATGAGATGATAGAAGCCAACCGCGACTACTGGCCTGCGCTGCAAAAAGCCTGGCAGGACAGCGAAACGGTGAAAAAATAGGGGCTTGCTCGCGAGTTGAACGTGGTTTGCTTGTCGGTGTCAGAAAAAACACCGACAATCCTTTTTTACGGAAAAGAATGGAGGCAACCCATGTCCACCTCATATTTTGTCGCCGCCGACTGGCTGATTGAGCACGGCGACGATCCGGAAGTCCAGATTATTGACGCGCGTATGGCCCCGCCGGGCCAGGAACATCGTGACGTTCCCGGTGAATACCGCGCCGGGCATCTGCCTGGCGCGGTATTTTTTGATATCGAAGCCCTCTCCGATCATACCTCTCCCCTGCCGCACATGCTGCCGCGCCCGGAAGCGTTTTCCGTGGCGATGCGCGAGCTGGGCGTCAGCAAAGACAAACATCTTGTTGTTTACGATGAAGGCAATCTGTTCTCCGCGCCGCGCGCATGGTGGATGCTGAAACAGTTTGGCGTGGAAAAAGTCTCGATTCTGGCGGGCGGTCTGGCGGGCTGGAAGCGTGACGAGCTGCCGCTCCAGCAGGGCGACGTGACGCTGCCGGAAGGCGAGTTCGACGCGACGTTCGACGCTAACGTGGTGAAGCGCCTGACCGACGTACTGGTTGCGAGCCATGAAAAGACGGCGCAAATCGTCGATGCGCGCCCTGCACCACGCTTTAACGCTGAAGCGGATGAACCACGTCCAGGGCTGAGACGAGGCCATATTCCAGGTGCGCTGAACGTGCCGTGGGGCGACCTGGTGTTTGAGGGCGAGCTGAAAACTACCGACGAGCTGCGTGCCATTTTTGACCGCGCGGGCGTGGATTTACATCGCCCGATTATTGCCAGCTGCGGCTCCGGCGTGACGGCCTGCGTGGTGATCCTGGCACTCGCCACCCTCGGCGTCAACGACGTTACGCTCTACGACGGCGCCTGGAGCGAATGGGGGGCGCGTGACGATCTGCCAGTTGAACCGGCGAAATAATGGATAACCGCCTGGCCACGCTGTTAACGCGCGGGGCGTCGCTGACCCGCGCGGAGTATCGCGTCCTCGCCCACCTGACGGAGCATCCGCTGCTGGTGGGCAACATCACGGTGCGCGAGCTGGCGCAGGCGACGTTTGTTTCTACCGCCACCATCATGCGGCTGTGTCAGAAGCTGGGGTTTAGCGGCTTTAGCGAGTTTATCTGGCACTGCAAGCAGCTGCTCTCCGACACGCCGCATATTGCCGCTCAGGCGCAATCCCTTCCTGAGCTCCCGGCGCTGTTTAATCAGTTTATCGCTAACTATCAGCACACCTTCCAGTGGATCACGCAGGAGAAGCGCCAGCAGTTCGCCGACCTGCTGCGGCAGAAAGAGAGCTTTTTTCTCTACGGGGCCGGGTTTTCCTATCTCTTTGCCGAATACCTGACCAAGAAGCTGCAGGTGTTGGGCAAAACGGCGTTCATCTCCGGGCCGGGGGACAGCCGAAACATTTTTCTCAGCAACGCTGCGCGTTATCAGGTATTTATTGCCGTCTCCCGCAGCGGCGAAACGGAACAGGTGCTGGATAAGGCGCGGATTGCCAAAAACGTCGGCATGACGGTCGTCGCCTTTACCCGCGCCTCGGCCAATACGCTGGCGGGTATGGCGGACGTGCACTTTGCGCTGTATGACGAAGCGGTGCACTTCGCCGCCGAAGCCGCGGGCGTGACGTCGTTTGAGTCGAATCTGGTGCTGCTGATGGATTTACTGCTGCTGGAGGCAACGGGGTGACATTCACCCCGCCGTAATCAGATGATGCGGTTGGTCTTGAGATCGCGCAGGAAGCCGCCCCAGCGACGCTCATAGAACGGCGTGATGTGCTCGGTAATAAAATGGCTGATGCCCTTCTCACCGTTTTTCACCTGACAGATATCGATCGGCTCATCGCCCGGCAGCGTGTCGGTGGCCACGCTTCCCGCCGCCTGAATGATGTCGTCGATATCGCCGTCGGCTTCAATCCCAATCAGCAGAACAGGCTTTTCGTCAGCGCTCTCTTTGATAGAGCAGAGGAACGCGCGTCTTACCGGTTTCAGAGTTTTGAACAGCGTGGTCAGCGAATCGATCATCTGCGCAGGCGGCTCGGCCACCTCAGACAGCAGCAGCGTTTCGCCCCCTTCCAGCACCTCCTGGGTGCTAAGCGGGTTACCCTCTTCACCAATCAGGTGGCTGATCTCGCGCGGGGTAAACTCTTTCCCGGTTGGCAGCTTAGCGTTAAGGAACAGCGTCTGGCCCAGCGTCATTTCGAACAGCGTGCGCACCGGCATCACCACGAACGCCTGTTCATCTTCTACCGCTTCCTGCAACGCTTCCAATGAAGTAAAGAACGGGATAACCGACGTGCCGTCATCTTTCTCCCAATGCAGCAGATCCAGCGCGCTGTCTTCGACAACCTGCTCACCTTCCGCCGCGGTGCCCGGCACCCAGACGGTGGATTCCAGCAGCGTGCGGAAAAATGCCGGACGATGGGCTGGCTCGGTCGCCGCCTGTTCCAGCAGGGTTTCTAATTCGTTTTTGGTATCTGACATAGTTTGGCTACTTCAATAAACGCCGGGTGGCGCTTTGCTTACCCGGCCTACAAAACCACAGGCCCGTGCAAGCGCAGCGCCGCCGGGCAAAAAAGATCACTCAGCCGTCAGCAGGTTCGCCACGGTACGCACGCCCAGACCGGTCGCACCCGCGGACCACTGCTCAACTGCCGCCTTACGGTAGGTTGCGGAGCAGTCGATGTGCAGCCAGCCTTCATGATAGTTCTCAACGAAGTGCGACAGGAAGCCTGCTGCGGTACTTGCCCCCGCCGGGTACGCCGCGCTCGCGGTGTTATTCAGCTCGGCAAAGTTAGACGGCAGCTGGCTGCGGTGGAACTCGGCCAGCGGCAGACGCCAGAACGGTTCGTTTTCCGCAGCCGCGCTTGCCAGCAGGCGAGCGGCCAGCTTGTCGTCAAAGCTGAACAGCGCGTGGTAGTCGTTGCCCAGGGCGGTTTTCGCCGCGCCGGTCAGGGTCGCCATGTCGATAATCAGCTCTGGCTTCTGGGCAGAGGCGTCGATCAGGCCATCGGCCAGCACCAGACGGCCTTCGGCATCGGTGTTCATCACTTCGACATTTTTACCGTTGCGGTAGCGAATGATGTCGCCCAGCTTGAAGGCGTTGCCGCTCACCATGTTATCCGCGCAGCACAGGTAGAGCTTCACGCGCTTGTTCAGACCGCGGGTGATGGCGAACGCCAGCGCGCCGGTGATGGTTGCCGCGCCGCCCATGTCGGACTTCATGGAATCCATGAACGCGCTCTGCTTCAGGCTGTAGCCGCCGGTGTCGAAGGTGATACCTTTACCGACCAGGCAGGCAAAGACAGGCGCTTCTTTATCGCCGGTTGGGTTGTAATCCAGCGCCAGCAGGACCGGAGGACGTTCGGAGCCGCGGCCCACGGTGTGGATGCCCATGTAGTTCTGCTCGCGCAGATCTTCACCTTTGGTGATGCGGTAGGACATGTTATCCCCCGCCACGCCGCACAGCAGGTCAACCGCACGCTGCGCCAGTTGCTCAGGGCCTAACTCCTCCGCCGGGGCGTTAATGGTGTCGCGCACCCAGTCGATAATTTGCAGGCGGCTTTCCAGCTCTTTTTGACCGGCTTCGTCGAGGTTCGCCCACTCAATTTTACGGGTGCCTTTCGGGCCTTTGTAGCCCGCCCAGAATGCCCAGCTGCGGTCGGTATCCCAACCTTCGCCTTCCAGCGAGACATGCTTAATGCCCAGGCCGTCAATTTTACGCGCGGCGCGCTGGATCAGACCTAAATCATCTTTGCCCGTCAGGTGCAGGGTGATACCGTCGTTGTTGATGCTGTAGCTGGCTTTCTCGCCCCAGCGCGCGTCGGCGGGCTGCGTAGAGAGCGTAATTTTCATCGCTTCGGTCATTTTATTTATCCTTATTAGCAAACGGGCCGCCTGAAGGCAGCCCGTTAAGTGATTTACTCTGCTTCATCTAACCAGACTAACAGAATCGCCTCCAGAATTTTTTCATTGGATGCGTTTGGATCGTCGTCGAAATCCTCTAAATCGCAGATCCACTGGTGCATGTCGGTGAATCGTACGGTTTTGGGATCGAGATCCGGGTTCGCGTCGTAGAGCGCTTCGCCGATTTCACGGCTGTCTGTCCACTTCAGTCCCATATTAATGCTCGCGTGCGTGGTTGATGGTGTAGCGTGGGAATTCCACGACCAGATCTTCATCGGTCACCGCGGCCTGGCAGCTCAGGCGGCTGTCTGGCTCCAGACCCCATGCTTTATCCAGCATGTCGTCTTCGTCTTCGGTGCTCTCGGCGAGAGAGTCAAAACCTTCACGCACGATGCAGTGGCAGGTGGTGCAGGCACAGGATTTTTCACAGGCGTGTTCCACTTCGATACCTGCACGCAGGGCAACATCGAGAATGGTTTCACCGGTCTTCGCTTCCAGAACAGCGCCATCCGGACAGAGGTCCGCATGAGGCAAAATAACAATCTTTGGCATATTAAACCTCGTCCACGGACTGGCCTTTCAGCGCGACGCGGACAGATTTGTCCATGCGGCGAGCAGCGAAGTCCTGGGTTTGTTTATCAACGTTTTTAATGGCTTCTTCTATTGCGTCAGCGTCATTGCCTTCGGCGACTGCGCGTAAGCGCGCGGCAGCCTCGTCAATCACCTGACGCTCGGCGGCGCTTAACAGCGCGGCATCGGCAGCGAGCGCCCCGTTCAGACTTTCCAGCACACGTGCGGCTTCAACTTTCTGTTCAGCCAGCATACGCGCCTTCACATCCTGCTCGGCGTAGCTCATTGAATCCTGGATCATGGAGGCGATTTCGCCATCGGTCAGGCCGTAGGACGGCTTCACCTGGATGGACGACTCCACGCCGGTCGATTTTTCCATCGCCGTGACGCTCAGCAGGCCGTCCGCATCAACCTGGAAGGTCACGCGAATATGCGCCCCGCCAGCTGGCAGCGCCGGGATGCCGCGCAGCGCAAAGCGCGCCAGAGAGCGGCAGTCCTGCACCAGTTCGCGCTCGCCCTGCATCACGTGGATGGACATCGCGGTCTGGCCGTCCTTGAAGGTGGTGAACTCCTGCGCACGCGCCACCGGAATGGTGGTGTTACGCGGGATCACTTTCTCCACCAGGCCGCCCATGGTTTCTAAACCGAGAGACAGCGGGATGACGTCCAGCAGCAGCATTTCGCTGTCCGGCTTGTTGCCAACCAGAATATCGGCCTGGATAGCGGCGCCGACGGCAACCACTTTGTCCGGGTCGATGGAGGTCAGCGGCGTGCGGCCAAAGAATTCGCCCACGCGCTCGCGCACCAGCGGCACGCGCGTTGAGCCGCCCACCATGACCACCTCCAGCACCTCGTCAGCCTCCACGCCCGCATCTTTCAATGCGCGACGGCAGGCCAGCAGGGTGCGTTTAACCAGAGGCGCAATCAGCTCGCTGAACTGGTCGCGGGTGATTTCACCCTGCCAGCCTGCGACATTAACGCTGACCGACTGCGCATCGCTCAGCGCAATCTTGGCGTCGATGGCCGCATCCAGCAGTTCGCGCTGAACGCGCGCATCGCTGCGGTCGCTGATGCCAGCCTGATCGCGGATGTAGTCCGCCAGCAGATGGTCGAAATCATCGCCGCCGAGCGCGGAATCCCCGCCGGTCGCCAGCACTTCAAACACGCCGCGGCTCAGGCGCAGGATAGAAATATCAAAGGTACCGCCGCCGAGGTCGTAAACCGCAATCACCCCTTCCTGACCGGAGTCGAGGCCGTAGGCAATCGCCGCCGCCGTCGGTTCGTTCAGCAGGCGCAGCACGTGCAGGCCCGCCAGACGCGCGGCGTCTTTGGTGCCCTGACGCTGTGCGTCGTCAAAATAGGCCGGAACGGTGATCACTACGCCGTCCAGATCGCCGCCGAGCGTCGCCGTCGCGCGCGCCGCCAGCGCTTTGAGGATGTCAGCAGACACGCGAATTGGGTTCAGTAAACCGGCCGCCGTGGCAATCATCGGCAGACCGTTTTCACTGGCCTGAAGCTGATACGGCAGGTGCGGGTAGCGGGTCTGGATATCGGCCAGCGAGCGGCCCATCATGCGCTTTACGGAGCTGATGGTGTTGGCCGGATCGCGCGCGGCGTTGGCGCGGGCGTCATAGCCGACCGCGTGACCCTGCTGCTGGTAGTGGACCACGGAAGGCAGCAGATGGCGGCCCTGCTCGTCGGCCAGCGTTTCCGCCTGGCCGCTGCGCACGGTCGCCACGAGGGAATTGGTGGTGCCCAGGTCAATACCGACCGCCAGACGACGCTGGTGCGGTGCGGCGCTTAAGCCAGGCTCACTAATTTGTAATAAGGCCATAATTGCTTCCGAAATTAAAAATCGAGCAGCTTTTCTTCGAGTTGTTCAGCGCTGCTTCGCAGTTTATCGAGAAAACGGAGTTTGCGCACAGTGTCTGCCGCCACGTCCCAGGTCTCGTTGTTCAGTTGCTCCACCATCTGCTGATGGCGGGTATCGAACATGCCCTTCACGCGCGTGATAAAACGTTCCAGACGCGCTTCGTCTTTGGCCTGTTCAATCTCATCCAGCTCTTCGCGCAGCTCCAGCTGTTCCATCAGAAACGCGGTGTCGCGCACAGTGTGCTGTTCGCTCGCCAGATCAAAGCCGTGGAGCGAGAGCAGATATTCTGCACGCGCCAGCGGATGGCGCAGCGTCTGCCAGGCCTGATTGATGGTCGCGGAGTGCGATACCGCAGCCAGTTGCTCTGCCTGCGTCCCGCTGGCGAATTTATCCGGATGATACTGACGCTGCAGATCCTGAAAACGGACCGTCAGTGCCTGAAGATCGATCGGGTATTGAGCGGGTAGTCCGAAGAGAGTGAAGTAATCCATAACAATCTCAGGGGTAGCCTGTTAGAACAAACCCCACGCGCAGCAAAGCCACGGTGGGGTTTCGGATGACGCGCGGTTAAACGTGGAAGCTTTCGCCGCAACCACACTCGTCTTTGACGTTCGGGTTCGTGAATTTGAAACCTTCGTTCAGGCCTTCTTTTACGAAGTCCAGCTGAGTGCCGTTGAGAAATTGCAGGCTTTTGCCATCGACCACCACCTTCACGCCCTTGTCTTCAAACACGGTATCATCAGACGCCGGCTCGTCAACAAACTCCAGTACGTAAGCCATACCAGAACAGCCGGAGGTACGTACGCCCAGTCGCAGGCCAAAGCCTTTACCACGGTTCGCCAGAAAAGAGCTTACTCGCGCGGCAGCGCTGTCGCTAAGGGTAATCGACATACTCAAACCTCAATTATTTTGCTTCACGTTTGCTTTTGTAATCCGCAATGGCGGCTTTGATCGCGTCTTCTGCCAGAATTGAACAGTGAATTTTCACCGGCGGCAGTTCGAGTTCTTCAGCAATATCCGTGTTCTTAATTGCCTGTGCTTCGTCCAGAGACTTGCCCTTCACCCACTCGGTGACCAGGGAGCTGGACGCAATTGCAGAACCGCAGCCGTAGGTCTTGAAGCGCGCGTCTTCAATGATACCTTCATTGTTGACTTTAATCTGCAACTTCATCACGTCGCCACACGCCGGCGCACCAACCATGCCGCTACCGACAGATTCATCGCTGTTGTCAAAAGAGCCAACGTTGCGCGGGTTCTCGTAATGATCGATAACTTTTTCGCTGTATGCCATGATTGAATTCTCCTTATATACCGATTAGTGATGTGACCATTCAATGCTGTTCAGATCCACGCCCTGCTTGAACATTTCCCACAGTGGAGAAAGGTCGCGCAGACGGCCAATGGAGTTACGAACCAGCTTGATGGTGTAGTCAATCTCTTCTTCGGTAGTGAAACGACCTAAAGAGAAACGGATAGAGCTGTGTGCCAGCTCGTCAGTCATACCCAGCGCGCGCAGCACGTAGGATGGCTCCAGGCTTGCAGACGTACAGGCAGAACCGGAAGAAACGGCCAGGTCTTTCAGCGCCATGATCAGCGATTCGCCTTCAACATAGTTGAAGCTGACGTTGAGGATATTCGGCGCGCCCTGCTCGAGATCGCCGTTCAGATACACTTCTTCCATATCTTTCACGCCGTCCCACAGACGGTTACGCAGCGTGCGCAGGCGCGCCATCTCGGTTTCCATCTCTTCTTTCGCAATGCGGTACGCTTCGCCCATGCCCACGATCTGGTGAACAGGCAGCGTACCGGAACGCATGCCGCGCTCGTGACCGCCGCCGTGCATCTGTGCTTCGATGCGGATACGTGGCTTACGACGAACGTACAGTGCGCCGATCCCTTTCGGGCCATAGATTTTGTGGCCGGAGAAGGACATCAGATCTACTTTCAACTGGCTCAGGTCGATAGGCAGTTTGCCCACGCTCTGGGTCGCGTCCACGTGGTAGATGATACCACGCGCGCGGCACATTTCGCCGATGGTGGCGATGTCCTGAACGACGCCGATTTCGTTGTTAACGTGCATGATGGAGACCAGGATGGTGTCGTCACGCATCGCCGCTTCGAGCTCTTTCAGGTCAATAATACCGTTGCTCTGCGGAGCCAGATAGGTCACTTCGAACCCTTCACGCTCCAGCTGGCGGCAGGTGTCCAGCACGGCTTTGTGTTCGGTTTTGCTGGTGATGATGTGCTTGCCTTTTTTCTGATAAAAGTTGGCTGCACCTTTGATCGCCAGGTTGTCGGATTCGGTCGCACCGGAGGTGAAAACAATCTCACGCGGGTCGGCACCCACCAGGTCAGCAATCTGATTACGGGCGATATCCACCGCCTCTTCAGCATGCCAGCCAAAACGGTGTGAACGGGAAGCTGGGTTACCAAAGTTTCCGTCCAGGGTCAGACACTGCATCATTTTCTCGGCAACACGCGGGTCCACCGGCGTGGTTGCGGAGTAGTCGAGATAAATCGGTAATTTCATTGCTCTATAAACTCCGTACATCGCTTCAATGCAAGGAATCAGGCAACCGGCTGGATGTACGACCGAGTACGCGGGGTGTGACCACCCCGGCCTGATTCTGAAATACTTATCGTTTTATTACGCGCGTAATTTGACGTCGATAGCGTCCTGCGCGCGGGTGCTGCGTTGTGAATCATGGCTGTGCTGACGACCTGATACGTCCAGAACTTCCTGGTTATTGACCAGTTCACCGAGGGTGATGTTGTTCAGGAAGCCGGTCAGACGGTCGCTCAGATCGCGCCACAGCGCGTGGGTCAGGCACTTATCGCCGCCCTGGCAGCCGCCTTTACCCTGGCAACGGGTTGCGTCAACGGATTCATCCACCGCGCTAATCACTTCACCAACCGCAATACTGCCCGCGTCTTTACCCAGCAGATAACCGCCGCCCGGGCCACGAACGCTGGACACCAGTCCATTTTTACGCAGTCTGGAGAACAGCTGTTCCAGGTAAGAGAGGGAGATCCCTTGTCGTTCAGAAATATCAGCCAACGGAACCGGGCCCGCTTCGGAGTTGAGCGCAACGTCCAGCATCGCGGTCACGGCATAACGCCCTTTAGATGTCAGTCTCATGTCTTACTTAACCTCAAACTCGCCCCTGCCCGGGGTTTTTTATTGTAAAATGGGGGTATTGCATAGCAGGGCCAAGTCTGACATTCCTGACTAAAATGGTCAACTATTTACTTGACTGTTTTAGTCAGGTATTTAACCTTTTGTGCCTTCATAATATAGGTGCGGCCTGATGCCCTCACCCCAACCCTCTCCCACGGGGAGAGGGGGAAATCGGCACTACTCTTTATTCTTCTGCTCAATCGACGCCAGAATTCCGCGCAGGATGTTCAGCTCCTGGCTTTCCGGACGCGCGCGGGTAAACATGCGGCGCAGCTTATTCATCACCTGGCCAGGGTGGCCTTCACGGATGAAGCCGGTAGCGAGCAGCGTCTGCTCCAGGTGACCGTAGAAACGCTCAAGGTCGTCCACCAGCGGGTAGGCCGTCTCTTCTTTCGGTTCTGCCTGCTTCTCCTGCGTCGCCAGCCATGCCATGCGCACTTCGTAGGCGATTACCTGCACCGCCATTGCCAGGTTCAGCGAGCTGTATTCTGGGTTGGCGGCAATCGCTACGTGGTAGTGGCACTTCTGCAGTTCGTCGTTGGTCAGGCCAACGCGCTCGCGGCCAAACACCAGCGCAACCGGTGCCTGCTCTGCTTCTGAGACGCTTTTCAGGCCGCATTCACGCGGATCCAGCATCGGCCACGGCAGCGTGCGTGAGCGCGCGCTGGTGCCGACAACGAGGCTGCAGCCGGCCAGCGCTTCGTCGAGGGTATCAACGATCTGCGCATTACCGATCACGTCGCTGGCCCCGGCCGCCAGGGCAATAGCCTGAGAGTCTGGTTTCACCAGCGGATTAACCAGCCACAGGTTCGTTAAGCCCATGGTTTTCATAGCGCGGGCAACGGAGCCCATGTTGCCGGTGTGCGATGTTTCGACCAGCACGATTCGAATGTTTTGCAGCATAATTTTTAGATGTCTGGATTCAGTGTCTGAAGAATATTCGGGCATATTATCATAAACGGGAGACATAATCCGATCCCGCTGCTATACTCTGCGCCGATTTTCCTGTTCTTTAACATCCAGTGAGAGAGACCGATGCATCCGATGCTGACCATCGCCGTGCGCGCAGCGCGCAAGGCGGGTAATGTAATTGCCAAACACTACGAAACGCCAGACTCCGTAGAAACCAGCCAGAAAGGCAGCAATGATTTCGTGACTAACGTCGATAAAGCCGCAGAAGCGATTATTATCGAAACGATCCGCAAATCTTACCCGCAGCACACCATCATCACCGAAGAAAGCGGTGAACATGAAGGTACCGATCAGGATGTTCAATGGGTTATCGATCCGCTGGATGGCACCACCAACTTCGTTAAACGCCTGCCACACTTCTCTGTGTCAATCGCAGTTCGCATTAAAGGCCGTACTGAAGTCGCCGTTGTTTACGATCCAATGCGTAACGAACTGTTCACCGCGACCCGCGGTCAGGGCGCACAGCTGAACGGCTACCGTCTGCGCTGCAGCAACGCACGCGACCTGGACGGCACCATCCTGGCGACCGGCTTCCCGTTCAAGGCGAAGCAGCACGCAACCACCTATATGAATATCCTGGGCAAGCTGTTCACCGAATGCGCGGACTTCCGTCGCACCGGCTCTGCTGCGCTGGATCTGGCCTACGTGGCAACCGGCCGCGTTGACGGTTACTTCGAACTGTCACTGAAGCCGTGGGACTTCGCTGCGGGCGAGCTGATCGCACGTGAAGCAGGCGCGATTGTTTGCGACTTCACCGGCGGCCACAACTACATGACCACCGGCAACATCGTTGCGGGTAACCCACGCGTTGTTAAAGCCATGCTGGCCAACATGCGTGACGAGCTGAGCGATGCGCTGAAGCGTTAATCTCCTCATCTCAGCCCTCTCCCCATAGGGGAGAGGGTGTTAAACGGCGCCGCGCTCATCCACATCGTTACCGCCGCCACCAGCAGAATCACTCCCCCCGCCAGCGCGAGCGTTGTCCATCCTACCTGTCGCCACAGTACTGGCGTTTTATTGCCACTGAGTTTTACCGCAAGCTGACGGAAGCTGTGAACCAGCAACGCCAAAGACGAAATGGTGAGAGAGGTTCCTGCCGCCATTGCCAGCGCCGAGAGCATGCCCCAGCCGAACACGCCAATCACTTTACTGAACAGCAGCACCATGATTGCCCCCGAGCACGGGCGCATCCCCATAGAGAGAACTATCATCAGCCGCGCGCGCCAGTCGTCACCGCTCTGTAATTGTTCCTGCGTCGGCAGATGCTGATGCCCGCAGCCGCAGTGTTCATCATGAACGTGGTGCGGCGTAAAGGTTTTGAATTTGGGCTTTTGCAGCAGCGCGCGCAGCTTTTTCAGCGCCCGCCAGCAGAGGATCAGCCCCAGCACACCGACCAGCGCATAGCTGCTCTTCTCCAGCCAGAAGCTGCTCAGGTGCAGCTGGCGCGCGGGAAGCTGTAATAGCGAAAGCACAACCACCACCAGCGCAATCGCCACGCCCCCCTGAAGCAGCGAAGAGGCCAGCGTCAGGCCAATGCTTGATTTCAGCTTCGACGGATGGGTGGCAAGCCAGGTGGTGATGACGATTTTGCCGTGCCCCGGCCCCAGCGCGTGCAGCACGCCATAGATAAAGCTGAACGCCAGCAGGGAACCGCCCGCTTTGGTCGGGTTCTCCGCCACCGCCTTCAGCAGTCCGCTCATCTGCTGGTTGACCTCACGCTGCCAGATGATGCTTTTCATCATCACCTGCGGCCAGGCCTGCCACAGCCAGAGCGAACCGCAAACGGCGAGCAGTAGAAAAAGCGCCAGCGGCCAGAGGTGCAGCCAGCGGCGCGGCTTTCGTACCGGAGAGGAGATCACTGACATTGTAACGTTACCTTCTGCGCAAACTGTTTACCCAGTTCCATGTCCTCCGGTGGGGCATCCTCTTTATCAAGAGAGACAGCAAAATTCAGCGTCTCTTCGCTGGGCTTCGGGGTGTAAACCGTAATGTTGCAGGTTTTTTGCAACGACGCAGGAAGCTGCACGTCGCTGTCCTCGGCGTAGCTCATATCGACGTAGTACGTTGGGTCAAAGGTGGAAAACGTATAGGTTTGTCCTGCCAGCGACTGCGGGTGCGCCAGTGGGAGCACGAACGTCAGCACCGCCTGATGTCCGTCGCGGGACATGCCGTATTCTGTCGGGCGATTGAGGAACTTCACCTTTTGTCCGTTATGCCAAAACTCGGTGAAGTAGTGCTGCCCGAGCACGTTGGCCATCACTTCTGCCGCCAGCTTTTTCCAGATTTCGTCGCCGGGCTTCGCGTTACCCGCATCATAAAGCAGATCCGCCGAGGTGATTTCATCCATCGTCCAGCGCATTTTCAGGCCGCTCAGCTGCGTGCCGTCGGTGACCAGCTCGGTTTTCAGGCTGATAAAACTGTGAGGATGTGCGCTGGCGGTAAAGGTGATAACCGCCAAAAATAACGCCATCGCATTTTGTTTAACTGTCTGCATCAATTCCTCACGTCAAAAATTCTGTGATGTTCCCCAGCAATCCTGAGTGAAAGGCCTGCCGGCGCGCTTTTCAGCGCCCATCCTTTAGCTATTCTTATCAAACATTCACACTGGATACCCGACAGATGATGACGACGCTTGAAATTCCATCTGTGCTTTCCAGTTCGCAGCGCCGCTGCCAGGTGCTTTTGATGCTTTACCTGCCCGATGCTGCCGTCACCGCACAGAGCATAATCGCTGCCAACGGCGTGGACGAGGTCATGGCACGGCAAGATATAGCCGAGACGCGCGATGAAATCCAGCGCTATCACCGGCTGGATATCGTCACGCACCATGACGGTAGCTACCGAATTGAAGGCACTGCCCTGAATCAGCGTTTATGTCTGCTGCACTGGCTGCGCAGGGCGCTCCGCCTTTGTCCGCAGTTTGTCTCGCACCAGTTTACCCCAGCCTTAAAAACCGCGCTTAAACAGCACGGCATCGCGCGGCCGCTCTACGACGATGCTAACCTGCGGGCGCTGATCGGCTTCTGCTCACGCAAGCTGCAGCGTCAGTTTGAATGCCGGGACGTCCAGTTCTTACAGCTCTACTTGCAATACTGCCTCATCCAGCACCACTTAGGGAATACGCCGCAGTTTTCCCATGCGCAGCGCAGCTGGACCCAGTCGCGGGGAGAGTATTTTACGGCGCAGGAGATTGTTCGTCACTGGAAGCGGCGCGTGCCGCAGGGCGCGCACGTGGACGAGCAGCTGTTTCTGGCGCTGCTGTTTATGATGCTCCGCACGCCCGATCCGGTGCTTGATAAACACCAGCAGGATCAGCGCCTGCGCCGCGCCATTGTGCGCATGGTGGCCCGTTTCCGCTCGCAAACCGGGATGAACTTCAGCGATGAGCAGGGGCTGACCGATCAGTTGTATATCCATCTGGCTCAGGCGCTGGACCGCTCGCTGTTTGAGATCGGCATCGACAATAGCCTGCCCGAGGAAATTCACCGTCTCTATCCCCGGCTGTTACGCACCACCAAAGAGGCACTCTTTGAGCTGGAAGCCGAATTTGGGCTGCGGTTCTCCGATGAAGAGATGGCGCTGGTAGCGGTTATTTTCGGCGCCTGGCTGATGCAGGAGACCGATCTGCATGAAAAACAGGTAGTGCTGCTGACCGGGGAGGATAAATCCTGTGAGGAGGTGATTGAACAGCAGCTGCGCGAATTAACCCTGCTGCCGCTCAACATTCGCTATCTGACGCTGCAGGCGTTCCAGAAAGAGGGGGCACCGCGCGAAGCCGCGCTGGTTATCACCCCCTATCCTACCGTGCTGCCGCTGTTCTCGCCGCCGCTGATCCACGCGGTTGAATCACTTAACACGCAGCAGCAGGAACATATTCGCGCCATGCTGGAATCGTAGCTACGCCCGTGCGGCCACTTTCGGTCGAACAAACATCGCCGGGAGCGCCACCAGCGCCATGACCCAGAACACGCCGTGTCCCAGATGCTGATACAGAAAGCCCGCAAAGACCGTCATCACCGCAATGCTGCCGCCCATCGCCACCGCAGAGTAGACCGCCTGCAGACGGATCACGTCCCCGCCCTCGCGCGCCGCGATATAGCGCATCGCCGCCAGGTGGCACACGGTGAAGGTGCCGCAGTGAAGGATCTGCGCCATGATCAGCCACGGCAGTTCGGTCGTCCAGCCCATAATCCCCCAGCGCGCCACGCCGCAGACCGCGGAAAGCAGCAGCAGATCGCGCGCGCCGAAGCGGCGGAACAGCTTTTTGCTCAGGGCGAAAATAATGACTTCTGCCACCACCCCCAGCGACCACAGGTAACCGACAGCAGAGGCCGAGTAGCCCGCCCCCTGCCAGTAGATGGCGCTGAAGCCATAGTACGCCGCATGCGCCCCCTGAAGCAGACAGACGCACGCCAGAAAACGCCAGCTCTGGGCCACCAGGCTCCGCCAGGCGGGCCAGCCGGCGCTCTCCTGATGGCGACTCTCCCCTTGCGGCATCACCGACGGGCGCAGCAGCATGCCCAGCAGCATCGAGGCAATACCGATACTCAGCAGCGCCAGAATCGCGCGGTAGTCGTAAAGGCTGACCAGTTTCCCCACCAGCGCAGAGCCGATCACGAAGGCAATCGATCCCCAGAGGCGCACGCGACCATAGTCCATGGTGATCTGCTTTTGCCAGGTGTTCGCCAGCGCATCCGTCAGGGGTACCAGCGGGGAGAAGAACAGATTAAAGCCAACCATCACCACCATCAGCCAGGCAAACTGGTGGCTGACCCAGAAGCAGGCCGCGAAGACCAGCGTCAGCAGGGCCAGAATGCGCACCGCTTTAATCAGTAAGGAGGGATCGCTGACGCGGGGGGCAATCAGCAAGCTTCCGAGGAAACGCGCCACCAGCCCCGCGCCCAGCAGAATGCCGATGGTTTCTGGCGTCAAACCAATTCCCTTGAGCCAGACGCTCCAGAAAGGCAGAAAAATACCGTAGCTAAAGAAGTAGGTGAAGTAGCTGAGCGCCAGCCAGCGCGTGGAATGCAAGACCATGAATCCCTCCCGAAATGGAGGCGATAGTCTGGCGTTTATCCTGCACTTTAGCAAGTCGTTAGCGCGCTATAAATTAACGATAAATTAACGTCCTGGACAGCCGGTCGGCGTATGGCGTGAGCGGCAAAATTGTATTACGTTTAAAAGACATCGCCTGAAGAGGTCGTTTGCCATGAACAGCTTACGTTATTTCGATTTCGGCTCCTCACGCTCCTTCCTGCTATTGATTGCCCGTATTGCCATCGTTGTCCTGTTTATTATTTTTGGCTATCCCAAGCTGACGGGGTTTAGCGGCACCGTTCAGTATATGACGTCGCTCGGCGCCCCCATGCCGATGCTGGCGGCCATTATCGCCGTAGTAATGGAGGTTCCCGCCGCTATCCTGATCGTGCTCGGCTTTTTCACCCGCCCCCTCGCGGTGCTCTTTGTCTTCTATACGCTGGGCACGGCGATTATCGGTCACCACTACTGGGATATGACCGGAGATGCGGTTGTGCCGAATATGATTAATTTCTACAAGAACGTCAGTATTGCTGGCGCGTTTATTTTGCTGGCGATTGTGGGACCGGGGGCCATTTCCCTGGACCGGCGTTAAGCCATAAAAAAAGGCCGCAAGCGCGGCCTTTTTTATTTCTGCAAAGCAGAGGAATTATGCGTATACCGGGAAGCGTGCGCAGATATCCAGAACTTTACCTTTGACGCGCTCGATAACCGCTTCGTCATTGATGTTGTCCAGAACGTCACACATCCAGCCAGCCAGCTCTTTCACTTCCGCTTCTTTAAAGCCGCGACGCGTCACGGCCGGAGAACCGATACGGATACCGGAGGTCACGAACGGGCTCTTCGGATCGTTTGGCACGCTGTTTTTGTTCACGGTGATGTTGGCGCGGCCCAGGGCAGCGTCAGCTTCTTTACCGGTCAGGTTCTTATCAACCAGGTCCAGCAGGAACAGGTGGTTTTCAGTCCCGCCGGATACCACTTTGTAGCCACGGTTCAGGAACACTTCCACCATCGCTTTGGCGTTCTTAGCAACCTGCTGCTGATACACCTTGAACTCTGGCTCCATCGCTTCTTTCAGCGCGACCGCTTTTGCGGCGATAACGTGCATCAGCGGGCCGCCCTGCGCGCTTGGGAACACGGCAGAGTTCAGTTTTTTGTACAGCTCTTCGTCACCGCCTTTCGCCAGGATCAGGCCACCGCGTGGACCCGCCAGGGTTTTGTGAGTAGTGGTGGTCACAACGTGAGCGTGAGGAACCGGGTTCGGGTAAACGCCTGCGGCGATAAGGCCCGCAACGTGCGCCATGTCAACGAACAGGTACGCGCCGATGCTGTCTGCGATTTCACGCATTTTTGCCCAGTCAACGATACCGGAGTAAGCAGAGAAGCCACCGATGATCATCTTCGGCTTGTGCTCTTTAGCCTGCTTCGCCATGTCTTCGTAGTCAATTTTACCGGACTCATCAATACCGTAAGGAATGATGTTGTACAGTTTGCCGGAGAAGTTAACCGGGGAGCCGTGAGTCAGGTGGCCGCCCTGCGCCAGGTTCATACCCAGAACGGTATCGCCCGGCTGCAGCAGCGCGGTGTAAACAGCGAAGTTAGCCTGAGAGCCGGAGTGCGGCTGGACGTTCGCGTAGTCAGCGCCGAAGAGTGCTTTCGCACGGTCGATAGCCAGCTGCTCAACGATATCAACGTATTCGCAACCGCCATAGTAGCGCTTGCCCGGGTAACCTTCAGCGTATTTGTTGGTCAGCTGAGAGCCCTGCGCCTGCATTACGCGCGGGCTGGTGTAGTTTTCGGAGGCGATCAGTTCGATGTGCTCTTCCTGACGTACTTTTTCCTGCTCCATAGCCTGCCACAGTTCGGCATCATAATCGGCAATGTTCATTTCACGCTTTAACATCCGCATCTCCTGACTCAGCTAACAAGTAAATTTTGGCCTGAAAAGGCAGTCCTGTTGGACGACGGGCAACAGTATAACTGAATAGTTCTGTGATAACAGGTCTTGACAAACGATTTTACGCAAACGTTTTCCTTCACGCCACGCAAGGGTTTGAGGAATAAAGATCTCACTATTTCCAGCGGATTTCTTTTCAGGTTTGTGATGCGTATTTTTCATCTTGCAAAGAACCATTTACAAAGCATGGGTATTTTTTATAAGATGCATTTAAAATACATCATTAAGTAATACCAGAAGGAAGCTGCCATGCTTGACGCTCAAACCATCGCTACCGTTAAATCCACCATTCCCCTGCTGGTGGAAACCGGCCCTAAACTTACCGCCCATTTCTACGATCGCATGTTCACGCACAATCCGGAGCTCAAAGAGATTTTCAATATGAGCAACCAGCGTAACGGCGATCAGCGTGAAGCGCTTTTCAACGCCATCGCGGCCTACGCCAGTAATATCGAAAACCTGGCGGCGTTGCTGCCTGCGGTGGAAAAAATCGCGCAGAAGCACACCAGCTTCCAGATCCAACCCGAGCAGTACAACATCGTCGGCACTCACCTGCTGGCAACGCTGGACGAAATGTTCAGCCCGGGCCAGGAGGTGCTGGACGCCTGGGGTAAAGCCTACGGCGTGCTGGCAAACGTGTTTATCAACCGTGAAGCGCAGATCTACAGCGAAAACGCCAGCAAGAACGGCGGCTGGGAAGGAACGCGCGCCTTCCGTATCGTCGAGAAAACGCCGCGCAGCGCGCTTATCACCAGTTTTGAATTTGAGCCGGTTGACGGCCAGCCGGTGGCCGATTACCAGCCGGGCCAGTATCTGGGCGTATGGCTGAAGCCTGAAGGCTTCCCGCACCAGGAGATCCGCCAGTACTCTCTGACCCGCAAACCAAACGGCAAAGGCTACCGCATTGCGGTGAAGCGCGAGGACGGCGGTCAGGTATCCAACTGGCTGCATAACGAAGCGAGCGTGGGCGACGTGGTCCATCTGGCCGCGCCGGCGGGCGACTTCTTTATGGCCATTGAAACCAATACCCCGGTCACGCTGATCTCCGCGGGCGTGGGCCAAACGCCAATGCTGGCGATGCTGGATACGCTGGCGAAAGCAAACCACAGCGCGCAGATTAACTGGTTCCACGCAGCGGAGAACGGCGACGTGCACGCCTTTGCGGATGAAGTGAAAGCGCTGGGAGCGACCCTGCCGCGTTTCACCGCGCATACCTGGTATCGCCTGCCGACGGAGGCAGACCGCACTGCCGCACGCTTTGACAGCGAAGGACTGATGAATTTAAGCCAGATGGAAGGGACGTTTAGCGCGCCGGAAATGCAGTTCTACGTCTGTGGACCCGTGGCGTTTATGCAGTATGCCGCGAAGCAGCTGGTTGAGCTGGGCGTGAATAAAGACAACATTCATTACGAATGTTTCGGGCCGCATAAGGTGCTGTAACGCAAAAAGCCCCTCGTTCGAGGGGCTTTTTTTGCGCCGGGTGGCGAATGGTTAAATCGCGGCGTCGTCTTCTTCGCCGGTACGGATACGGATCACGCGCGCCACGTCAAAGACGAAGATTTTACCGTCGCCAATTTTGCCCGTCTGCGCCGTGCGGATAATGGTATCCACGCAGGTATCGACGATATCGTCGCTGACCACGATTTCAATTTTCACTTTCGGCAGAAAGTCGACCATGTACTCTGCGCCACGATAGAGCTCGGTGTGGCCCTTCTGACGACCAAAACCTTTCACTTCCGTCACGGTCATTCCGGTGATGCCTACTTCCGCCAGCGCTTCACGTACATCATCCAGTTTGAAAGGTTTAATAATCGCATCAATCTTTTTCATGGTGGGTCCTTAAACTCTTGCCTGTAAGCTGCCTCGTAATCGATTGCTCACAGTACCATACGGCATTACTCTTTAAAATCGTTTGCTTCCAGCTCGTGGCGTGAGAGCAGCTTATAGAACTCGGTGCGGTTGCGTCCGGCCATCCGCGCCGCGTGGGTCACGTTGCCTTTGGTTATCTGCAGCAGCTTGCGCAGATAGTTCAGCTCGAACTGGTTACGCGCTTCCGCAAACGTCGGCAAGGCCGTGTTCTCTCCTTCCAGCGCCTGTTCCACCAGCGCGTCGCTGATAACGGGCGAGGACGTTAGCGCCACGCACTGCTCAATCACGTTCACCAGCTGGCGCACGTTACCCGGCCAGCTGGCGGCCATCAGCCGTTTCATCGCATCAGTCGAAAAGGCGCGCACGAACGGTTTATGCCGATCGGCCGCCTGGCGCAGGAGGTGATTCGCCAGCAGCGGAATATCTTCCGCACGCTCCGCCAGCGCCGGGATCTTCAGGTTCACCACGTTCAGACGGTAGTAGAGATCTTCACGGAACTCGTTGCGGGCCATCACTTTGGGCAAGTCGCGGTGGGTAGCGGAAATGATTCGCACGTTAATATCAATATCGCGGTTGCTGCCCAACGGGCGCACTTTGCGCTCCTGAAGTACGCGCAACAGTTTGACCTGCAGCGGCGCAGGCATGTCGCCAATCTCGTCGAGGAACAGCGTGCCGCCTTCCGCGGCCTGGAACAGCCCTTCCCGGCTGCTTACCGCGCCGGTAAATGCGCCGCGGGCATGGCCAAAAAGTTCAGACTCAAGAAGCTGCTCTGGGAGGGCACCGCAGTTAATGGCGATAAAAGCATTTTTACTGCGCGGGCTGGCGTTGTGGATCGCCTGCGCCAGGATCTCTTTCCCGGTTCCGCTCTGGCCGTTAATCAACACGCTGACGTCTGACTGTGCGACCATTCGCGCCTGCTCAAGCAGACGCAGCATTATCGGGCTGCGGGTGACGATAGATTCACGCCATGCGTCGTCTCCGGAGGGCGCGGCGTGCTCCAGCGCGCTGTCGATAGCTTTGTAGAGCGCGTCTTTATCTACCGGCTTGGTGAGGAAGCTGAACACGCCCTGCTGGGTTGCGGCGACGGCATCCGGGATTGACCCGTGCGCCGTCAGGATAATGACCGGCATGCCAGGCTGCTGCTTCTGGATTTCGGCGAACAGCTGCATGCCATCCATTTCGTCCATCCGCAGGTCGCTGATCACCAGGTCAATCTTTTCGCGGCTGAGGACTTTAAGCCCCTCCTGCCCGCTTTCCGCGGTCACCACGGTGTAGCCTTCACTCACCAGACGCATCCCCAGCAGCTTTAACAGGCCTGGATCGTCATCCACCAGTAAAAGATGGGCTGGTTTACGGCTCGTCATGCTTCACATCCTCTTGTTTCGGCATATCGCTGTCCGGTGCAGCAGATGAACTACCGGGCTGATATTTACGCGACGAGAGCTGTCTTTCGATATCGGTCAGGTTTTCCAGCTTTCGCGTCGTGGTATCCAGCTGAGTACGTAAATGCTGTTGCTGTTGGCGCAGCGTATCCAGCTCGCTGTCGGTTGACTGCTGTAGCTTGCTGTAGCGGGAGCGCTCTTCAGACAGCTGCAGCTGTAACGTCTGCCCATCCCGCCAGAGCTGGTATACCGGGCGCACCTGTGCGGGAAGATTGATCACAAACGTGTCCAGACGGGTCACGTTGGCCCGACGTTCAACGGGGGTAATTTTCGCATCGGCCAGTAAAATCCCACGCTTGAAAGCGTCCTGCCAGGTGTCTTCATCCAGCATCGCCGCCTTCATGCGGGCGTCTACCGGCGCAAGCCGCTGGGCGCAATCTATTCCGCGCAGCCAGAACAGCGGGTTATTTTCGACATCATGCCCTGACAGATTCCAGATATCCTCACAGCGGGTAGAGAGGAAATCCGCCAGCTGGTTATCGGGCCATTTGTCTTCCTGTTTACCGCTTATCGCACTTTGCGGCGCATGGGAAACGCACCCCGCCAGAACTAAACAGGGCAGACTCAGGCGACCCGCTTTGCTGGAAAACACCGCGCGTATGGCGCGGAAAAAGACGTGTGACATACTCACCAGATATAGATTCATTTTATTAATTTTTCCGGCTCAGGGGCAGTTCAATACGGAAGCAAACATCTGAACGTTCGTCCGTGGCAATGTTTAGCTCACCCTGCATGCGTCGTATGCAGTCCCGGGCAATGCTTAATCCCAGACCGCTTCCTTTTACCGCGCCTTTCCGCTGATGACTCCCCTGGAAAAAGGGTTCGAAGATCATGGTTTTTTCGTCATCGGGGATCGGGGTGCCGGTGTTTGCGACGTCAATAAACACCCGGGAGCCCTTCGTATAACTTCGGATATAAATGTTACCGGATTCAGTACCATAGTGCACCGCATTGGAGTAAAGATTATCCAGAACGCTCATTAATAGCATGGGTTCAGCCAGGCAGGTCGGCGCATTCAGCTCCACCCCGGTATGCATCATTTTAGCTCTTGCCGGCAAGCTATGGGCGGAGATCACCATATCCACCAGTGGCTCAATCTCCACCTCTTCAAGTACCACCGTCCCGTCAGCCAGCTTGCGGTTGTAATCCAGAAGCTGCTCGATCAGCTTTTGCAAATTGCGGCTGCTGGCGTCCAGAATTTCGACAATCTCTTTCTGCTCCGGCGTAAGCGGCCCTGCCACCTCGTCCGCCAGCAGTTCCGTTCCTTCACGCATGCTGGCCAGCGGGGTTTTCAGCTCATGGGAAATATGGCGCAGGAACTGATGACGCTGGGATTCCAGCCATGCCAGGCGCTCGGATAGCCAGATAATGCGCTGACCGACGGATCGCAGCTCGCGCGGGCCTTTAAAGGCAACCGTATCCCCGAGCGATTTCCCCTCCCCCAGGCGGTTGATCATACGCTGAATACCCTTCACCGGGCCGATGATCATGCGGGTAAAGAGCAGCACCAGCCCGAGGCTCACCAGGAACAGCACCAGCGCCTGCCAGCCAAAGAACTGGCCGCGCTCGGCAATCTCCTGCTGCAGCTGCTGGCCGCGAGAGAAAATGACCGTGCGCGTTGACTGCACCATTTCGGTATTGGCGGCGGCGAATGCCTCAAGGCGCGCGGCGGCAGCCGCATCCGGGCCGCTGTTCTGGCACTGCAGCTGCGCGAGATCGTTCAGATCCTGACGTAACGCCTGATACAGCCTGTCGTCCGGCAGCACGCCCGCGTGGGCATCCAGCATTTCGCTGTAGCGCTTGCGCTGGCTCTGGTACACCTTCTCCAGCGTCCGATCGTCGAGCACGCAGTACTGACGATAGCTACGCTCCATCTCCAGCGCGGCGTTGGTCATCGCTTCACTGCGTCTGGCATCGATAAGCGTGGTGCGGTTCGTCAGCGCCGCCTGGGCACTCAGCGCGTTGAGGCTCTGCCATGCCTGCCAGGCAAGGATCAGCAGCGGCAGCAGGATCAGCAGAAAGGCCATCATCACGAGCTGTCGCAGGGAGCGGGGAAAAACGGGCCAGCGTTTCAACGCATTACTCTCTTCATGGGGGTTTACGGAGAGCGTAACTGAGTCTGCCCTTCAGATACAACAAAGCCGGGTAAAAACCCGGCTTTGTTATGGAATAAGGCGGTGCCTAACTCGACGTTTCGCCCTGGCCTGATAAAGCATCGCTATGATCAGTAGTTGGACGGCAGGCACCTTTTTGTGCGTCATTCGAAGTTTATGTAGCACGTCCCGAAGGGGCTGACATAAGAAGGTGAATGAGCCACTGGTTAATATTATGCAACACCCATGCCAGAATGCAAAACAAAATATTAACACATTGAAATATATATCTTTTATTGGTTTAATCTATTTGTTGTGCGCTGAATGATTTCCAGGCTAAGTGTCGCTATTAAGCAACACCTTAACGGGAACCTGTCCTGCCATATATAAATCAATGCGTTAAGTGTCTCCATTTGGAGACATCCCTATACCATCTTTGTCGCAATTTTGCGACACGCATAAAAAAACCCGGTGGAGCTACGCTCACCGGGCCTACAAAGTACCTGCTTTACGTCTTAACCCAGCTGTTTACGCGCGTTGCGGAAGATACGCATCCACGGGCTATCCTCGCCCCAGTTTTCCGGGTGCCAGGAGTTGCTCACGGTACGGAACACGCGTTCAGGGTGCGGCATCATGATGGTCGCGCGACCGCTTTCGCTGGTCACCGCCGTAATACCGTTGACGGAGCCGTTCGGGTTCGCCGGATAGGTTTCCGTGACCTTGCCGAAGTTATCGACAAAGCGCAGCGCCACCAGGCCTTTGCTCTCGAGCTGCGCCAGATGGGCCGCATCGCGCACTTCTACCTGACCTTCGCCGTGGGAAACGGCGATTGGCATCTGAGAGCCAACCATCCCCTGCAGCAGCAGAGATGGGCTCTGAGTCACTTCTACCAGACTGAAGCGCGCTTCGAAGCGGTCGGACTGGTTGCGCACAAAGCGTGGCCAGGCTTCGCTGCCCGGGATCAGCTCGCGCAGGTTAGACATCATCTGGCAGCCGTTGCACACGCCCAGCGCCAGGGTTTGCGGACGATGGAAGAAGGTCTCGAACTCGTCGCGCACGCGGCTGTTAAACAGAATGGACTTTGCCCAACCTTCGCCCGCGCCCAGCACGTCGCCGTAGGAGAAACCGCCGCACGCCACCAGCGCGTGGAAATCTTCCAGGCCGGTACGCCCGGCCAGCAGGTCGCTCATGTGGACGTCGATAGCGTCAAAGCCCGCGCGGTGGAAGGCCGCAGCCATCTCAACGTGGGAGTTAACGCCCTGCTCGCGCAGCACGGCCACTTTAGGACGCGCGCCGGTCGCAATGTACGGCGCAGCGATGTCTTCGTTGATATCGAAGGAAAGCTTCACGTTCAGGCCAGGATCCTGGTCATTCGCTTTCGCGTTATGCTCCTGATCGGCGCATTCCGGGTTATCGCGCAGACGCTGCATCTGCCAGGTGGTTTCTGCCCACCACATGCGCAGCGTGGTGCGGCTTTCGCTGAACACGGCGTGACCGTCGGCCTCAATGACGAAACGGTCGCCCTGAACGGCTTTCCCCAGATAATGGACGCAGTCTGCCAGACCGTGCTTCGCCAGAATCGCTTCCACCGCCTCGCGGTCTGCGGCGCGAACCTGAATCACTGCACCCAGCTCTTCGTTAAACAGCGCCGCCAGGCGGTCTTCGCCAAGCGTTGCAATGTTCGCTTCCACGCCGCAGTGGCCGGTGAAGGCCATCTCTGCCAGGGTCACCAGCAGGCCGCCGTCGGAACGGTCGTGGTAGGCCAGCAGCTTGCGCTGTGCCACCAGCGCCTGAATTGCGTCGTAGAAGCCTTTTAGCTGCGCCACATCGCGCACGTCGGCTGGCTTGTCGCCAAGTTGACGGTAAACCTGCGCCAGTGCGGTGGCGCCCAGCGCGTTGTGGCCTTTACCCAGGTCAATCAACAGCAGGGCGTTATCTTCGGTCGCCAGCTGCGGCGTAACGGTATGGCGCACGTCTTCCACGCGGGCAAACGCGGTGATCACCAGCGACAACGGAGACGTCATCTCGCGCTGCTCGTTACCCTCCTGCCAGCGGGTTTTCATCGACATGGAGTCTTTACCCACCGGAATGGTCAGGCCGAGGGCTGGGCACAGTTCCTCACCCACCGCTTTCACGGCTTCATACAGGCCAGCGTCTTCACCAGGGTGACCGGCTGCCGCCATCCAGTTCGCGGAAAGTTTGATACGTTTGATGTCGCCAATCTGCGTCGCCGCGATGTTGGTCAGCGCTTCACCAACCGCCAGTCGTGCAGAGGCGGCGAAGTCCAGCAGCGCCACCGGGGTGCGTTCGCCCAGCGCCATCGCTTCACCGTAGTAGCTGTCGAGGCTCGCGGTGGTCACGGCGCAGTTCGCCACCGGGATCTGCCACGGGCCAACCATCTGATCGCGCGACACCATACCGGTCACGGTGCGGTCGCCGATGGTCACCAGGAAGGTTTTCTCTGCCACAGCAGGCAGGTGCAGCACGCGGTTGACCGCTTCCGCCACGGTAATGCCCTGGCGATCCAGCGCTTTGCCCGCCGCTTTACGGGTTGTTACGTCGCGGGTCATCTTCGGCGTTTTACCGAGCAGCACGTCCAGCGGCAGATCGATAGGCTGGTTGTCGAAATGGGTGTCGCTCAGAGTCAGGTGCTGCTCTTCGGTCGCTTCACCGATGACGGCATACGGCGCGCGCTCGCGGCGGCACAGCTCGTCAAACAGCGGCAGCTGGTCGGCCGCAACCGCCAGCACATAGCGCTCCTGGGATTCGTTACACCAGATTTCCAGCGGGCTCATGCCCGGCTCATCGCTCAGGATATCGCGCAGGTTGAAACGACCACCGCGACCGCCGTCGCTCACCAGCTCCGGCATAGCGTTGGACAGACCGCCCGCGCCCACGTCGTGGATGAACAGAATCGGGTTAGCATCGCCCAGCTGCCAGCAGCGGTCGATCACTTCCTGGCAGCGACGCTCCATCTCAGGGTTGTCACGCTGCACGGAGGCGAAATCGAGATCCGCATCAGACTGGCCGGAGGCCATAGAGGAGGCCGCGCCGCCGCCCAGACCGATGTTCATCGCCGGGCCGCCCAGCACGATCAGCTTCGCGCCGACGACGATCTCGCCTTTCTGCACGTGATCGGCACGGATGTTGCCGATCCCGCCTGCCAGCATGATCGGTTTGTGGTAGCCGCGCAGCTCTTCGCCGTTGTGGCTGTCCACCTTCTCTTCGTAGGTACGGAAGTAACCGTTCAGCGCCGGACGGCCAAATTCGTTGTTAAACGCCGCGCCGCCCAGCGGACCTTCGGTCATGATATCCAGCGCGGTCACGATGCGCTCTGGCTTGCCGAAATCTTCTTCCCACGGCTGTTCAAAGCCTGGGATGCGCAGGTTGGAGACGGAGAAACCGACCAGACCCGCTTTTGGTTTCGCCCCACGACCGGTCGCCCCTTCGTCACGGATTTCGCCGCCGGAGCCGGTCGCCGCACCCGGCCACGGAGAAATGGCCGTCGGGTGGTTGTGGGTTTCCACTTTCATCAGAATATGCGCAGGCTCCTGATGGAAGTCATAGCGCCCTGCTTCGCGATCGGCGAAGAAGCGGCCCACCTCGGAACCTTCCATCACCGCGGCGTTGTCTTTATAGGCAGACAGCACGTGGTCAGGGGTTTGTTCCATGGTGTTTTTGATCATTTTGAACAGCGACTTCGGCTGCTGTTCGCCGTCGATAATCCAGTCGGCGTTGAAAATCTTATGGCGGCAGTGCTCAGAGTTGGCCTGCGCGAACATGTAGAGTTCGATGTCGTTCGGGTTGCGGTTGAGCTTAACGAACGCGTCCTGCAGGTAGTCAATTTCGTCTTCTGCCAGCGCCAGGCCGAGACGCAGGTTGGCGTCAATCAGCGCCTGGCGGCCCTGCCCCAGCAGGTCCACGCTCTGTACCGGTGCAGGCTGATGATGGGAGAAAAGCTTCCGTGCGTCATCAAGAGAGGCAAACACGCTCTCCATCATGCGGTCGTGCAATTCAGCCGCAACCGCCTGCCACTGCGCGTCGCTCAGGGTAGAGGCTTCCACGTAGTACGCCACGCCGCGTTCCAGACGGTTAATCTGGCTCAGACCGCAGTTGTGGGCGATGTCGGTGGCTTTGGAAGACCAGGGGGAGATGGTGCCCGGACGCGGCGTCGCAAGGATCAGTTTGCCGGTTGGCGTATGGCTGCTCAGATTTGGGCCATACTTGAGCAGGCGTTCCAGCTGTACGCGCTCCTCTGCATTCAGGGGGGCATTCAGGTCAGCAAAATGGACATACTCAGCGTAAATATTGCTTACCGGAAGGTCGGCCGCCTGAAAACGTGCCAGCAGTTTGGTAATACGGAAGGCAGACAGTGCAGGCGAACCACGCAGAATTTCCATCATAAGTCTCTCGTCTTCGAAGCGCCGGGGCGCTTACAGTGTGCGCAAGGGGGGAAAACGGGCGTCATTATAGAGAATCCTGAGCGCCGACGAAACCGTTTGCGTCGAAATAAAATCGACTTCTGCGTTTAACAATAGATGTGACCTGTCTCTCTAATTGGTTGCCAAGTGGCGCAAGTTTACGCAAAATGCCGCTCATTCAATGACAAACCTTATGATTAACATGGCTACAGCAGACTGAGGCAACCGGCGTCGCAGAGAATTAACTAATTGAAAAAATTAAAGATTAATTATCTGCTCATCGGCATTGTAACGTTGCTGCTGGCAGTGGCCCTCTGGCCTTCCATCCCCTGGTTCGGCAAAGCCGAAAATCGTATCGCCGCCATTCAGGAGCGGGGGGAACTGCGCGTCAGTACCCTCAACTCTCCGCTGATTTACAGCGACATCAACGGCAAAATTATTGGTCTGGATTATGAGCTGGCGCAGCAGTTTGCCGATTATCTGGGCGTGAAGCTTAAAATTACCGTCCGCCAGAACATCAACCAGCTCTTTGACGACCTGGACAACAACAACGCCGATATCCTCGCTGCCGGGCTGGTCTATAACAGCGAGCGCAGCAAGAACTACCAGCCGGGCCCGACCTACTACTCCGTTTCCCAGCAGCTGGTTTATCGCGTCGGGAGCCTGCGCCCGCGTACGCTTGCCTCGATCAACGCGCAACAGCTGACGATTGCTCCCGGCCACGTAGTGATTGACGACCTGCGTGAGTTAAAAGAGAAAAAATACCCGGATCTGAGCTGGACGGTTGACCCTAAACTCGGCACGACGGAGCTGCTGGAGCAGGTCAAAGATCAGAAACTGCCCTACACCATCGCCGATTCGGTGGCGATCAGCCTGTTCCAGCGGGTGCATCCTGAAATCGCCGTGGCGCTGGACGTGACGGACGAACAGCCGGTGACCTGGTTTACCCATCTGGATGATGACCAGACCCTCTCGGCGGCCATGCTGGATTTTTATAACACCATCAATGAAGACGGCACGCTGGCGCGACTTGAGGAGAAGTACCTCGGCCACGGGGATGACTTTGACTACGTTGACACCCGCAGCTTCCTGCGCGCGGTTGACAGCGTCCTGCCTGACCTGCAGCCGCTTTTCGAAAAATATGCCCAGGAGATTGACTGGAAACTGCTGGCGGCTATCTCGTACCAGGAGTCCCACTGGGACACCCAGGCCACGTCGCCAACGGGCGTACGCGGACTGATGATGTTAACCAAAAATACCGCGCTGAGCCTGGGCGTTAACGACCGTACCGATGCGGAACAGAGCATCAGCGGCGGGGCGCGCTACCTGCAGGATATGATGGCTAAAGTCCCGGAAACCGTGCCGGAAGAGGAGCGGATCTGGTTTGCGCTGGCGGCCTACAACATGGGCTACGCGCACATGCTTGACGCGCGGGCTCTGACGGCGAAAACGAAGGGAAACCCGGACAGCTGGTCAGACGTAAAACAGCGCCTGCCGCTGCTGAGCCAGAAGCCATGGTACAACAAGCTGACGTATGGCTACGCGCGCGGACATGAAGCCTACGCCTACGTGGAAAATATACGTAAGTATCAGATTAGCCTGGTCGGCTATCTGCTGGAGAAAGAGAAAGAGGCAACAGAGGCAAAACAGCTGGCGGAAAGTTATCCGGTTGTGGCACCGGACGAGCTTAATCATCCGACAACTTCAATTCTGCCTTTTGTTGCTTTTTCTGCTGACGGCGCATTCGAAAGAAATCGCTTAATAGCCCCGAACACTCTGGTGCAAGTACCCCACCGATAGTCTGCACCTGATGATTCATTCCTGGATGACCCAGCACGTCCATCAGTGAACCGGCCGCACCGGTTTTTTCATCTCGCGCTCCAAACACCAGGGTACCGATTCGGCTGTGCACCATCGCCCCGGAGCACATCACGCAGGGTTCAAGGGTGACGTACAGGGTGGTATCGAGCAGACGATAGTTTTGCAGCACCAGGCCGCCCTGACGAAGCGCCATAATTTCGGCGTGCGCTGTAGGATCGTGGCGGCCAATAGGACGGTTCCACCCTTCCCCAATCACCCGGTTGTTATGAACCAGCACCGCGCCCACGGGCACTTCGCCCTCGTCCCAGGCCCGTTGAGCCAGCGCCAGCGCGTGGCGCATCCAGTATTCATGATTGTGTTCTGAGGTGGACAAGGATTGATACTCCAGTCGAAAAGCGGGCGGCATTATACACAGCCCTTACAGATAAGACTATTCGAGTTGCTGAAGTTCACCGAGGGGAGTAACGCGCCAGCGGTGCTGGCAAAAATAGAGCAGCGGGTTGTCCTGCTTGCTGTCGCTGTAGCCGCTGTAAAGGCGCAGCGGCGTGCCGATGCGTTTTTCCAGCTGGACCACTTTTTCATGCCCCAGACAGCGCATCGTCAGGACCCAGCCGCCGTAGCCGCGGGAAATTTGCGTGGCGATAAGATTTACGCGCGGCAGCCAGGGGGTATCAAAGTAGACCAGCTCCACCAGCGTCTGCGGGGAGCCGGTAATCAGCCAGATATCGGCATCGTTGGCGTCAAGATAGCTGGTCAGGCGCGCCTGCACCACGGGAAACGCGGCAACGTGGCCGCGGAACCAGAGAGCGAACTCCTTTTCGAGCTGTTTGAGCCGCGCTTCGCTGTGGCCAAACGTACATCCCCACAGCAGCAGGCTCATTGGCCAGCGCGCCGCCCGGCCTTTTACCAGCAGCGCGATGCCAATGAGGGGTAAGAGCGGTAAGACGAGCAGCGCGTTCAGAGGCTGACGCCGCAGCAGGTAGCGCATAAACGTACCAAACATATCCTGCTGATGCAGCGTTCCATCCAGATCGAAAAAGACAACGCGACGCTCGTGATTGGCCAAACCTTACTCCTCTGGGTCGTTGAATCCTAACAGCCAGGTAAACAGGAACCCGGCGATCACCGCTACTAAATAGCCTAACAGATAGAGCATGACTTTTCCGGTCACGATGGTTAATGCCAGCGGTAAACCGGAGAGACCAAAGGTGATAACGGTGGCGACTTTCCAGTAGCTAATGAGTGCCCCGCCTACAGCGCCCCCCAGACAGGCCGCAAGGAACGGTTTACCCAGCGGCAGCGTGACGCCGAATATCAGCGGCTCGCCAATGCCGAGCAGCCCGACCGGCAGCGCCCCTTTAATCACTTTTTTCAGGCGCGCGTTGCGGGTTTTCATCAGGACGGCAATCGCTGCCCCCACCTGCCCGACGCCCGCCATCGAGAGAATAGGCAGCAGCGCGTTATAACCGTGCGCCTGCACCAGCTCGACGTGGATCGGCACCAGCCCCTGATGCAGGCCGGTCAGCACCAGCGGCAGGAAGGTACCTGACAGCACCGCCCCCACCAGCAGGCCGCCGCGGTCGATAGCCAGAGACGCGCCGTGGGCGATGGCGTCAGAGATCCACCCGCCTAGTGGCTGAAGGACCACAATCGCGACGCTACCGGTAATTAACGTGGTCAGCAGCGGGTTGAGGATCAGCTCAATCGAGCCGGGCAGAACCGCGCGCAGCCGCTTCTCGATCCAACACATCAGGATGACCACCAGCAGCACCGCGATCACCCCGCCGCGGCCAGGCTGGAGCGCCTCACCAAACAGCGTGATCTGCGCCAGCTGCGGGCTGGAGAGAATGCCCGCCATCACCCCGCCCATCGCCAGCGAGCCGCCAAACACCTTCGCGGTATTGACCCCGACCAGGATGTTCATAATGGCAAACACCGCGCTGCCGAAGATCCCGAGAATGCCCAGCAGGTTCGGATACTGCGTGGCAAAATCCCCGACAATATCTGGCCGCTTGAGGATGTTGATGATCCCGGTGATCAAGCCGGAAGCTATAAACGCCGGGATCAGCGGGATAAAGACGTTTGCCAGCTGTCGCAGCGCATCGCTCATGGGAGCTTTGTATTTGGCCTTCGCCTGCGCTTTGGTGCGTTCAGCGTCGTCAACCGTCACGCTTGCACCGCCGACCATCAGCGCGCGCATGGCGTCGACAACCTGCGCCGCCTTGCCCGGCCCGACGATCAGCTGGTGTTGCTGCCCCTGTTTAACGTAGCCACTGACGCCGGACAGCTTCTTCAGGCCCGGCACGTCAAGCTGGTCGTCGTTATGCACCTCGACGCGCACGCGCGTCATGCAGTTTTCCAGACGCTGAATATTTTGTTCCCCGCCTATCCCCTGCAGGATATCGCTGGCGAGCGCTGCTGTTTTGTCCATAAACGCCTCTGCTAGTTTTCTAATGCCGCCCGTAAGAAGCCGTTATGCGCATCAAGTCTGGCTCGCGCAGCCGCCGCGTCCAGCCCGCTTAAGATCATCAAAATGGCCGGTTTTACGTCGTGATCGGTCTGCCTGAGCACCGCTTCTGCCTCTTCACGGCCCGCGCCTGTCGCCTCCATCACCATGCGGCAGGCTCTGTCCACCAGCTTGACGTTGGTGGCCTGCATATCGACCATCAGGTTCTGGTAGACCTTGCCGAACTTCACCATCGCACCGGTGGAGATCATATTGAGCACCAGCTTTTGCGCGGTCCCGGATTTCAGGCGCGTGGAGCCGGTGAGCGCTTCCGGCCCAACGACCGGAGAGATGGCGATAGCGGCCACCTGCGCAATCGGGGAACCGGGGTTGCAGGAGATGGCGACCGTCGTGCAGCCGGTCCGGTTGGCGTATTCCAGGCCGCCAATGACGTACGGCGTGCGCCCGGATGCCGCCAGGCCGACCACCAGATCGTTCGCCGTCAGGTTCAGATCCTTCAGGTCATCCTCACCCAGCTGTTTGTTGTCCTCCGCCCCTTCAACGGCCTTCAGCAGCGCGCCGGGACCACCTGCAATCAGGCCAACCACCAGGCCGTGCGGAACGCCAAAGGTGGGCGGACATTCCGAGGCATCCAGCACCCCGAGACGCCCGCTGGTACCGGCCCCCATATAGATAATGCGACCACCGGCCTTAAGAGCTTCCGCCGCCGCATCGACCGCTTTCGCCACCTCTGGCAATGTCTCTTTCACTGCCTGCGCGACCAGCGTATCCTGTTGATTAAAGCGGTTAACCAGCTCCAGGGTGGAGAGCGCATCCAGATCCATGGTTTGCGGGTTACGCGTTTCAGAAACAAGTGAGCCAAGATTCATTTTTTGTACCTCAAGAATTTTTAATTCATAATAATCACACTATAATGGAATATAAAATTCATTCAGGCGAGCAGAATTCGTTTTTGCGCAGACAATCACATTTCCGCCGGGAGTACTCATGAACTGTTTAATTCGCATTCGCCAGCGCTACGCCGGCTTTGCTCAAAGCGACAAAAAGCTGGCGGATTTTCTGCTTTCTCAGCCCGATCGCGCCCGCCACCTCAGCTCACAGCAGCTGGCAAGCGAAGCTGGAGTGAGCCAGTCAAGCGTGGTGAAATTTGCCCAGAAGATCGGGTTTAAGGGTTTTCCCGCTCTTAAGCTGGCAATCAGCGAAGCGCTGGTGAGTAACCCGAATCCGCAGTCCATGCCGGTGCATAACCAGATCCGCGGCGATGACCCGATGCGTCTGGTTGGGGAAAAGCTAATCAAGGAGAACGTGGCGGCCATGCACGCCACGCTGGACGTGAATACCGAAGAGAAATTACTGGAAAGCGTGGCGATGCTGCGGGCGGCGCGGCGAATTATTTTAACCGGTATTGGCGCGTCCGGTCTGGTGGCCCGTAATTTTGGCTGGAAGCTGACTAAAATCGGTTTTAACGCCATCGTCGAGCAGGATATGCACGCCCTGCTGGCGACCGTGCAGGCGATGGATCCTGACGATCTGCTGCTGGCCATCTCCTACTCCGGCGAGCGCCGCGAGATCAACATGGCGACCGACGAAGCCCTGCGCGTCGGCGGCAAAATTCTGGCGATCACCGGCTTTACGCCAAATGCGCTGCAGCAGCGGGCAACGCGCTGTTTGTATACCATTGCCGAAGAGCAGGCCACGCGCAGCGCGGCAATTTCGTCCACCAGCGCACAAATGATGCTGACGGACCTGCTGTTTATGGCGCTGGTACAGCAGGATCTGGAGCGCGCGCCTGAGCGCATTCGTCACAGCGAAGAACTGGTAAAGAAACTGGTTTGACGCGTATAATGCCCGCCCAGTTTGTGTTGTTTCTGAGAATTTCCTGATGGCGCTGTTAATTACCAAAAAATGCATCAATTGCGATATGTGCGAACCCGAATGCCCGAACCAGGCGATTTCGATGGGCGACAGCATTTACGAGATTAACAGCGACCGCTGCACGGAATGCGTCGGCCACTATGAGACGCCGACCTGCCAGAAGGTGTGCCCGATCCCCAACACTATTCTGAAGGATCCGACACACGTCGAGAGCGAAGAGCAGCTGTGGGATAAATTTGTCCTGATGCACCACGCGGACAAAATTTAGCTTTCGATAATCACCGTCGCGCTGGCATAGTGGCGTTCATCTGCGATCGTCACGTGCATATGATTCACCCCCAGCTTCTCCGCCAGCTTTTGCGCTTCACCCCACAGACGCAGGCTCGGTTTGCCCAGCTCATCATTAAAAACTTCGAACTGGTTAAATGCCAGGCCGTTACGAATGCCGGTCCCGAAGGCTTTGGCTGCCGCCTCTTTTACCGCAAAGCGCTTTGCCAGAAAACGCACCGGCTGCTGGTGCGCTTCCCAGATGGCCCATTCGTTATCGCTCAGCACGCGCCTTGCGAGGCGATCGCCGCTCCGGGCAATCACCGCTTCAATGCGAGCTATTTCGACGATATCGGTGCCTAAGCCCAGAATGGCCATTACTGACGCGCTTCCAGCATCAGGCGTTTCATCTCTGAAACCGCTTCTTTCAGGCCGCTCATCACCGCGCGGCCAATAATGGCGTGGCCGATGTTCAGCTCATGCATTTCCGGCAGAGCAGCAATGGCCTTCACGTTGTGGTAGGTCAGGCCGTGACCGGCATTAACCTTCAGTCCCAGGCTCGCGGCGTAGGTGGCTGCTTTGGCGATACGCTCCAGCTCTTTGACCTGCTCGGCATCGTTTTTAGCATCGGCATAGCAGCCGGTGTGAATTTCGATATACGGCGCGCCCACGTCGGCTGCAGCTTTAATCTGCGCGAAATCGGCGTCGATAAACAGAGAAACCAGGATACCGGCATCCGCCAGGCGCTTGCAGGCATCGCGCATTTTGTCCTGCTGCCCCGCCACGTCCAGCCCGCCTTCGGTGGTCACTTCCTGACGTTTTTCCGGCACCAGGCAGCAGAAGTGCGGTTTGGTCTCGCAGGCAATGGTCAGCATCTCTTCGGTGACCGCCATCTCCAGATTCATACGGGTGTCCAGCGTCTGACGAAGAATGCGCACGTCGCGGTCGGTAATGTGGCGGCGGTCTTCACGCAGGTGAACGGTAATGCCGTCGGCACCAGCCTGTTCAGCGATAAACGCCGCCTGAACCGGATCGGGATACGCCGTGCCGCGCGCGTTACGCAGGGTGGCGATGTGGTCGATGTTGACGCCTAACAGTAATTCAGCCATGACAATCCTCGGTTTTCTTTCTGATGCTGTGGTCTAACGTTTGGGCATAAACTGCCTGAATAATTCGCGGCTCTTTAAGGGCTTGCCGCCAAGATACGGCTTGAGGGCAATCCGGGTAAAGCGTTTTGCTGCGCGCAGGGTATCGGCGTCCGGAAACTCGCGTTCATAAAGCGCTCTGAGCTGGCGTCCGGTAAAAGTACTGTTATCAACGACGACGCTGGCAATAAAGCCTTTTTCTTCGCGGTAGCGGTAGGTCATGGTGTCTTCCACCTCATCACCGCTGCCTGCGCAGTGCAGAAAATCCACGCCGTACCCGAGGTGGCCCAGCAGCGCCAGTTCGAAACGACGCAGGGCGGGTTCGGGCGTGCCGGTCGCACCCGCCAGTGCCTGGATACAGTGCAGATAATCGAAGAAAAGTTCCGAGAAGCGAGTCTCATGTTCAAGGACGCGGGAGATGAGCTCGTTGACATACAGACCGCTGTAGAGCGTGATGCCAGAAAGGGGAAGCGCCAGAGAGACGGCTTCAGCGCTGCGCAAGGTTTTGACTTCCCCTCGCCCGCCAAAGCGAACCAGCAGCGGCGTAAAAGGCTGTAGGGCACCCTTCAGATTAGAACGTTTGGAACGTGCGCCTTTCGCAACAAGGCGCACGCGGCCCGACTCTTCCGTGAAGACGTCCAGCATCAGGCTGGTTTCGCTCCAGGGACGACTATGGAGAACGAAGGCGCGCTGCCAACCTTCCATTATACTCGTCGTCTTGAGTTACTGATCTTCGCCGTAACCGAGGCTGCGCAGAGCACGCTCATCATCGGCCCAGCCAGATTTCACCTTCACCCACAGTTCCAGATGAACTGGCGCTTCGAACATCTCCTGCATGTCCTTACGGGCTTCGATACCGATGGTTTTGATCTTGGCGCCTTTGTTGCCGATCACCATCTTCTTCTGCCCTTCACGCTCGACGAGGATCAGGCCGTTAATGTCGTAGCCACCGCGCTCGTTGCTCTGGAAACGCTCGATCTCCACCGTCACAGAGTACGGCAGCTCGGCACCCAGGAAACGCATCAGCTTTTCACGGATGATTTCAGACGCCATAAAGCGCTGAGAGCGATCGGTGATGTAATCTTCCGGGAAGTGGTGAATCGCTTCCGGCAAGTGCTTACGTACGATGCCCGCGATGGTATCGACGTTCAGGCCGGTCTCAGCAGACAGCGGAACGATATCCAGGAAGTTCATCTGGCTGCCCAGCCACTGCAGGTGCGGCAGCAGGTCAGCTTTTTCCTGCACGTTGTCAACTTTGTTGACCGCGAGGATCACCGGCGTTTTGCCGTCACGCAGCTTGTTCAGTACCATTTCGTCGTCCGGCGTCCAGCGGGTGCCTTCCACTACGAAAATCACCAGCTCTACGTCGCCGATGGAACTGCTCGCCGCCTTGTTCATCAGACGGTTAATGGCGCGCTTCTCTTCCATGTGCAGGCCAGGGGTATCGACGTAGATTGCCTGATACGCGCCTTCAGTATGGATGCCGACGATGCGGTGACGCGTGGTCTGCGCCTTACGCGAGGTGATGGAAATCTTCTGCCCAAGCAGATTATTCAGCAGGGTGGATTTGCCGACGTTCGGACGTCCGACGATGGCAATAAATCCGCAATAGGTTTTTTCTTCGCTCATTCCAGCTCCAGCATTTTTAACGCCTGTTCGGCGGCAGCCTGTTCAGCCTTACGGCGGCTTGAACCTGTGCCCACCACCGGTTCACTCAGGCCACTGACCTGGCAATGGATGGTAAATTCCTGATCGTGCGCTTCGCCACGAACCTGCACCACCAGATAGGATGGCAGCGGCAGATGACGGCCCTGCAAATATTCCTGCAGGCGCGTTTTCGGATCTTTTTGTTTATCGCCCGGGCTAATTTCGTCCAGGCGGGTCTGATACCAGTTAAGGATCAGCTTTTCTACGGTCTGGATATCGCTGTCCAGGAACACGCCACCAATTAATGCTTCGACCGTATCGGCAAGAATAGATTCACGACGGAAGCCGCCGCTTTTCAGTTCACCCGGCCCAAGACGCAGACATTCGCCCAGTTCAAATTCGCGCGCGATTTCAGCGAGGGTGTTGCCGCGCACCAGCGTGGCGCGCATGCGGCTCATATCACCTTCGTCCACGCGCGGGAAACGATGATAAAGCGCATTCGCAATCACGAAACTTAAAATAGAGTCACCCAGAAACTCGAGACGCTCATTATGTTTGCTGCTGGCACTGCGATGGGTTAATGCCTGTTGCAACAACTCCTGATGATGAAAAGTGTAGCCCAGCTTCCGTTGAAGCCGATTAATTACGATGGGGTTCATGCGATACCAATAAATGAATGCGTCAAAAATGCAGCACACGAAACCGACCTGAGAAAACCAACGCGGTTTCGTGTGCCGTGGCACCCTTACAGGGCCAACCTTAAACTTCGGGGGAATATTCTATACACAACGACAGGGGATGTCGTTAGTTCAAAGAGATTTATCGAGGAAATAATTCACGTAGCCGCGAAATAACGCGGCTACGTGTTCTTTTCCTGAGAATTAATGGATTCCGCCAATACGATTCAGGCGCACGCCGGTCGGCCACTCGCCTTCCTGCTTCTCAAAACTCATCCAGATCGCGGTTGCTTTACCCACCAGATTCGCTTCCGGCACAAAGCCCCAGTAACGGCTGTCCGCGGAGTTATCGCGGTTATCGCCCATCATGAAGTAGTGTCCCGGCGGTACGATCCAGCTGGCCAGCTGCTGACCCGGCTGTTTGTAATACATCCCCACCTGGTCCTGCGCGATTGGCACGGTCAGAATGCGGTGAGTGACATCTCCCAGCGCCTCTTTGCGCTCAACCAGACGAATGCCGTTCTCTTTGGTTTCGCCTTTTGGCACCTGGAAGAACCCGCTGGTCGCTTCACCGCCGTTACGACGGGCAAAAGTCTGCACGAAATCACTTGGCTCAACGTTTGAGTAGGTGATTGGCAGCGCGTTTTCACACGCGGTACCGGAGCTGCAGCCCGGCTGAACGGTGACTTCCTTCGCAACCGGATCGTAGGTCACTTTATCACCCGGCAGACCCACCGCGCGCTTAATGTAATCCAGACGCGGATCGTCCGGATATTTAAACACCACGATGTCGCCACGTTTCGGATGCCCCGTTTCGATCAGCGTTTTCTGGTAAATCGGATCTTTAATGCCGTAGGCAAACTTCTCAACCAGAATAAAATCACCGATCAGCAGCGTTGGCATCATTGATCCCGATGGGATCTGGAACGGCTCATAAATAAACGAACGTACCACCAGCACAATCGCCAGCACCGGGAACACCGACGCGCCCGTTTCCAGCCAGCCCGGTTTCGGGCCAACTTTCTTCAGGGTTTTCGCGTCAAGCGCATCGCCAGTCGCTGCCTGCGCGGCAGCCTGACGTTCACGGCGTTTTGGGGCGAAGATAAACTTATCCAGGCACCACAGCAGGCCTGTCACCAGCGTAGCGATGACCAGGATCAGGGCAAACATGTTCGCCATGCCAACTCCTTAAAGGTTATTTGCCGTCTTTACCGACATGAAGAATGGCAAGGAATGCTTCCTGCGGCAGCTCAACGTTACCGACCTGCTTCATACGCTTCTTACCTTCTTTCTGCTTCTGCAGCAGCTTTTTCTTACGGCTGACGTCACCACCATAGCACTTCGCCAGAACGTTTTTACGTAGCTGCTTCACGGTTGAGCGGGCAATGATGTGGTTACCGATGGCCGCCTGAATCGCAATGTCAAACTGCTGACGCGGGATCAGATCTTTCATCTTCTCAACCAGCTCGCGGCCACGGTACGGCGCATTGTCGTTGTGGGTGATCAGCGCCAGCGCATCCACACGCTCGCCGTTGATCAGCACGTCCACGCGCACCATGTTGGAAGCCTGGAAACGCTTGAAGTTGTAATCCAGTGACGCATAGCCACGGGAGGTAGACTTCAGACGGTCGAAGAAGTCGAGTACCACTTCCGCCATAGGGATTTCATAGGTCAGCGCCACCTGGTTACCGTGGTAAACCATGTTGGTCTGCACGCCACGCTTCTCAATACAGAGCGTAATAACGTTCCCCAGGAACTCCTGCGGCAGCAGCATGTGACATTCTGCAATAGGCTCGCGCAGCTCGTGAATGTTGTTCAGCGGCGGCAGCTTGGACGGGCTGTCGACGTAGATCACTTCTTTCGAGGTGGTTTCTACTTCGTAGACTACCGTTGGTGCGGTGGTGATCAGATCCAGATCGTATTCACGCTCCAGACGCTCCTGAATGATCTCCATGTGCAGCAGGCCGAGGAAGCCGCAGCGGAAGCCGAAGCCCAGCGCCGTTGAGCTTTCTGGCTCGTAGAACAGGGAAGCATCGTTCAGGCTCAGCTTGCCGAGCGCATCGCGGAAGTTTTCGTAGTCGTCAGAGCTGACCGGGAACAGACCCGCGTAAACCTGCGGTTTCACCTTTTTGAAGCCTGGCAGCGCTTTGTCTGCCGGGTTACGCGCGCCGGTCAGGGTATCGCCCACTGGCGCGCCGAGGATGTCTTTAATCGCGCAGACCAGCCAGCCTACCTCGCCGCATTTCAGCTCGGTACGGTCAACCTGTTTTGGCGTGAAGATACCCAGACGGTCTGCGTTGTAGACCTGTCCGGTACTCATAACCTTGATTTTGTCGCCTTTACGCATGGTGCCGTTTTTGATACGCACCAGTGAGACCACGCCCAGGTAGTTATCGAACCAGGAGTCGATGATCAGCGCCTGCAATGGACCATCCGGGTCGCCTTCCGGGGCCGGAATATCACGTACCAGGCGTTCCAGCACGTCGGTCACACCCACACCGGTTTTCGCGGAGCAGCGTACGGCGTCGGTCGCGTCAATGCCGACAATGTCTTCAATCTCTTCCGCCACGCGCTCAGGATCGGCGGCAGGCAGGTCGATTTTGTTCAGAACCGGCACAACCTCGAGATCCATTTCCATCGCGGTGTAGCAGTTCGCCAGGGTCTGGGCTTCAACGCCCTGCCCGGCATCGACCACCAGCAGCGCACCTTCACAGGCCGCCAGCGAGCGTGATACTTCATAGGAGAAGTCAACGTGGCCCGGGGTGTCGATAAAGTTCAGTTGATAGGTTTCGCCATCAGAAGCTTTATAGTCGAGCGTCACGCTCTGCGCTTTGATGGTGATACCGCGTTCGCGTTCCAGGTCCATGGAGTCCAGTACCTGGGCTGCCATTTCACGATCAGACAGGCCACCGCAAATCTGGATAATACGGTCAGACAGCGTCGACTTACCGTGGTCAATGTGAGCAATGATCGAAAAGTTACGTATGTTCTTCATATAGTTAAATAATTATGCCTTACGAATTCCTGGAGGCCGCTGTTCTTAGCCTGACGTTTTTCAGTGCGAAAACGCAGCATTCTACACTACATACCCGCAACCTGGAAATGCACTTAGAGCCAAGCATAGCGCGAAGAAATGGCGTTTTCTTTTTTGAGATGTAAATAATGATAAAGCCCGGTGGATCACCGGGCCTCAGAAGAGAGCGTCTCGACGCGAAGTTGGTCAGGCGCCAGCGCAACGCTCAGAATAACGGGCTGCCACTCATCGCGCGCGGCGAGCTTAGGTGAGATGCCTTTGGCAAGCCAGAATCCCCCTACGCCACCCAAAGCTGCACCGCACATGGCGGCCACGTCGGTACCAAACAGCATCTGAAAAAGGCCGCCCATGACAAACAGCCCCACCAGCGGCGAGAGATAGACCAGCATCGCGGAACTCAGCAGACTGCCTTCCGTAATGCCCAGTTCCACCTTCTGACCCGCCACCAGCGGCTGTTCGCTCGGCACGGAGATCGTATGCGATGTCTGTGGCCCTAACTTATTCAGCACGCGACTGCCACAACCGGCTCGGGATGCGCAGCTATTGCATGAGGCTTTAACATCACAGCTGACCAGCGCAATACCATTCTGCCACGAGACGACGGTCGCCCACTCTTTAATCATTGTGTGGCCCTGAATTTAATGCTGTCTGAAATGCGCTTCGCCGTCTGCGGAGGTAATTCCCCCACAATCGTGATTTCTGCGTTATCGCGAACCATGGTACTGACCGTACGACGCCCGGTACGAAGCATTTGTTCAGCGCTGTTTGCCGTTGCGCGGTTGATATTCACCGAGAAGCTGAACAAGCCATCGGAATAGAGGCGTGATTCAACCGGCGTATCAATGGTGGGCAACTGACGACGGCTGCTGGACACTTCGCTAAAGCCTTGCGGTATCCAGGAAGGAACCCAGTTGAAATTAGCGGAGTCCCCTGCAGGAACAGAAAGCAGCGGCGGCAGGCTGGCCTTCGCCAGATTCTGCATGCTGTTGCCAACCTGATTGTTCACGCTGAAGGAGATAACGCGGAACTGTTCAAGCGTCTCGCCGTCGCGGTCGAGCAGGTCCACGCGCATCGGCAGCTTGGTTTCCGCATCAATCCAGACGATATAGCTGTAGCGCGTGCCATCGCGCGCAACCACGCGGATCACTTCACACAGCCTGTCTGCAATACGGGTACGCCCTACCGAAATAAAATCATAGTAAGGGGCAAGTCGTTTGAAGTCGGTATAGATAAGCGACGGCAGAGAATCAACGATATAGTCGCCATTCAGCGTGAAAGGCTCCAGACCGGGCTCGAAATAGCTGATTTCGTTGCCACGCTGGACAACTTCCCGACGCGGGCCATCCATCTGTAAAAGCTGGGCGAGCGGCTGGTTATCAAGACGGGCATGGCGATAGCGTAACGACTCGACGCCCTGCTTGTTGATGCTGATAAATGCCAACTCGTAATTGAGTGACTGGCTGGCCAGATTCATTTGCTGCAACAACGCCCCGGATGAAACATCAGCCGAGGCGTTAGCAGAGAAGAACAGGCTACCCGCCATCAGAGACATGGCGAACCAAAGTTGCTTCATTACTGCGATTGCGTTCCTAAAGTTTGGTTTCCGGGCACCTGCACAGCAGCTTGCTGAGTTTGGGCCTGCTCAAACTGAAGCTGTTCAGAGTGCAGACGACGCTGCAACTCATAATCCTGCAACATCGCATTAATGCGACGGCGCTGCTCCTGAACCTGCTGTTGCTGACCGCCGCTGGCGGAGGCATCAGCCGGTACGCCCAGACTTACCGGGCTGGCTTTGCCCATCATCGGCAGTGTGTTAAACACTGGCGCTTCTGGCTGCTGATTAGTTTCAGACTGAGTATTATAGTGCTGGACGCCAACGATAACTGCAAGCGATACGCATGCAGCCACCCCCATTTGGGTGAGCTGGCTGGCCCACGGACGCACTTTTTGCCAGAACGGCATTTTTTGCCACTGGTGCGGTGCGGGTTGCGCTTCAGGAATCAGCGGAGTGGTCTGATGAACAGGCTCATTCTCGATGGCCGCCATCACGCGGGCTGAGATATCGAAATGGAGAACCTCTCCGGTATCACCGCGCAGCGTGTCACGGATGAGATGGTAACTCTCCCAGGTCTCTTGCATTTCGGGAGAATGAGACAGCTCGTTGAGCAGCTCACTATCCAGCGTCTCACCATCCATTAAAGCGGAAAGTTTTTCTTTCTGCATGCCTAATACCTTTTCCAGTATCCCGCTATCGTCAACGCCTGATAAGCGGTTGAACTTTATTATCAATAGCTTCTCGCGCACGGAAAATTCGTGAACGAACCGTGCCGACCGGACAATCCATGATAGCGGCTATCTCTTCATAGCTCAGACCATCAAGCTCCCGTAACGTAATTGCCATACGTAAATCTTCCGGGAGTGACTCGATCGTGCGAAAAACAATTTGTCTCAGTTCTTCTGACAACATTAAGTTCTCAGGGTTCGAAATTTCTTTCAGCGCACCGCCACTTTCGAAGTTTTCGGCGTCGATAGCGTCTACATCACTGGACGGCGGACGACGACCCTGAGCAACCAGGTAATTCTTTGCCGTATTGACAGCAATACGGTACAGCCAGGTATAAAAAGCACTATCTCCCCGGAAAGATTCCAGCGCGCGATAGGCCTTAATAAAAGACTCTTGCACCACATCAGGTACATCACCTGACGGTACATAGCGGGAAACCAGACTCGCCACCTTATGCTGGTAGCGCACCACCAGTAGGTTAAAGGCTTTCTGATCTCCCTTCTGGACCCGTTCAACCAGGACCTGGTCCGTTAACTGCTCGCTCATCCGAGGTAATGTCTCCCCAAACCTAAATTCCACGCGTTATCGAAACGCCACTCTATAACTACCGCACTTTGAGCAAGCACCAGCTTAGAGTGTCTGATCTTCAATAAGTTCCGTAACGCCTTTGTTTTTGTTCATCGCGCCGCAGACCGTTCATTTTCTCTCATTATAAGTCTGTTCACGATACGCACCACTTTCTGACAAGAAACATCTTTTTCCCGCCAGAAGAGTAACGCAACACAGGCTTTATTTCACCACAAAATCTGACGCTAACGATCTGCTTCGCAAAATAATTTCATTTATTTACCCTTCGTTTACCCCTGCCAGTCCGTTTAGTCATTGCAACTTCCATTAAAAAAAACGTGCGATATCTCGCATTCAGGTGCTATTCTGCCCCAACACTGTTTAGTAAATTAAACAATAATCATGAACACAACACCTGAACTTCATTGTGATGTACTGATCATCGGCAGCGGCGCTGCCGGTCTCTCTCTGGCGCTGCGTCTGGCTGAACATCAGAACGTTATCGTTCTGAGCAAAGGCCCGATAAGTGAAGGCTCCACATTTTATGCTCAGGGCGGCATTGCCGCAGTATTTGACGAGACGGACAGCATTGCGTCACATGTGGAAGATACGCTGATTGCCGGGGCCGGGATCGTGGATGCGCACGCGGCAGAGTTTGTCGCCAGCAATGCCCGCCATTGCGTTCAGTGGCTTATCGATCAGGGTGTTTTATTCGATACTCAGGTTCAGCCCAACGGTGAAGAGAGCTACCACTTAACGCGTGAAGGCGGCCATAGCCACCGCCGCATCCTGCACGCCGCGGATGCTACCGGAAAAGAAGTGGAAACCACGCTGGTCAGCAAAGCGCTGAACCATCCTAACATCCGGGTCCTTGAGCGGAGCAACGCGGTTGATCTGATCATTTCCGACAAGATAGGCCTGCCCGGTACGCGTCGCGTGGTGGGAGCGTGGGTCTGGAACCGTAATAAAGAGAAGGTGGAAACCTGTCAGGCGAAGGCTGTGGTGTTGGCTACAGGTGGCGCCTCTAAGGTGTATCAGTACACCACGAATCCGGATATCGCTTCCGGGGACGGTATCGCTATGGCCTGGCGCGCCGGCTGCCGCGTGGCGAATCTCGAATTTAATCAGTTTCACCCCACCGCCCTGTTCCACCCTCAGGCGCGAAATTTCCTGCTGACGGAAGCCCTGCGCGGCGAAGGGGCTTATCTAAAACGCCCTGACGGTACCCGCTTTATGCCGGACTTTGACGCCCGCGGTGAACTGGCGCCGCGAGATATTGTTGCCCGCGCCATCGACCACGAAATGAAGCGCCTTGGCGTGGACTGCATGTATCTCGATATCAGCCATAAGCCGGCAGAATTCATTCGCCAGCACTTCCCGATGATTTACGAAAAGCTGCTCAATCTAGGCATTGATTTAACACGCGATCCGGTGCCCATTGTCCCGGCCGCCCACTATACCTGCGGCGGCGTGATGGTTGACGATCACGGACGCACTGATGTAGACGGTCTGTATGCTATTGGTGAGGTCAGCTATACCGGGCTACACGGCGCGAACCGTATGGCGTCTAACTCGCTGCTTGAATGTCTGGTGTACGGCTGGTCAGCGGCGGAGGACATCGCGAAGCGCATGCCTTACGCCCGTGAAACAGAGCGTTTACCGGCCTGGGATGAAAGCCGCGTGGAGAACCCGGACGAGCTGGTGGTGATCCAGCACAACTGGCACGAGCTGCGGCTGTTTATGTGGGACTACGTTGGGATTGTGCGCACCACGAAACGTCTGGAACGCGCGTTGCGCCGCATTACGATGCTGCAGCAGGAAATTGATGAATATTATGCCCATTTCCGCGTCTCCAATAATCTGCTGGAGCTGCGCAATCTGGTGCAGGTTGCCGAGCTGATTGTTCGCTGCGCGATGATGCGTAAAGAGAGCCGCGGTTTGCACTACACACTCGACTACCCGGATCGGCTTGCTGAGTCCGGCCCGTCGATACTCGCCCCGCAGGTTTACATAAACAAATAACACGCCTGGGTCAGAGCCGTGTAATCTTCGGAATAACGCTGGTCTGGCCCACGGATCACCATACGGTCATTAAAACACTCACCCTCTTTTGGCGAAAGCGCCAGCAGCACGCGGTGCGGCAATCGGCCTTCCGTATCAGAGATGTCAGTTCGCAAACGTAACGTCCAGCCGATCTCCTGCGCGGTAGCGATAAACGTGTTGCCCGTACTTTCTGGCAGCACCACGCAGAAAAAGCCCTCTTCTGAGATAAGTTCAGCCGCGTTGACGAGCAGCGCTTTGTGATCGAGTGAACCGGTATAGCGCGCCTGTTCACGCTCCGGTGTACCACACTCCACGCCGGGCTCGTAGTAAGGGGGGTTGCTGACAATCAGATCGTAACGCGCCGTCTGCTCTGGCGCCCAGGCCAGCACGTCCGCGCACGTAACGGTTATCCGGTCAGCCCAGGGGGACTCGGCCGCGTTTTCACCCGCCTGCCCTGCGGCCTGCGCATCCAGCTCAACGGCATCAATAGTGACATGCTCTTCAGTACGCTGCGCCAGCATCAAGGCCACCAGCCCGCTGCCGGTACCGATATCAAGAATACGCTTAACACCTGCGACAGGTGCCCATGCTCCCAGTAAAATGCCGTCTGTACCGACTTTCATGGCACAGCGATCGTGAGCGACAAAAAATTGTTTAAACGTAAAACCATCGCGGCGCAGCTGCGCTTTGAGTTGAGACATGTCAGGGCAACCTTCTAAGTGAAACTGGAGTAGCATAGGGGAAAGCGAAGTGGCCGCAAAGCGATATCCATACAAACAGATGAAGATTACAGCCGTAACGTCTATAATCAGCGCCCCACACAGAGGTAGAACATGACTGTAACGACTTTTTCCGAACTTGAACTCGATGAAAGCCTGCTCAATGCTCTTGAGAGCAAAGGCTTTACACGCCCGACCGCCATTCAGGCAGCGGCCATTCCGCCTGCGCTTGAGGGCCGCGATGTGCTCGGTTCTGCGCCAACCGGCACGGGGAAGACAGCAGCCTATTTGCTGCCTGTGTTGCAGCACCTGCTCGACTTTCCACGTAAAAAATCTGGCCCGCCGCGTATTTTGATCCTGACGCCTACGCGCGAGCTGGCCATGCAGGTTGCCGATCACGCGCGTGAACTCGCAGCGAATACGCATCTGGATATCGCCACCATCACCGGCGGCGTTGCGTATATGAACCACGCCGAAGTGTTCAGCGAAAACCAGGACATCGTCGTCGCGACGACGGGCCGCCTGCTGCAGTATATTAAAGAAGAAAACTTCGACTGCCGCGCGGTAGAAACGCTGATCCTCGACGAAGCGGACCGCATGCTGGACATGGGCTTTGCGCAGGATATCGAGCATATTGCAGGTGAAACGCGCTGGCGTAACCAGACGATGCTGTTCTCTGCCACCCTTGAAGGGGATGCGATTAAAGACTTCGCAGAGCGTCTGCTGGAAGATCCGGTGGAAGTCTCTGCGACGCCATCTACGCGAGAGCGTAAAAAGATCCACCAGTGGTATTACCGTGCGGACAACCTTGAGCATAAGGTTGAGCTGCTCAAGCACCTGCTGAAGCAGGAAGACGCCACCCGCACTATCGTGTTTGTGCGTAAGCGCGAGCGCGTGCACGAGCTGGCTGAAATGCTGCGCAACGCCGGGATCAACAACTGCTATCTTGAAGGTGAGATGGCGCAGATCAAGCGTACCGAAGGCATTAAGCGCCTGACCGATGGCCGCGTTAACGTGCTGGTCGCAACAGACGTTGCCGCCCGCGGGATCGACATCCCTGACGTGAGCCACGTCATTAACTTCGATATGCCGCGCAGCGGAGATACCTACCTGCACCGCATTGGCCGTACCGGTCGCGCGGGTCGCAAAGGGATTGCAATTTCACTGGTTGAAGCGCATGACTACCTGCTGCTGCAGAAAATTGGCCGCTATGTTGACGAGCCGCTGAAAGCGCGCGTTATTGATGGCTTGCGCCCAACCACACGTGCGCCGAGTGAAAAAATGACGGGTAAACCGTCCAAGAAAGCGCTCGCGAAACGTGCTGAGAGAAAAGAGAAAGAAAAAGAGAAGCCGCGCGTGAAGCAGCGCCACCGCGATACCAAAAACATTGGTAAGCGTCGTAAGCCAAGCGCTGCCGCGCAGGAAACGAAGACTGAAGAGTAAGAAAAAGCCGGGGTAATCCCCGGCTTTTTTGTTCCCCCCCCGTGGCTGAAGCCTTACAGGCTTTCAGTAAAGGTACGGGCGATAACGTCGCGCTGCTGTTCTGGAGTCAGTGAGTTAAAGCGAACCGCATAACCAGACACGCGGATAGTCAGCTGTGGGTATTTTTCCGGGTGCTCAACGGCATCCATCAGCGTTTCGCGGCGCAGCACGTTAACGTTCAGGTGCTGACCCCCTTCAACGCGCACTTCCGGCTGCACTTCCATTGGGATTTCACGGTATTCGATTTCGCCCAGTTTATTCACCGGTACGATTTCATCTTCAGCAAAACCCGCTTTCGCAACCACACAGCGCGCTTCATTTTTCTCGCTGTCCAGCAGCCAGAAAGAGTTGAGCAGATCGTCATTTGCCGCTTTGGTAATCTGGATACCTGTAATCATGTGTTGCCTCCCTTAGGCTACATTAACTGATGCTGGCCTTACGCGGCCAATTGGTAAAACCATTGTTTCTTGTGTGTATATATATCATTCACACCACGGCGATTTATTGATTTAAATCAACAAAAACACCAACCACATAAAGTGTGTGGTTTGAATTTATTGCTTTAGATCAATTTCATACCCCCATCAACTCAACTTAATCTGCATCATTTCAAAATAAATTTAACGACTTAGCACGCATTTCAGCGCGTAATTTTGCTCACAAGCGTTAAACAGGTAAGCTAGTGACAGATTGAGATTCGCAGGAGAGCGACATGACGACACCTTTAACCTGGCATGACGTGCTGGCAGAAGAAAAGCAGCAGCCTTATTTTATCAATACGCTCAGTACCGTTGCCGCTGAGCGTCAGTCCGGGCAAACGATTTATCCGCCGCAAAAAGATGTATTCAACGCGTTTCGCTATACCGAGTTGAGCGATGTGAAAGTCGTCATTCTGGGCCAGGATCCTTATCACGGCCCTGGGCAGGCGCACGGGCTGGCATTTTCCGTACGCCCAGGCGTGGCGATCCCCCCTTCTCTGCTCAACATGTATAAAGAGCTTGAGGGAACCGTGCCCGGGTTTACCCGCCCCAACCACGGTTATCTGGAAAGCTGGGCGCGCCAGGGCGTGCTGTTATTGAACACGGTGCTCACCGTACGGGCGGGCCAGGCGCACTCGCACGCCAGCCTAGGGTGGGAAACCTTTACCGATAAAGTTATCAGCCTTATCAACGAGCATCGTGAAGGGGTCGTGTTTTTACTCTGGGGTTCTCACGCGCAGAAGAAAGGGGCAATTATCGATCGTCAGCGTCATCACGTGTTGAAGGCACCGCACCCGTCACCGCTTTCTGCCCATCGCGGTTTCTTTGGCAGTAATCATTTTGTTCTGGCAAATGAATGGCTGGAAAAACGTGGCGAAACGCCAATTGACTGGATGCCTGTGTTACCGGCAGAGAGCGAGTAGGGTTTGAATGTGCCGGGTCAGGCCCGGCACATAAGAGGCTTATGCCTTATTCTGACGCCACCACTCGGCCAGCAGCACGCCGGTCGCAACGGATACGTTCAGACTTTCCACATTGCCCGTCCCGTCGATGGAGACGCTCAGATCCGAACTGGAGAGCGCCGCATCAGACAGACCATCGCGTTCCTGACCCAACACCAGCACCATCTTGCGCGGCAGCGTCGCTTTAAACAGCGGCGTACCGGCATGGCTGGATGTGGTCACGATGGAATAGCCCGCTTTACGGAACTGCTCGAGGGCATCCAGAACGCTGTCGCCGGTGATCGGCTGTACGTGCTCGGCTCCGCCTTCCGCAGTACGGATCGCGGCGCCGGATTCCAGCAGCGCGGCATCCTGCAGCAGCACGCCCTTCACGCCAAAATGCGCGCAGCTGCGCATCATTGCGCCCAGGTTGTGCGGGTTGCCCACGTCTTCCAGCGCCAGCACGCAGTCATCGGCATCTGCCTGGCTGACCCACTGCTGAACTGTCGTGCCGTTACGTTTTTTAATCAGGAAGCAGACGCCGCCGTGGTGCTCGGTACCGGACGCTTTTGTCAGTTCAGCATCATCAACCACGTGGTAGGCTTTGCGGTTCGCCGCCATCCAGCGCAGCGCTTCTTTAAAGCGCGGGGTCACGCTCTGGATAAACCAGGCGCGGACAATACACTCAGGACGGCTCTGGAACAGCGCCTGGCAGGCGTTCTCGCCATATACACGGGTCTCTTCCGCGCGCTGACGACGCAGCACTTCCGGGTCGATAAAGCTTTTACCGCTGATACCGCCGTGATCGGCTTTTTCCGGCGTCTCATCGCCAGGGGCGCGAGAAACGGTGCGCCACGGAGAGGCGTTATCACGTGAGAAGTCATCACGCGGACGGTCATCGCGCTTGCGATCGTCACGCTTGCGGTCATCACGTTTGCGGTCATCACCGCGGTTATTTCTGTCATCGCGGGCGGGGCGACGGCCACCGTCTGCACGAGAGGACGCTGGACGCCCGCCACCTTTTCCGGTACGCGGATTTTGGGTGCGTTTATCAGAGTCATCATCACTGCGGACATACATCACTTTGACCTTGCCGCTTTTGTTTTTCATTTCGTCGTTCATGCTTTTCTCCACCAGCGCTGCGCGAAGCGCGCAGATTACCCGATGTGCCAGCGCATAGCCATAATTTCGTACAAAAGCCTGTGACTATTGTTCCCATTGAATAAAACGCATTGTCGTTTCATACAGGCTCACTGATAATATGTAACATATCAGAAACATTATCGGCGTTCTGCCGCTGTCCCACGGCTCTATCAGAGGTTAGTTATGAATACCGTATGTGCCAACTGTCAGGCTTTAAACCGCATTCCGGACGATCGGATGGATGACGGTGCGAAATGCGGACGTTGTGGCCATGAATTGTTTGATGGCGATGTCATTAACGCGACGGGTGCTACGCTGGACAAACTCCTCAAGGACGATCTCCCGGTGGTGGTCGATTTCTGGGCGCCATGGTGCGGTCCGTGCCGCAGCTTCGCGCCAATCTTCGAAGATGTGGCCGAAGAGCGCAGCGGAAAAATGCGGTTCGTTAAGGTTAATACCGAGGCCGAACGCGAGCTAAGCGCACGTTTTCGTATTCGCAGTATCCCGACCATCATGATTTTCAAAAATGGTGAAGTGATCGATATGCTCAACGGTGCGGTTCCAAAAGCACCTTTTGATAGCTGGTTAAACGAATCGCTGTAACATTCCCGGGGCACACCTTGTGCCCCGTTCCCGCCTCTGCGAAAATAGGGTTTTTCCTCCATTTCGCCCATGACTGATAACGCTGTCCTTAAATTACGCGCCGAACGCCTTGCGCGCGCGACTCGCCCCTTTCTTGCTCGTGGCAATCGCATACGTCGCTGTCAGCGCTGCCTGCTGCCGCTGAAGGTGTGTCTGTGCGAGACGCTGGCCCCAAGTACTGCGGAGAGCCGCTTTTGTCTGGTCATGTTCGATACCGAGCCGATGAAGCCCAGTAATACGGGGCGTCTTATTGCCGATATTCTGCCGGATACCGCCGCGTTTCAGTGGTCGCGCACTGAGCCACCTCAGGCTCTGCTCGACCTGGTGGCAAGCCCGGACTACCAGCCGATGGTGGTTTTCCCGGCATCTTATGCGGGAGAACAGCGTCAGGTCCTTACCGCGCCGCCATCAGGCAAACCACCGCTGTTTATTATGCTGGACGGTACCTGGACCGAAGCGCGGAAAATGTTTCGCAAAAGCCCTTACCTCGACGCTCTGCCGGTTATTTCTGTCGATCTTTCCCGCGTCTCGGCCTACCGCCTGCGCGAAGCGCATGCTGACGGGCAATACTGCACTGCCGAAGTAGCCATTGCGCTACTGGATTTAGCAGGAGATACCGCTGCAGCTGGTGCCCTGGGCAACCATTTCTCATGCTTCCGGGAGCGCTATCTGGCGGGAAAAACCGTTCATAAGGGCAGCATCACAGCAACGGAGACAGAAAGCGTTTAAAATCATCAGGTCGCTTGCATTCACAGGAGGCCTGCATGAGCCAGAGAGGGTTAGAAGCGCTACTCCGTCCTAAATCCATTGCCGTCATCGGCGCATCAATGAAACCGGATCGTGCAGGCTATCTGATGATGCGCAACCTGCTAGCCGGAGGATTTAACGGTCCCGTTATGCCCGTCACGCCGTCTTATAAGGCCGTTCAGGGCGTACTTGCCTGGCCGGACGTGGAGAGCCTGCCTTTCGTACCGGATCTCGCCGTTCTGTGTACAAACGCCAAACGCAATCCGGAACTGCTGGAGTCACTCGGCAAGAAAGGGTGTAAAACCTGCATTATTCTCTCGTCTCCGCCTGAACAGCAGCCCGAACTGCTGGCCTGCGCCAGCCGCTATCAGATGCGCATTCTCGGGCCGAACAGCCTGGGTCTGCTCGCGCCCTGGCAGGGGCTGAACGCCAGCTTCTCCCCGGTGCCGATCCGTAAAGGCAAGCTGGCGTTTATCTCGCAGTCGGCTGCGGTCTCAAACACCATCCTTGACTGGGCGCAGCAGCGTGAAATGGGATTCTCCTACTTCATTGCTCTGGGCGACAGCCTGGATATTGACGTTGACGAACTGCTGGATTTCCTGGCGCGAGACAGCAAAACCAGCGCAATTCTCCTTTATCTTGAGCACCTGAGCGACGCCCGTCGTTTTGTTTCCGCTTCGCGTAGCGCATCGCGCAATAAACCGATCCTCGTTATCAAAAGCGGTCGCAGCCCTGCGGCGCAGCGTCTGCTGCAGTCTCATTCCGGTATGGATCCGGCCTGGGATGCTGCCATTCAGCGCGCGGGGTTGCTGCGGGTGCAGGATACACACGAGCTTTTTTCCGCCGTTGAGACGTTGAGCCACATGCGTCCGCTGCGCGGCGAGAAGTTAATGATTGTCAGCAATGGCGCGGCCCCTGCCGCGCTGGCGCTGGATGAGCTTTGGCTGCGTAACGGCAAGCTGGCCACGCTGGGTGAAGAGACGCTGCAACGCCTCAGAGAGGCGCTTCCGGCAAGCGTGACGCCCGGCAATCCGCTTGATTTGCGCGATGATGCCAGCAGCGATCGCTATATCAGGGCAATCTCCATTTTGCTGGACAGCCAGGATTTCGATGCGCTGATGATTATCCACTCCCCCAGCGCGGCCGCGCCGGGCAGTGAAAGCGCGCGGGCGCTGATTGAGGCGGTACGAAATCATCCGCGCGGCAAATATGTCACCCTGCTGACCAACTGGTGCGGTGAGTTTTCCTCTCAGGAGGCGCGACGCTTGTTCAGTGAAGCCGGACTGCCAACCTACCGCACGCCGGAAGGCACCATCACGGCATTTATGCATATGGTGGAATATCGCCGCAACCAGAAACAGCTGCGTGAGACACCTGCCTTGCCCGGAAACCTGACGGCGAACACCGTCGACGTTCATCGGCTGTTACAGCAGGCCATTGAAGAAGGCGCGACCTCGCTTGATACGCATGAAGTGCAGCCCATACTGGGCAGCTACGGGATGCAAACTCTGCCAACCTGGATCGCCAGCGACAGCGCTGAGGCCGTACATATAGCCGAACAGATTGGCTACCCGGTCGCCCTTAAGCTTCGTTCCCCCGATATCTCGCATAAGTCTGACGTTCAGGGAGTCATGTTGTACCTGCGTACGGCAACGGAGGTGCAGCAGGCAGCCGATGCCATTTTCGATCGCGTCAAAATGGCCTGGCCGCAGGCTCGGATCTACGGACTGCTGGTGCAAAGCATGGCTCACCGCGCGGGCGCCCAGGAACTGCGGGTGGTGGTTGAACACGATCCTGTCTTCGGCCCGCTCATTATGTTGGGGGAAGGCGGCGTTGAGTGGCGTCCAGAGGAACAGGCCGCGGTGGCGCTACCGCCGCTGAACATGAATCTGGCGCGCTATCTGATCATTCAGGCGATTAAAAGCAAAAAGATCCGTGGCCGCAGCGCCCTGCGTCCGCTCGATATTGCCGGGTTGAGTCAGTTCCTGGTGCAGGTGTCTAACCTGGTCGTAGATTGTGCGGAGATTCAGCGGCTGGATATCCATCCGCTGCTCGCCTCCGGCACTGAGTTTACGGCGCTGGATGTAACGCTGGATATCGCGCCATTTGAAGGGGACAGAGAGAGCCGCCTGGCGATCCGTCCGTATCCTCTGCAGCTGGAGGAGTGGGTCGAGATGAAGAATGGGGAACGCGCCCTGTTCCGCCCTATTCTGCCGGAAGATGAACCGCAGCTGCGTGCCTTTATTTCTCAGGTTACGAAAGAAGATCTCTATTATCGCTACTTTAGCGAAATCAACGAATTTACCCACGATGATTTAGCCAATATGACCCAGATCGACTACGATCGAGAGATGGCGTTTGTGGCCGTTCGACGTTCCGATCGGGGCGATGAGATCCTCGGCGTGACGCGCGCAATTTCTGACCCGGATAACATTGACGCGGAATTTGCTGTGCTGGTGCGCTCCGATCTTAAAGGCCTGGGTCTGGGCAGACGACTGCTGGAAAAACTCATCAGTTATACGCGAGATCACGGATTGTTACGCCTGAATGGCATTACTATGCCGAACAATCGCGGTATGGTGACCCTGGCGCGAAAACTCGGATTTGACGTTGATATTCAGCTGGACGAAGGTATTGTCGCCTTATCCCTTGGCCTGACACCGGCAGACAAACCCGAGTAAGCTACTGGAAATGTTACCCACTTTGGACGGGACTGGTGGTATCATTGTCCGCTTATGTTGTTTGCATGGTACAGACAACCCTTCAATGAACAGAGAAGAAACGCACTGTGATGTTGTCAAAATTTAAGCGTAATAAACATCAACAACACCTTGCTCAACTACCGAAGATTTCTCAGTCAGTTGATGATGTAGAGTTCTTTTACGCTCCCGCTCATTTTCGGGAGACGCTTCTGGAAAAGATTGCCAGTGCCACGCGACGCATTTGCATTGTGGCCCTGTATCTTGAACAAGATGAAGGCGGGCGCGCGATCCTGAACGCGCTCTATGAAGCCAAGCGTCTGCGTCCGGAACTGGATGTTCGCGTGCTGGTTGACTGGCATCGCGCCCAGCGTGGCCGTATTGGCGCGGCTGCTTCAAACACCAATGCAGACTGGTATTGCCGCACGGCACAGGAAAATCCTGGCGTCGATGTACCTGTTTATGGCGTCCCGGTGAATACCCGAGAAGCGCTCGGCGTCCTTCATTTTAAAGGGTTCATCATCGATGACAGCGTGCTTTACAGCGGCGCAAGCCTCAATGATGTCTACCTTCATCAGCTCGATAAATATCGCTATGACCGCTACCATCTGATCCGTAATCCTCAGATGGCCGATATCATGTTTAACTGGGTTGATAAAAACCTGGTACATGGCCGTGGCGTTAATCGCCTTGACGATCCCGAGCGCCCTAAGAGCCCGGAAATCAAAAACGATGTTCGCGCCTTCCGCCAGGAGCTGCGCGATGCTGTTTACCATTTTCAGGGCGACGCTAACAACGAAGAGTTATCCGTTACCCCGCTGGTTGGGCTTGGCAAATCAAGCCTGCTGAATAAAACGATCTTCCATCTGATGCCGTGCGCGGAGCAAAAGCTCACCATCTGCACGCCGTACTTTAACCTTCCTGCCGTACTGGTGCGTAATATCATTCAGCTGCTGCGCGATGGTAAAAAAGTGGAAATTATCGTCGGGGATAAAACGGCGAACGACTTCTTCATACCTGAAGATCAGCCGTTCAAAATCATCGGTGCGCTGCCTTATCTTTATGAAATTAACCTGCGCCGCTTCCTGAGCCGTTTACAGTATTACGTAAATACTGACCAGCTGGTTGTGCGTCTGTGGAAAGATGAAGACAACAGTTACCATCTGAAAGGTATGTGGGTCGACGATGAGTGGATGCTGCTGACCGGTAACAACCTGAACCCGCGCGCGTGGAGACTGGATCTGGAAAACGCGATCCTGATCCATGACCCGCAGCATGAGTTAGCCGCACAGCGTGAGCGTGAACTGGAGTTGATTCGCACGCACACCACGGTGGTTAATCATTACCGCGAGCTGCAGAGCATTGCCGATTATCCGGTGAAAGTTCGCAAGCTGATTCGCCGCTTGCGTCGTATCCGTATTGACCGACTTATCAGCCGAATTCTGTAATGTCCAGGCCCTGTTACCCGCAGGGCTTTTTTATGGAGCCCGTTGATGCGTATTCCTCTGTTACTGAGCGCTTTCTTTCTGACTGGCTGCAGTCATATGGCCAATGATAGCTGGTCCGGTCAGGACAAAGCACAACACTTCCTCGCTTCCGCTATGCTGTCTGCAGCCGGTAATGAGTACGCGCAGCATCAGGGATACAGCCGGGACCGTAGCGCGGCGATAGGGTTGATGTTCTCAGTGGGCCTTGGGGCATCAAAAGAACTATGGGATAGCCGCCCCGCAGGGAGCGGCTGGAGCTGGAAAGATTTCGCCTGGGATGTCGCCGGCGCAACAACCGGCTACGCCGTCTGGCAGATGGCACATTATTAAAGGCGGATACCTTTTCCTTTGCGATGCAGCATCAGCGAGACAATAAACGCCAGCGCTCCCATTACGGTGACATACCAGAAGAAGGTCGTTTCACTGCCCCACGACTTAAGCGATAGCGCGACATACTCCGCCGAACCGCCAAACAGGGCATTCGCGACCGCATAAGAGAGGCCAACACCCAGCGCCCTCACCTGTGCGGGAAACATTTCCGCTTTCAAAATGCCGCTGATTGCCGTGTAAAAACTGATAATAATGAGTGCCACCATGATCAGCGCGAAAGCGGCATACGGCGACGTTGTCTGCTGTAGCGCAGTCAAAAGCGGAACGGTACCCAGGGTGAGCATGCCGCCAAAGATCAGCATGGAGGTGCGGCGACCTATTTTGTCCGACAGCGCGCCGACAATCGGCTGGATAAGCATAAAGACGAGTAACGCCACCGTCATGACGACGCTCGCAACGTTTGCATGCATGCCCGTGGTGTTAACCAGATATTTTTGCATATAGGTGGTAAAGGTATAGAAACTTAGCGAGCCCGCGGCGGTAAAACCTAACACCATCAAAAATGCTTTGCGGTTTCGCCAGAGCCCCTTCATCGAGCCCGCCTCTTTCAGCGCCCTGACCTCCTGTTGAGAGGTTTCATCAAGCTGACGGCGTAGCCACAGGGCGACAACCGCCAGGGCAGCGCCCATAGCAAACGGGATGCGCCAGCCCCAGGCGTGCAGATCTTCATCGCTAAGGATTTGTTGCAGGATCACCACAACCAGTAATGCCAGCAGCTGTCCGCCAATGAGGGTCACATACTGGAATGATGCATAGAAACCTTTTCGGCCTTCAACCGCCACTTCGCTCATGTATGTCGCACTGGTGCCGTATTCCCCACCGACCGACAGCCCCTGGAACAGACGTGCCAGCAGCAGCAACGCGGGTGCCCATGTTCCGATAGTGTCATATCCGGGCAGGCAGGCAATCACCAGCGAGCCGACGCACATCATGCATACGGAGATGAGCATGGAGGTCTTGCGCCCTTTTCTGTCTGCGATCCTGCCGAACAGCCATCCACCGATCGGGCGCATCAGGAACCCGGCGGCAAAAACGCCTGCGGTTTGCAGAAGCTGAGTGGTGGTATTCCCGGACGGGAAAAAGATATGCGCAAAGTAGAGTGAACAGAATGAATAGACGTAAAAATCAAACCACTCTACGAGGTTCCCCGAGGAGGCCCCAACGATTGCCCAAACCCGACGACGGGTATCCTTACCTGCCAAATTGGTGTTATCCGTATCTGCACTGGCTACGGTTTCTGTCATTTTAAAATCCTCTGTCTCACATTGCGGGCCATTGCCCACAAACAGTAAAACCGGATTTAAAACGAATCGTTAGGTAAATAAAATGTTTCCAATATGTTTCATTACGTTTTGTGAACTCGATCAGGTATCGAATTATTAGCGGACGTAGTAATTATCCCCACTTCTGCTGATGCGCCTTTTTTCGCTGCAAATAATCTTCATCTGCACGAATTTTATCCCACCACTTTTTGAAGACCGCGGCGGCTTCGGCTTTTACGGGATCGCAATCCAGCGGTTTTACCTGGCGCTTCTCATCGTACTTTTTACCGCCTTTATGATTGGCGTATCGCCTGGCGCGCGTATAGCCCATCTGAATGAATTTACGCGCCATATCCATACCCACAAAGTCGTTTTGCTGACGATATTCTTCAAACAGGGCGTAAATTTCTTTTGCCGATCGCGCTGCAACTTCAGCATCTTTGTATCGCCAGTGCGGAAGGATCTCGCTTTTGTAAGGTTCCACCATGAGCACACCCTGCTCTCCCCGCCCCACCTGATACAGCTCTGCATGGTCACGGAAATTAATGTTGGCAAAATCTTGTTGGTAATTAAAGGGACGTGTCAAAGCGGCACCATTGTTAAAATCGTTTTAACAATTGTAGGCACGGTCAGGCGGTGCCGCCACCCGGTATTTTCCGGCGCACAAAGCAAAAAACCCCGCACCTTTCGGTACGGGGTTCTTCTTAATTGATGCCTGGCAGTTCCCTACTCTCACATGGGGAGACCCCACACTACCATCGGCGCTACGGCGTTTCACTTCTGAGTTCGGCATGGGGTCAGGTGGGACCACCGCGCTAAAGCCGCCAGG